>JAMCVM010000040.1 GCA_023475835.1 Bacillota bacterium | reverse complement strand
GTCACATCATCCGTCCCCACGATTCGGTGCACCTGCTGGTGATGTCGAAAGCGAACCACCTGAATTTTGGTCAAAATTTCTTTCCTGCGTTTCGTGGTCACGGCGGGTTGTCATTTTCCGTTGGGGTAGGGAAGCGAGACGCCCCAACGCCCGGCGTTGCGGCGGGCGACCGCTTGCATCACCTGCCAGATCAGCACCGTCATAGAGACGAGGTAGACATCGGGAATGATTTTGTCTGGGTCTTTGAGAAATACGGGAGCCTCTCCCAGTGGATCTTTTAAGATGTGATGATCTGGTTCGACGGCGGTCTGCTGTTTATACGCCATCAGCGCGTCTTGGGCCGAGTGTTCGGGGGCGTTCGCAATCAGCACAAACAGACTCTCGCGTAATCTCCAAGTAACTATGTAGGTATACCAATTTGGTTCGTCTAAATTAAAGTAGAACGGCAGCCAAATCCATTGAAAAAATAAGGCGCCCCCCGGGACCAAATCGAAAGGTTGTGATATCCTGCCCCCAAGTTGCGAAGCGGAGGGGAAAGGGGTCATGGGATCCAAGGGTTCGAAGTCTGAGGTCATTCCGGCTGAACTCTCCATCCTTCAGGGACCGGGATTTGACAGGGATCTCGCTCCGGTGGATGAGGCTCAGGTACAAGGGCTCTAGACGCGAGGCGTCGAAGCGGTCCTGGCCATCATGCTGGCCATCGTGGCGTTGGTGCGAGGATGATAGCACGACCATGTCGTGCTGCGTCAGCGCGTCGACGCATGGGAACACCCACTCCACTAGGATAGCCACAACCGTTCGAAGCCGCCCTCCAGTGACGGCATTCGCAAGCGGAAGGCGAAGCCGCGACGGCAGCGGAGTGGGAAGAAACCCGGAGGCCAACGCGGCCATGTGGGCACCCCATGACGGCCAGTGGACCATCCCGATACGGTCGAGCAGTGCGAGCACTGCCATCGAGACTTGAGCGAGGTGCCCGCGGTAAAGAGATAACGCCGCCCAGGGTTTGATCGGCCGCACCGTCCCTTCGAGGTCACCCTTCATCGAGCGGACAGTAAAATCTGTCGGGACTGCCACGCCAAGACGCAAGCCGCCTTTCCCCCAGAAGTGTCGGCTCCGGTGCAATATGGGCCAGGGATTGTCGCCCGCATCGTCTATCTGCAGGGTTACCCACGGCTTCCCATCCAGCGAATTGGCGCATGGTTTCGCGAGGAATGGCAGATTCGGTTGAGGTCCGGCCCGGTAATGCGCAGCATCCGTCAGGTGGCCGATCGCGTGGAACCGATCATGGAGACGGTCCGACGGGCTCTGCAGCAGGATCGTCACACCATCCACGCGGATGAAACCGGGATGCACGTCCGATGCCAATGGGGGTGGTTTCATGTGGCCTCGAATAGCCAGTGGACGTGGTGATTCGCCCATCCTAACCGGGGACATAAGGCGATGGACGCCGCCGGGATTCTGCCGAATCGGCCGCCGGAGAGCCATACCATGCATGATGGATTATCCGCCGATCGAAAACAGCCGGGGACGGACTCGCTTGGTAATGCGCACCACGGTCGCGAACTAGAGGATGCCAAAGAACGCACCCACCAGCCCTGGGCGGAGGAGTTGCGAAACCTGCTCTATGATAATGAATGATGCCACCGAGGCGGCCCGGCAGGCTGGAGCCAAAGCGGTGGACTCCGCCCTCAGAGAGCGTTTGCGAGAGCGCTAGGATACGTTGATTCGCCAGGGACTCGAAGACCATCCTGAGACGTTGCTTGCCCCAGGGCGCCGACGGCGCCCAAAGCACAGAAAGACGCGAAACTGACTGGAACGACTCGATCGCGACCGCGAGGCGACGTTGCGCTTTTTGGATGACCTCACGGTTCCTTTTACGAATAATATGGCCGAACGCGACCTGCGCATGCTCAAAGTCCGTCAGCACATTTCCGGATCGTTTCGGTCAGACAAAGGAGCTCAGCGTTTCGCGGTGATTCGCGGCTATTTGCAAACTGCGGCCAAGCAGGAACAATCCTTGTGGATGGTGTTGGAGTCCGTCGTCCATGGTGAGCCTTGGAAACCCAACACGGGCTAACTGTTCTTAGAGTATGGTTCGGGTTGACCCGTCATAGCGCAGTCCCATCCCTCATCGGCGTTGCCCTTTGCCACGCTGGACGTACCGAAAAATTCGTACCGCTTACAGGAGCCCAACCATTGCGATTGGTCTACCTAAATAGTTACCAAAAAGCTCGATTGTGATCGTGATTTTTTAAAGAAGGTTTTACGGGCAGCGCCAACGCGGTGTACCAATATGTGTTTGGTCAAAGTGCGACACCAAAACGCCCTGGCTGTGGACGACCGGTCCAACGGTCAGCCCTCAGACCAGGCGAAGGTGCGCCCCCCGGATCGGGCTGATCCAGATTGCTCGAGGCTCCATCTATCGACGCCACTTACAGGAAGTCAAGCACGAACGCGCGGCGGCTTTGCAGGCCCGAACGGGCCTGGCCTCGGTTGAGAGTGCGCCCCTCAAAGCACCAGAGATGGCGTCCGTGCCCGCCCCCTGGATCAATACGACGGCCTACGATAACACCACGGCCGCCATCATTTCTGAGACGCGCGCCCCCGTTTCGAAGCCCAGGAATATCTCGCTAAAACTACTTATCCAAAACAACGCCCTGTCACGTTGGGGGCTAGGAGCCTGTCCATTAATTCGAGTTTCCTCCCGGATCAACACAACATATACGTATTGCGAACAAATCACAACCACAGATGTTGTGGAATAGACTGGAAAGACGGCAATAAATGGACAAGCTCCTCGTATGTTAGCACCTGTCAATCCTCTGGGGGACAAAAATCGTGGTGGGCGTCGTCCAACAAAGTCAAGGTCGGCGGAGCCGCCCGAAGGGTTGCCTTGACTTTGTTGGACGACGACAGATACTGTCCCCTCCCCCAGAGGATTCACGTTCACACACCGGCTCCGTGCAGGAAGGTACCTACGGAGTGTTGCTA
Source organism: Bacillota bacterium (assembly GCA_023475835.1). GTDB lineage: Bacteria > Bacillota > Sulfobacillia > Sulfobacillales > Sulfobacillaceae > JAMCVM01. The sequence continues at coordinate 338 of JAMCVM010000040.1, read as the reverse complement.
TTGACGACGGCGGATCAGTCTCGTATTCGCGGGCTACTGGAGTCTTACGACTCTAACCGCAAGATTTTCGATCCGATAGCGAGCAGTCTCAATCTAGAGTCGCGGGCTCGATGCCCGAAGGCATCTACCGCATAGGAGCTGCGAGGACTCTCGCTCATATCTCCGTCCGCTTCCTGCACAGGGCCCATCCGTGACGGGATGGGACATCGTTGGTGATCCTTTCTGGAGTTTATGATGCCCGAGACGGTCCCTCCGTAGTCGGTTGGACTCGCACCCAGACGGCAACTTCCCACAGAAACCCACAGAGTTCACGGGCCACCGCCGCCAGCGCTTTGGGT
>JAMCVM010000176.1 GCA_023475835.1 Bacillota bacterium | reverse complement strand
CTTGAGAAAAGCGATTCAACAACGTCGACCATCGCACGATGATGGAGTCCGGAATCGACATGACCTTACCGTACATCTCTTCGGGCTCTTCGTTGATCCCGATGTAATTGCCAAGGCTCTTACCCATGCGCCTGACACCGTCGGTACCTTCCAAAATGGGGAGAAACATTCCCACCTCGGGCGGTTGCCCGAAGGCCTCCTGAATGTGGCGGGCGGTCATAATATTAAACCGCTGATCGGTCCCTCCCAGTTCCACGTCAGCAGCTAAGGCGACCGAATCGTACCCCTGCATGAGTGGATACATCAACTCGTGCAGATGAATAGGCACGTGCTGTTCAAAGCGCTGATGAAAATCATCGCGTTCTAGCACCCGAGCCACCGTCATCTTCGACAACAACTCGAGCACGGCCTCAAATGACAACCGCCCCAGCCATTCGCTGTTATAGCGTAAGATCAGCCGCTCCTGGTCCAGAATTTTGCCGGCTTGCTCCACATAGGTCTTCGCGAAATCGGCCACTTTTTCTGGAGACAACGCTGTCCTGGCCTGCGCCCGGTCGGTAGGATCGCCAATCCGCCCGGTCATATCGCCGATTAAGAACACCACCCGATGGCCCAGTTCCTGGAATTGCCGCAATTTTTCCATCACGACCGTATGCCCCAAATGAATATCTGGAGCAGTCGGATCCACCCCCAACTTCACGGTCAGCGGTGTCTTTTGGCGTTGACTGCTCTCAATTTTCTGCGCTAGGAGTTCCCGACTAACCACGTCTTCAGTTCCATTGGCCAGCCAATCGACAATTTTCGCAACGTCCTCCAAACAGTACCCTCCCCGCCTTACTTGCGGAGAGTATACCATAGGCCTTTTCTTGCTGAAAAGTGCATCGGCCCCTTAACCCCTCGGACGGGATGACACCTCGCCACCAATCTCGCCGAGAGATCTGGCCGGGTTCAGATAAGATGGCTGGCAAAACCGTTTCGCCGGTCTCATCGCACCATGAGCCAACATCCGTCACCACCGGCCAAAAGGGATGCCCACGGCCGGAGGCGGAAGATACGCTTGCCTGTGCAGAGAAGACGTCTCGCTTCGGTGCCTTGTCGAGATAAGACAGGATACTCGCAGAGAGGACGTCGCCGGAGTACCCAAGCGACTGGGACCGGTCTCTTGACGCTCATCGCTGTCGACTCGGCAGCTGGCGTTATCCAACCGTCCCTGATTCCGTCCTATTGGTTCGGCTCCTCCAGATAGGCAACGGTCACCCCGTCACCACCTTCGCCGGACTCGCCCAGACGATATTGGACCACCCGCGGGTCGCCGGCCAACTGTTGTTGAATCGCTTTTCTCAAGGCACCGGTGCCCTTGCCATGGATAATGCGCACCCAAGGGGCATTGCCTAAAACCGCTTCATCGAGATAGCGATCGCAGGTATACACGGCGTCATCGACGGTCAATCCGCGCAAGTCCAATTCGGTGCCCACCGTCGATCGGACCGGTGCGGACAGCGTTCTTTGGCTGGACTTCCGCCGGCTGGCTTGGCTGTCAGCGCTCTGAGACGCTTTCCTCATGTCGCTCAGTGGAAGCTTCAGGCGTAAAGCCCCTACTTCTACAGTCGCGGTTCGGCCTTGCAGTTCGACCAGGCGACCGGCATCGCGAAAGCCTTCGGCCATGACCCAATCGCCGACTTGCAATCGTTCGTCGTCGCCCAAGGCCGGTCCGGCAGATTGCAGATCGCTCGGCAGGTCTTGGGCCGCGCGAAAGGCTTGGCGCAACTTTTCCATCGCCGCCTGCCGTTCTTGGGCATCTTGGCTGCGCACCTCACGAATCACTTGATCAAACTTTCGCGTCAACTCGTCTAATTGCCGTTTCCAGCTGTTGAGTCCTCGCTCCCGCATTGCTTGTCGTTCGCGTTCCAACCGCGTCTCTCTTTCGGACAGTTGGCGGTCACGGTCTTGTAGCTGTTGTTCCCGAAGGCGCAGAGCGACGGTTTCATCGCGCAGCCGAGCATTGATCTGCTCTAGGTCTTCCAAAGCCCGTTTCATGGCTTCGGCCTCTGGATCCATTCGTTCTCGGGCCCGCTCCAGCAAAGGGGCCGGCATGCCCAAGCGTTCGGCGACATAGAGTGCATGCGAACTTCCTGGATATCCAGTCAGCAAACGATACGTGGGTCGAAGGCTCTGACGGTCAAATTCCACCTGCGCATTTTCGATGCCTTCGATGCGATAGGCCAACAGTTTTAGTCGCCCCAAATGGGTGGTCACCATCACATGCGCACCCGCCTGGTACAGACGCTCAATCATAGCTTCGGCCAGCACCGAACCTTCTTCGGGATCGGTCCCACTCCCAATTTCATCGATTAGGCAAAGATCCGACGGACGCGCTTCACGCATCATCGGGATTAACCGAGAAAGATGACTGGAAAACGTCGAGAGGTTTTGTTCAATGCTTTGATCATCTCCGATGTCCAACCAAAGACGTTCATAGAAAGGAATCGTGGTCGCATCCTGGCATGGGATCATCATTCCGGAAAGGGCCATCGCCACCATTAAGCCCACGGTTTTCAGGGCCACGGTTTTGCCGCCAGTGTTGGGCCCGGTCACCACCAGCACGGACTGATCGGGGGACAGGTCCACGCTAATCGGCACGGCCGTGGCGAGCAGAGGATGGCGGGCTTCGATAAGTCGCAATCGATCCCCACCCAAGTCTGGCAACGTCGCTCGCATCGCGCCGCCCAAACGGACTTTGGCGAACATTTCATCTAGCCATCCCAAAACCGCTTGTAATCGCTCCAAAGCGTCCGCTTCGGCTCCCACCGCCGCTGAGAGCATCGTCAGAATCCGCTCGATTTCTTCAGCCTCGTTGCGTTCGAGTACGGTCAAGTGGTTTTGGTGTTCTAAGGCTTGCAAGGGCTCCACAAAGACTGTTTGCCCGCTCGCGGACTCGTCGTGAACCAAGCCCCGCACTTTGTTGCGAAACTCGATTTTAACCGGAACCACTCTTCGGCCAAAGCGGAGCGTGACCACCCGATCCTGCAGATAGGGCGCCCAAGAAGGCATCGAAAGAATTCTCTCGAAAACCACGTCGAGCGCTCGAGACTCGTCGCGAATTTGACGCCGAATCGAAGCTAATTCCTGACTGGCCTGATCTTTTAGTGCCCCATCTTCACGAAGCGCCGCGGCTAAGGCGTCCAGCAATGATTCAGGGACATAGACTCCCTTGCACCTCGCGTTTAACGTTGGGAAGCGCCCGTCGGTAATCTGACGGGTCAGCCGGAGTCCCACTCGCAGCGTGTTCACGATCCCCCAGAGCGCCTCCCCGCCATGCACTCCACCTTTAGCCG
>JAMCVM010000246.1 GCA_023475835.1 Bacillota bacterium | reverse complement strand
CCCATAAGGGATTTCGGGTGGTGGTGATGCACCCAAGGACCTTGGAAGATGGTCAGGCGATTGCCGATCAAGTCAAAGCCCGGCGCCCAGTGATTGTCAATCTGGATTTGGCGGATGATAGGTCTCAACAACGTCTGCTCAACTTTTTATCGGGCGTGGCCTATGCCGTGGATGGTGGCCTGCGTCAAGTGGGAGACAATATTTATTTGGTAACCCCGAGCAATGTGGAAGTCGATAGTGTGGAACGCGAAGACGACGGCCCGTCGCAATGGGTTCGTAGCGGGATCAAATGAGTCCGATTTTCTTTCGCTTGGCGGAGACCGTACAGTACCTGCAGGATTTTTTCTATGTCGTTCTGGTGGTGCGGATCGTGGGATCATTCTTCCCACCCCGCACTGCTGGCGTATGGATGCGGGTCATCGGTTGGACGGTCCAAATGACCGAGCCCGTGTTAGCGCCGATACGCAGGCGTATCCCGCTTTTGGGCATGCTAGATCTGTCGGCGTTGATTGCCATCTTTTTGGTAGATATTGCGGGGTTTATTTTGCGGCAGCTTTTTATCTTTTTAGCGGTCCATGTATAATGAGAACAGGTTGCTGCGGTTAGGGGGATATAGAGTGCCGTTAACTCCATTGGATATCTACAACAAGGAATTTAAGCGCAGTGTACGGGGGTATAGCGAAGATGAGGTCAACGAGTTTTTAGATGAAGTCGTGCGTGATTATGAGGCCTTGATTAGAGAAAATGACGAACTGAAGCAGAACACAGCGGGAATGACTGAGCGTTTAGAAGAATATCGGAAGTTAGAAGTCACCTTGCAAAATACGCTCGTGGTGGCGCAGTCGACCGCGGAAGAAGTCAAACTGGCGGCGCGCAAAGAGGCCGACTTGGTGATTCGCGAGGCCGAGGGCAAGGCCCAAGAGATGATTCATCGGGCGGAGACCCGGGTGCGAGAAATTATGCAGGAGTTCGAACGTCTGCAGCGTGAGACCGACCAATTTCGGGCCCGCGTCCGGAGTTTGCTAGAATCGCAAATTGCCCTGTTCCTCGACGATCGTGCGATGAAGCCAGACCGTCAACTGGGTCGAGCGGACGATTAGACGACGCTTGGATGATATGCTACCATAAGCGTAACGACCCAGAGGGTAGCGGGGCAAGGAGTGACAGACTAAAGAACTTCGTATTGCCGGGGCTAAATGGGGGTTGGCATCACTCGTCAGCATGTGGAGGCGAGACATCACGAGTGGTCTCGACCTGGCCGAAAGGCGGGTGTCCCTTGCCATAGTTGGCAAGGGATTTTATATGAGTGGGACACCAAGTGAAAAACGGCGGCAGAGCAGGAACCGGCGACCAAGAAAGGTAGAGAGCGGATCCATGGATTATCGAGCAACCTTAAACCTACCGAAGACGTTATTTCCGATGCGCGCCAATTTGCCCGAACGGGAACCGGATTGGCTGAAGCAATGGCAAGAGATGCAGTTGTATTCGCTGGCTCGCCAGGCTCATCGTGGCTGCGACCGATTTATTCTGCACGACGGTCCGCCATACGCCAACGGTGACATCCATACGGGCACGGCTTTGAACAAACTAGTCAAAGATATGATTAACCGCTATTTTAGCCTTCAAGGCTTGGACACGCCTTATGTCCCAGGGTGGGATACCCATGGTCTTCCCATCGAACTCAGGGCACTGAAGCAATTGGGTGTGAGTCAACATGAGATCGATCCGATTACATTACGGGCTGAATGTGCCAAAGTGGCTCGTCATTTCATTCCCTTGATGACCGAAGAATTTGAACGACTGGGCATTCTCGCCGACTGGGATCATCCCTACGTGACCATGGATCCAAGCTACGAAGCCGACGAATTGCGCATGTTTGCGGCCATGGTGGAAAAAGATTTGATTTATCGCGATCGCATGCCGGTGTATTGGTGTTCCCAGTGCGAAACCGCACTGGCTGAAGCAGAAATCGAATATCACGAGGGCGATGCGGATGCTGTCATTGTCGCCTTTGCTTTGTCCCCTAGAGCGGGGATGCCCGACGGGGTGCGTGCCTTGATTTGGACTACGACCCCTTGGACCCTGCCCGCGAACGTCGCTATTGCCCTCAATCCGACCCTGCCCTACGTCGTAGTGGAGACCGCGTTGGGTCACCTCTTGCTAGCGGAAGACCGAGTGAGCGCGGTGCTCGAGGAACTGGGCGTCGAAGCGGGGAGACGCTGGGGCCCGTTTTTCGGCAAGGAACTGGAAGGGTGGGTGGCCAAGCATCCTTATTTAGACCGTCCATCACCGTTGATTTTGGGAGATCACGTGACCCAGGACAGCGGTACGGGGTTGGTGCATACTGCACCTGGCCACGGCTTGGAAGACTACGTGGCGGCCCTTAGATATCAATTGCCTATGATTCAGCCATTGAACTCGCAAGGGATTTTTACGGAGGAAGCGCCGGAAGTCGCTGGGCTGTTTTACCGCCAAGGCAATGAGCGGGTGCTCGATTTGCTCCGAAGGGAGAATGCGCTGCTCAAGGTGGAGGCGATCCGTCATCAAAATACGTTTTGTTGGCGGTGCAAGAGCCCGGTGATTTATCGGGCGACCTCGCAATGGTTTATGTCTATCGACAAAGTCCGCGACGGTATGATGGACGCCACCGAGACCGTGAAGTGGGACCCGGGTTGGGGTAAAGACCGCATTGGGGGCATGGTGCGGGACCGCAGAGATTGGTGCTTGTCTAGGCAACGGGCCTATGGGGTTCCGATTCCAGCCTTTTACTGTGAGCAGTGTAATCATGCCTTATTGTCCGCTGATTTAGTGCGATCCGTGGCGGATCTTGTCGCCCTGCGCGGCTCGGATGTCTGGTGGTTGGAACCAGCCCAGTATTTTTTGCCCGCCGATATGAAGTGCCCGGTCTGTGGCCACCAAAGTTTTCGCAAAGAAAAAGATGTTTTTGATGTATGGATGGATTCTGGCGCGAGCCAACAAGTGTTAGAGCGACGAGAGGAGCTCCGCTGGCCAGCCGATCTCATTCTTGAGGGCAATGATCAATACCGCGGCTGGTTCATGGCGCTCTTGACGGAGGGCGTGGCAGTGCATGGGAGCGCCCCCTACCGGGGTGTGCTGACGCACGGATGGGTGCTGGATCAAGCTGGACAAGAGATGCACAAGTCGCTTGGCAATACTATCGATCCGCTCCAGTTGATCGATCGATATGGCGCAGATATTCTGCGCCTTTGGGTGGCATCCAGCGAATATCGGACCGACGTGAGAATTTCAGACGATTTGATGAAACAGATGGCAGAGACCTATCGCAAGTTTCGGAACACGGTCCGCTTCCTATTGGGAAATCGCGGTGACTCTCAGCCTAGCC
>JAMCVM010000139.1 GCA_023475835.1 Bacillota bacterium | reverse complement strand
CCATTTAATGCCAAAACTGTGGGCGTCTTAACCCATTGCTGCGTAATGGAGTCCCAACACCAGGGCTTTCTTTTGAAACGCAAACTATGACCCGCGCACACGATATCTCCGCGCTATCTCACTCTAGATATCATCAGAACCTGACCAGCGGTCACTCCCCCCTAGCCATCCGTGAGCCAGTCTGCTAGCATATCGGAAAAAAGGAGAGGTTTTTGTGCCCCAGCAGACAAATCCCGTCGGCCTGAAAAGCCCGCCGCGATCGTACGTGCTTGACGACTCCTGGATCAAGCCGTTCCAACGAGCCATTCCCACTTGGGACGGGTTCGACCCATGGTCTGAGACGCCCATCCCATTCACTTATGCGGCGTCGCTAACGCCCTGGCCCATCTTAGGCTTTGACTTGCCCCAGTCCGGGCTGATCCACGGGGAACAGCGCTTTCGTTATGGCATTGCCATGCATGTTGGCATGCAGATCACGGTGGTCCAAGAGGTTACGGGATTTAAAGTCCGTGGTCAGACCGCTTTTGTCACTTTAACGACTCGCGGGACGACGAACGAAGGGAACCTGGTTTTTGAGTCGGAGTCGCTCATTTTGTCACCGCGCGTGGAAGAGGAGAGTTCAGATGCCGAGCGAAATTGAGCGTCTACCGGTGCACACGATGACTTATCAGTCCTCTGATTTGATTCGCTACGCCGCAGCATCCGGAGATTTCAATCCTATTCACTATGACCGCTGTACCGCGGAATCTTACGGCTTGCCCGGAATCGTAGTCCACGGCATGTTGAACATGGCGGTTCTTGGCCGCTATCTTGATTCGTGGAATCGCGGTCGCTTTCACTTGGTGGACTTTCGGACAAGGTTCCGCGGCTTCGTTGAGCCCAATCAGCCGATTCGTCTGGAAGGCATAGTCAAACGCCGAGATCCGGACCATCTCATGGTCCAACTGTCAGTGACGGTAGTCGGCCAGGACAAACCCGCGGTGACCGCCGAAGCGACTCTCGCCCCCGTCTAGGGACTGTCGAGTCCGCTTCCGACCGCTTAACCGCCGATGGAGCGAGAACTCAGCGTTTGCTGGCGGCCAAGACCTCGCTTGCCATCAGCCCGCATGCCGCCGATATAATCCGTGGATCCCTAGGCGAAGGTTAGCCCCTTGGTGTCAAGGCCACCGCCTGATGCCATCCAACATTGGGTGGGTGATGACGGGAATGCGTAACGCACCGATTATCAACCTGCAGCCAGCCCAGGGCAGAACCGAACCGCCGCCAGAAAGCAGGGTCTCCCTAAAACAAAATACGGAGACCTAAAGACCCCGGGTCATGCCGGGGTCACTCTTTGGTACCAGCGAACGGGTGTGAAAAATTCGGGCGGCGACCGTTAAGACTGCCAGTACTGAGGTTTCCACCGGATGAATACCCGAAACCAGCACAACATCCCGCTTACTTTCGATCAAGGCCAATAAAAGCCAGTGTTTTTGGGACTTAGATCCCAGGGCGGCGTCGGCGGCATGGTAAGGCCGCTCCCCTAAAAGCGAACCTTTCCCAGCCGAGCTATGGGGCCAAGCAAGATTTCGCATCACGTGGATTAGCCCGAGGCAAAGCTTTCCCATGACGAGCAAAAGCGCGTAAAAATCGCCTCGAACTGGCGCCCCTGACCGACGGTCGCTTCGTCCGACTCCATATCCCAGATCAGCGAGAACCACATTGGCCACAGACTTCAACCCGGGTTTCGCACCCTTATACCTTGATGTTGTATCGCGCCATGATCGTCAAGCTACCTATTGAGGGGCCTAAGTTGATGAGCCCAGTACATTGGGCTTTTAAAGCCATTTACCAACCACAATCTATGGATGCGCAACACGTGGATTCAGAAACGGCAGTGCCACCTGCGTTTTCTCCTGGTCACGCTAGAGGAGCCATCCGAGACGGATGTCGATAGACTGTTAAGAGGTGAACATGCTTGATTTAGCGGAGTTACCGCGCTTAAGAGATTTTCCGTGGTACGCCCGGATGACCACTCGAGTGGGTCCGCTGCGATTTTTACCTTAGCTCTCACTCCAGCCGTCATCGCTTCTCGTCGGAAAACCGCGTCTTATCCACCTCGTCAGGCTAGAGCACCGGCCACCTTGCTCTACTATCACGTCGTTCAGCCAGGCTTGAACCATCCGTTGGGTTATCGGCAAAAAAAGATTGCAAAGCACTGGCGTCATCAATATTCGACCGCTCCACAACCGCCGCTCGATGGCAGAAACCTATCCCTCATAGGGGTTCAATCCGACTCAGCCTTCCCCTACGCGAACGGAGACGGACTTCGGTTCTACCCGGTGTCCGTCTCCGCTGACCCACTTCCCTAATTGTTAAGAGTACGTCCGTTTATTCTTCGTCTTCCCAAGTCAAATGCTTCAAATCCTCTGGCGTATGGTCTTTCCTCCAGATGGTAAAATCCGCTTCAATTTCAGGGGTCCATTTGCCGACATCAATGTCCGCCGAGCTATATTTCCCGGCTTTGATCCGTTCAAAGCCAAAGAGATCGCGAAGCCTCGTCCGCTCCGCTTGCAGCACGCACTCTTCCGCCAAGTGGGGGGGAATGAAAAGCACCCCGGAGCTTGTACCTAGGACGATGTCACCGGGAAGGCATACGGCTTTACCAATCCGGCAAGGTACGTTCATCCCGGTCATGGTCACCTCGCGGATGGGAGTCGGATCAATGCCTCGGTAATACGTCTGCAGGTTCTCGATTTCTACCACCTGTTGAAAATCCCGGATCCCACCATAGATCACCTGGCCGCGATGGGTTCTGGAGGCTACCGTGGTAGAAAGATTCCCTCCAGAAAACGTACCTTCAAAAATTTTATCAAACATATCGACCACCATGACGTCGCCTTCTTCGAGCGCATCGACGACCCACACATTAAAGAATCCGTGCCGCCCTTCCTGCTGCTGTCCATATTCCAAGAGATAATTGTGCAAATCAGGCCGCATCGGCACCATCATGGCGGTCACTGCCCGTCCGACCATCACCCGATCAGGATGCAGAATCCTGAAATCGCCTTCAAACTGATATTTGTAACCGTGATTCCAAAGAACTCCCCAAGCCTCTTCCGTCGTCATTTTCTCCATCCGCCGAAGGATATCGTCTGACACCCTCGGCCTGCCGTCCAAAGAGCGTTCTCCCGTCCATAACGGAGTGAGTTGAATCACATCTTCCCGGTTTCTGAACTGCACGCCTGTTCACCCTTTCTGATCGGGCTACAACAACATACTGCCGCCATCGGCGCGTATCGCTGCCCCCGTAATATATTCGCTTTCTGCCGACGCTAAAAAAGCCACCACATGAGCAATATCCTCGGGTTGTCCGACTCTGCCCAACGGAAACTTACTGTGAGCATCCTGCCTGCGAATCTCAGGCGCCAACCCGGGTGGTACAATCGGTCGAGGGTTTCCGCTCTTGGTTCCAACCCGGACCGCACCCGGCTCAATAACATTAACCGTAATCTGATAACGGGCGAGTTCAATGGCAGCCTCCCGGGAAAGCATCTTTATCCCGCCTTTAGACATCGCGTAGACCACATCGAAGTCGGTGGGGCGCTTGCCGTGCACCGATGAAATATTGATGATCCTGCCGCCGCCCCTGGCCTTCATGGACGGAACCACTGCTTGGATCATCAACCAGTATCCCATACAATTTACCGCCATCACCGCATCATAAGTCGCCTCGTCATATTCGAGCAAACTAAGATTAGGCTGCCGCGCGGCGTTATTCACCAAAATGTCAATGCCGCCGTAGACCTCGACCACGAGCCCGACCATGTTCGCCACTTGCTCCGGTAAAGACACGTCGGCTAACACGCTGATCGCCTCGCCCCCAGCATCGACGATTTGCCTCACCGTGTCCTCCGCCGCGGCTGGATCGACGACGTAATTGACGGCCACTTTGGCGCCCTGACGGCCCAGGGCCACGGCGACACCCTTGCCAATGCCGGTTCCGGCTCCCGTGACTAGCGCTACCTTGCCTTCAAATCCCATCCCCAGCCCTCACTCGCGCTTCATCTTGTGGTTCATATAGTGCAAATGAAATCCTCCGTCGAGACGGATTGAAGCCCCATTGAGAAAACGCGATTCGGGCAACGCCAGAAACCATACCAGATGAGCCAAATCCGCGTACGTTCCTAAAACCGCCGAAGGCACTTTGAAGCGATAGGCCGTGTACACATCGCTCAGCGAGCTGGCAAACCGGAGGTCATCACCTTCCACCGGGCCCATTTCAATGACGTTCACGGACACGCCTCTTCGTCCCAACTCCAAGGCCGCTTCCCGCGCCAGCATGGCCAAAGCGCCTTTGGCGACGGAATACACGAACGAGGACCCAGTAGGTTTTTGGTCGTGAATCGTGCTCACATAGATGATCCTTCCTGAGTGGGTCTCTGCCTGTCGGCCAAACGCCTGGGTCAATAGAAACGCGCTTTTGACATTCACGTCCATCAGCTCTTGGTACCGCTGGGGGTCGCAGTCTTCGACGGATACCGGATGCACCAATTGCGAATTATGGACGAGGACATCGACCCGACGCCAATGCGTCAGGACCTCTTTCCATAGATCTTCGACATCTGCCGTGTGACTCAGCCCATACTGGGTCCACAAGACCTCGCCGCGCTCTTTGTCTGCAGGACCAAACGCCGCTTTGAGTGAGTCCAAATCGGCGGTCGGAGCCACATTGATCACCACCCGAGATCCTGCGGTCAAGAGTTTTCGGGCAATCGCGCGACCGGACTCGGCCTCGCCGTCCGAGATAAGCGCCACTTGGCCCCGCAAATTCACGCTAGTCGCTCCCCTGTGCCATGCTCAACTCCATAGTCGGTCGTTGGACCATTCCCCGTCCCATTGGCTGGTGCTTTCCCACAAGCCTGGAACCGTAGACGACAAGTGTTCCCGGATTACTTCATCGTTTAATGCCTCGATGCCGAGACCAGGACGTTCGGGAACCTCGATGTAACCCTGGTTGACCAGAGGTTTGGGGAGACCGCTTACGATGTCATCCCACCACGGCACATCCACCGAATGATATTCAAGGGCAATAAAATTATTGGTGGCGGCTACACTGTGTACCGCGGCCAGACAGGCGATGGGACTTTCTGCCATATGCACTGCCATGGACACTCCATATTCCTCGGCCATATCACCAATTTTCTTGTTTTCTAAGATGCCTCCAGAAGTCAAGATATCGGGATGAATGACCGATACCCCATGGTTTTCCAAAAGAGGCCGGAAGTTTTCTTTCAGGTAGATGTCTTCACCGGTGCAAATCGGAGTAGTACTCGCCGCTGACAGTTTGACGTATTGCGCGGTCAACTGCCAGGGAACCATGTCTTCGAGCCAAGCCAAATTGTATCGTTCCAAGCGCCGGGCCAATTTGATGCAGTCGTCGACGCCAATATGGCCGAAATGATCAATAGCCAGGGGGACTTCATAGCCGATGACCGATCGCACATCGGCGACATATTGTTCCAAGAGGTCCAACCCGTGTTCGGTCACGTGGATATGGGTAAATGGATGGGCCACGTTGAACACGTCATAGGCCCGATTACGCTGCCATCGTCGTTCTTCCGCAGTTGGGTTCGGTCCGAGTCGACGAGAATGGCCACGCAGTTCATCGAGAAAACCCAACGGCGCCGACAGTGCCCCCGGTTGATCTATAATGATCGAGACCCCCAGGTCCATTTTCAAAAACGTATAGCCCAGTTCCATCCGACGTTTGAGGGCTTCGCCCATCGACGCGCCATCGGTCCGGCCGTTGTTATCGGTGTCGCAATACATGCGCACCCGACTTCGAAACTTGCCTCCAAGCATCTGGTAGATGGGTACCCCATACGCTTTGCCAGCAAGGTCCCACAGTGCTATTTCAACTCCACTGACGCCTCCGCCTTGGCGAGCATGACCGCCAAATTGCTTGATGCGGCGAAAGAGTTTGTCGACCTGACACGGATTTTCTCCGAGCACCCGACTTTTGAGCATTAACGCGTAGGTTTTGCTCGCACCGTCGCGCACTTCTCCATAACCCACTAAGCCTTGGTTGGTGTAAACCTTCATTAACGAACACTGCATCGGCGCTCCCACGATGTCAGCGAATCGAATATCGGTAATCTTGAGATCCGAGGGCGCAGAGTATGTACTGACGTGAGCTAAGGCATCATCGGTGGATCCTGTCACTTCGGCATCACCCCTTCAAAAAATTTGACCATGGACCGCGTCTGAGCAAGCGTCAGTCCATGACAACTACTCAAGAGAATCGCACTTTATAGAGATGATGGCAAGTCAAAATCTCTGCCGGTGATCTTAGTCCACGGCTTGCTCCGGGGCGGATGGCGACCCCGTGGTTTTGCGCGGCCAGCCCGACCGATGCGTCAAACCCCGGTTGGTCTTCTCTAACTCTCGGATGCCGACGAAGCCGACATCGATTACAATAGGTACATCACGATGACTACTTGTAACGAGGTGAATAATTTGGTCCATTCAACCAGTGATCCTTTTCATGCCCGCATGACCGTGGAGCGCGAAGGCAAACCACTGACCTACTACAGCCTGCGTGCTCTGGAAGGCCAGGGTCTAGGGGAGGTTTCGCGCCTGCCCGTGAGTATTAAGATCCTTCTCGAAGCGGTGCTGCGCCAATACGACGATTATCAAATCCGCCAGGACGACATCAGAAACTTGGCGGGTTACAATCCCAAGTCTCCCGAGCGAAAGGAGATCCCCTTTAAACCCTCTCGGGTGGTGCTCCAAGATCTTACTGGGGTGCCCGCGGTCGTGGATTTGGCAGCCATGCGTTCTAAAATGAAGGCTCTAGGCGGAGATCCACAGAAGATTAATCCCCTGATTCCTGTCGACCTAGTCGTCGATCATTCCGTTCAAGTCGACCAGTCGGGACAAGCCACTGCCTTCGCATACAATATGACCCGGGAGTTCGAACGCAATCAGGAACGTTATCGCCTGCTGAAATGGGCACAAAGCTCCTTTAGTAATTTCCGAGTCGTGCCGCCTGACACCGGAATCATCCATCAAGTCAATCTAGAGTACTTAGCCTCCGTGGTCAGCCTGCGTGAGACCGATGGGGTCACCGAAATCTTTCCCGATTCCGTAGTCGGTACCGATTCCCACACCACCATGATCAACGGCTTAGGCGTCCTGGGATGGGGGGTTGGCGGCATCGAAGCGGAAGCGAATATGCTGGGTCAACCGCTTTTCTTCTTAATGCCGGAAGTGATCGGCTTTCGCATTTCCGGTTCGCTTCCAGCTGGTGCGACGGCCACCGACTTGGCTCTGACGATCACCCAAACTCTGCGAGAGTACGGGGTCGTCGGCAAATTTGTCGAGTTCTATGGACCGGGAGTTCGGGATATGACCCTAGCAGACCGGGCCACGGTGGCCAACATGGCGCCGGAATACGGAGCCACCATGGGATTTTTCCCCCCGGATGAGGAAACTCTTCACTATCTCAGGTCAACCGGACGACCCGCTGAGCATATCCGCTTAGTCGAATGGTACCTCCGCGAACAAGGCATGTTCGTCAGCCCAGATACTTCCGAGAGCCACTACACCGATGTCATAGAACTGGATTTAAACAGCATCGTGCCCAGCCTTTCGGGCCCCAAGCGGCCGCAAGATCGGGTTCCTCTTGCAGCCATGCAGTCAACCTTTCGCAAGGCTCTAACGACTCCGGTGGAAGGCCGTGGCTTTGGCCTGACGCCAGAACAAGTTGGCCGAAGCGCGACGGTAACCGGAACGCAGGAGAAGCTTGCCACAGGCTCAGTGGTGATTGCGGCTATCACCAGTTGTACCAATACCTCGAATCCCAGTGTGATGATAGCGGCGGGCTTACTCGCGCAACGGGCGGTCAAGCTGGGCCTCAAAGTCCCCAATTATGTGAAAACCAGTTTAGCGCCCGGTTCGCGGGTCGTCACCGCTTACTTGCAGCAGGCGGGATTGATGGAGCCTTTGGCTGCGTTAGGGTTTGACCTGGTAGGCTATGGCTGCACCACCTGCATCGGCAACAGTGGCCCGTTGTCTGATGAGGTGACCGCGGCAATCCAGGACAACGACCTCACCGTCGCTTCGGTGCTGAGCGGCAACCGCAACTTTGAAGGCAGGATCCATCCGCTGGTCAAAGCGAATTATTTAGCCTCACCGCCACTGGTGGTGGCGTACGCTCTGGCCGGTACCGTCGACACCGATTTAGACCACGACCCGATTGGCTATGACCAAAATCACCACCCGGTCTATCTTCGCGATTTGTGGCCCTCGGCTCAAGAGATCGATCAAACCATGGTGGCCGCCGTGAAGCCGGAACTCTATCTTAAACAGTATGAAGAGGTGTTCGGGGCCAACTCCTTATGGAATAGTTTAGAGGCTCCAGTGGGAGAATTGTACGCATGGGATGCTCATTCCACCTACATTCAAGAGCCGCCCTTCTTCGAAGGTTGGTCCAGCACCCCCGGTCCCGTCCAGACAATTACCAAGGCGCGCATTCTCGCCATGTTTGGCGACTCCATTACCACGGATCACATCTCTCCTGCCGGAAGCATTGGCGCCAACACCCCCGCCGCCCAATACCTGAAGGCACACGGTCTTGAACCGAAAGACTTCAACTCTTACGGTTCGCGACGGGGAAACCACGAGGTGATGATGCGGGGTACGTTTGCCAATATCCGCATTCGCAACCAAATCGCGCCTGGAACCGAAGGTGGAGTGACTCGCCACTTTCCCGATGGCGAGGTCGTTTCCATCTATGATGCAGCCATGCAGTACAAAGCGAACGGCGTGCCTCTGGTGATATTTGCGGGTAAAGAATACGGCACCGGAAGCTCTCGCGACTGGGCAGCCAAGGGGACGTCTCTGCTCGGAGTAAAAGCCGTCATTGCTGAAAGCTTTGAACGAATTCACCGGTCGAACTTGGTGGGCATGGGCGTCTTGCCTTTGCAGTTTCTCCAAGGCCAAAGTTGGCACGATCTGCACCTTACCGGTGAAGAATTGGTCACCATTGCGCTTGAAGAGCCCTTGTCGCCGCTCGCAGAAGCCACTGTACGCATTGACTACCCCGATGGGCACAACGCCGAAATCCGCACCATCGTGCGCTTCGACACCCCGGTCGATGTGGACTACTATCGTATCGGCGGCATCTTGCAGACCGTGTTGGGGAATTTGGTCGAGGGTTAAACGATATGATCGAACCACAGTCTCGGTTTGCCGAACTCGAAGAGTGGCTGGATGTCTACGACGACAATTTTCAATGGGTCGGACGCAAAACGCGCGAAGCGGTTCATCGAGACGGAGATTGGCACCAAACCTTCGATTGCTGGATGGTACGGCGGCATCCCTCGCCCGCCGTACTGTTTCAGCGGCGAAGCTCCAACAAACTAGATTACCCCGGGCTCTGGGATACTTCGGTGGGTGGCCACGTGCGCGCAGGCGAAAGTCTTTGTGATGCCTCCCGTGAGATTGCCGAAGAACTAGGCATTGTGCTGCCTTTCGCGGATCTCGTGCCGTTAGGGTTGCGCTTAGCCGCGGCTTCAACGCCAACCCGCATTGACCGAGAATTTCAACAGATCTTTCTCGCTGAGGTGAACCTAAGACTTGAGGCCTTTCGCCCAGATGCACAAGAAGTGTCCGCGTTGACTTGGATGGAGCTAAACCAGGTGATGGATTTGTTTCAGGGCCGGCGCGAGTCTCTGCGACTGTCGGTATTAGAAACTTCGGGGCAAAGCCGAACCCTAACTCTGCGGTCTTCCGCCTTTGTACCTTGTCGGGATCGCTATTATCAGCGCGTGTGTCTTGCTGCCAGCAGATATTTGGCTGGAGAACAAGACTTAGCTATTTAAGCTGGCTACACGGACGAAAGGAGCTTTAATCATCAATCGTCGGGTGCTTTATGCCATCCTGGCCGCAGAGCTTATCTTCTTAGGGCTAGTCATCCTTATCTTCACGAATGCAGTGACTCGCGGCCCTTGGTATTGGATCGTCATTGCCGCCATTGCCGTAAGCGCCTGGGCTGGGGTGTTTTTATCCCGCCGACTGTTTCCGAAACCGAATGACCGAGAGCCCGAACCCCGCCCCGATCCTCCATCTGAAAAACATCTCTAGGCGTGCCGTTTTTCATGCCAGAACCCTGAGTTTATCGAGCGGGCAAGTGCTTTTGCTCCACGCCCAGGTGTAGACCCGCTGGTTGCAGCGAGCCTCAGGGCGGGAAGTGGCTGCTTCACGGCGATCTAAGTCACGATGGATTCCATGTTAAGCAAATCCCTGAAAAAACCAACATCCAAGGAGGCTCTATGAATCCCGACAGCCGGATTTATTCAACATTCCTTTCCACTTTCCGTTCGCTCTACGGTCAGACCCCTGACGTAGTCTTTCAAGCTCCAGGACGAGTGAATTGCATCGGAGACCATACTGATTATCAAGGTGGGTGGTCGCTGCCGATAGCTATCACGCTTGCCACCACGGTCGGCCTGAGTTGGCGCACGGACGGCTTGATCCAATTAGGCAGTGCCTTGGACACGATGCCCCGCTGGCAGGGCCCATTGGATAAGCTTCAAGAGGCCGGAAGGCAGGCCGATCATGACGCTCCGCTGCAAGGGTTGTTCGGCTTTGCGGCTGCTGCAGTGGACCTCTTAGCGATTGACCGCGGGTTTGATTTGTGGGTCTCGTCGACTCTGCCGGCGGGAAGCGGCCTCTCCTCCTCCGCCGCTCTAGCGCTAGCTTTGCTCTCGTGCTTAGCCCATCCTTCGCCGATGGACCCTAAGCGCTTGGTCCAGTTAGCGCAAACCGTAGAAAACCGCTATTTGGGAGTCCACACCGGGATTTTGGATCAAACCGCGATTGTGTTTGCTAAGGCTGGCCAGGCAGTGCTTATTGACGCGGGCAAACATTTAGCCACACCGATTCCCTTTGATTTTTCTAGCCGCGGCTACCGGTTTTGGATCATTGATACCAAGACACCCCGCACGCTCGCGGCCAGCGCTTACGATATTCGAGTTCAAGAGGCCAAAGATGCCAGTATGAGTCTCGGTCTTGATCTACTCTGCCAGGCGTCACCGAAGGACTTCGAACGCATCAGCGACTCCCGGCTTCGCCGCCGCGCCCGCCACATTATCAGCGAAAACCTGCGCGTGCAGTCCACCGTGGAATGTGCGAAAAACGGAGACTGGGCAGGGGTAGCCGACCTTTTGAGTGAAAGTCATCGCTCACTTCGCGACGACTACGAGGTTTCCACTCCGACCCTAGACAAAGTGGTGTCAGTCGTAGTAGATCTTCGTAAAACCTTGTCCTGGGGAAATGCCGGGGCCCGTCTCACCGGTGCGGGATTCGGTGGCAGTGTGGTCGCCCTATTGCCTCAAGACGCCACCGCCAAATTACAAGAAGCGCTGACCGAGGCGTTTCCCGAGGAACTCACACGCCCGGTGGCGACGGCCATAGACGGTGCCGCCGAAGGACTTCGTCAACTCGGATAACGCCCGCCGACGATTGGGTGCGGGCGTTGGTGATCTGAAAGTGCGATAACCTGAATCCTCTGGTCGAGAATCATCGCCGCCGAAGGTTGTCCACTAAGACGGGTTGGCTTTTTTGCGAAGCGACGACCATCGCATCCAAACAGTGTCTGCGATACCGAAGGAGGCGTTCACTATGGACGCGGAAGAATCCAGAAAATCCGTTCTCTATTGGGCAGATTACGCCCATCACGACCAGAGCTTCACGCTAATCGCCAGCAGTCGAGGGCTCAGTTTTCTGGCCTTGCCTTATCATCGCCAAGAGTCGGTCGCTGACTTCTTTCGCCGGCATTCGGCCTTTCGTCCAGAACACTCGGTCTCGCGAATGGCAACCTATCTCGAACAACTCGACCAATATTTTTCTGGTCAACGCCAAGCGTTTGCCTTAGAATTAGACGTTTTGTCAGGCACTTTATTTCAGCGCCGAGTGTGGCGTAGTCTCGAGCAGATCCCCTACGGTCAGACCTGGAGCTATGCCGACGTCGCGCGAGCAGCCGGATATCCGAAAGCCTACCGAGCAGTAGGCCGTGCCGTCGGCAAAAACCCTATTGCCGTGGTGATCCCTTGCCACCGAGTGATTGGTTCGGATGGAAGTCTCACCGGATTTGGCGGCGGGCTCGACCTCAAAGCACAGCTTTTGCGGCTGGAAGGGGTATCCCAAGTGAACCCTAAGGCCCACGCTTAGGCTCCTTTTTGACGGCAGCCCAGGCGTTGATTGGACTCCCGAAGCAGGTTGGCTCGGGGTGGTGGGAACCAGCGGATGACTGGCTTCGATGCTGAACCCCTCGCTTCTCTACGGAGGGGACGGGTTCCAGGGCCAAGGGATCGCCCTCCATGGCAGCGGGAGGATGTCCGCGGCTCGGGCATCCTCCCATTCGCCGATGAACTTTCGAACCAGTTGGACGAAGGGTGGGGCACGCACCACCCTTCGTCTAAGGCTGATTGCCCTGACTTGGCAGTCTCATTGTGGGGATATCCTCGGCCCCGCACTTCAAAGTGAAGTCGCTCAGACTGACCGTTCGCCTGGGCCGTCGTGGCGGCAGCGCATGAACCGCGGGATTTCGTTTCATACTAGGGCCATGAACACGACAAAGACCAGAAAGCCGACAGAAAGTCGCTTAGCAAGCCGTCAATTTGGAAGCAGTGCCTCCGATAAGGCACCGAACGCAATTTCTGCTGGAACGCTCTCGTTGATGACCGTGGGCGGAATTATGGGTTCGGGTCTATTTCTGGCGAGTGGCACGGCCATTCGTTTAGCTGGGCCCAGCATCATTATTTCATTTCTCATTGGAGTGAGCATCATGTCTATGGAGGTGATGGCACTCGCGGAAATGGCGGCGGCTGACCGCGAACGAGGCTCATTTTTGGCATTTGCCCATCACGCTTTAGGCCCAGGCTTCTCATTTGTCGGCGGATGGGTCTTTTGGTTTTCGAGCATTCTTAATATTGCTGCCGAGGCCACGGCGGGAGGCCTTTTTACTCGGGTATGGTTCCCTTCGGTTCCTGTGGTCGTTTTTTCCGTGGGTTATGCGGCCGTCATCACGGGGATCAATTTCCTTACCGTACGAGGGTTCAGCCGCGTGGAATCGTCGATGTCCTGGGTCAAAATCGTTGCTACCTCCCTCTTTATCGTAGCCGTCTTGTTCATCATTAGTAACCTCTTGCCAGTTCACACTATCCACGGTTCGACCCTTTGGTTTCGAAGTCCAGGATTTTTCCCCCACGGGGTGAAGGGAATCGGAGCGGCCATGATTCTGGTGCTGTTCTCGATGTCCGGAACCGGAGTCTTGGGATTGGCTGCCCCCCAAATTCAAAATCCGGAGCAAGTCATTGGAAAAACGATTCGAAATACCGTCATTACCATCTACGTGCTGTATGGCATGGCGGCTTTGGCACTTACTGGCCTCGTGGTCTGGTCGCGCATGCCGACCACCACCAGCCCGTTTACCGCAGCTTTAAGTCGTCTGTCGACGCCATGGCCGGCGGAAGTATTCAACTTTGTTATTTTGGTGGCCGTCATTAGTGCAATGAACGCCGGCCTTTATGCCACCAACCGAGTCTTAGCGACCCTGGGCCGTATTCATGACGCTCCCGCCTGGGTGGCCAGAGAAAGTCACGGGATCCCCCGCATGGCCAATCTCGTCTCTGGCGTATTGTTGGTCATGGTCAGCGCCTTGGCCTATTTTCTGCCCAAAACCGCCTACACCTATCTAGTCACCGCCACGGGCTTTCAAGCTTTGTTTATCTGGATTATGATCGTAGGCACGGAGATTAAATATCGACCCGAACTGGAACAAAAAGGCCAAGTTCTAAAATATCGGGTGCCCTTATATCCGTGGTTTTCCTGGCTAGCGATCGCACTCATGGTAGCAGCTATTGCGACCGCACCGCTGGCACCCCATGAACTCTTGCCGCTGGGGCTGGGCATGGCTGTCGTCCTCCTATTAACCGCCGTGTATATCCCGCTAAGACACGTGCGGAAGAGACAGGCGACATGAAGTAAGTGAAGGCGTGAGCTGTTCGAAGGGCTTATACTCGATCATTCCGATGGTAAATCGGTGCCGTTATCGCAGGGTCCACTTCTGTGTGGACAATATCCGTGAACACCGAAGACTGCGGATCGGAAACCAATACTGTGATTTACCTTGCGATCTCATCGTCTCACGGTCAAGCGTTTTTAGCGATCTGTGCGCCGCATCTTGTCGAACAGGGCTCTCGGGGGCTGGTGCAAAACCCGACAAACTGTCTTTCGAAGATCGCACCCACGCGGATTTCAGGGTTTTCGCTCCGTTCTGTTAGGACTGATGCACCCGGTTTCTAGGAGCATTGGCGCGAAATCCTTGGGTAGGATTCCGTTCATCTGAAATCTAGGGCTCAACGATCTCCGAACCACGAGAAGCGCTCTAGCCTGCTGGGCCTGGCGTTCTGTTCCACGACAGCGGCAAGCGAGCCCGATGGACGTGCTGATGGTGGCTAAGCCACGATTTTTTGTGCTCTCCGCCGTACATCTGTTGCCTTCACGACGCCCTCTCGGGGCTGAGGATCCCATGGAGCCTCAGCCTATCGCATCCAGCACATACGTTTCGACCGAACGATCGGCCGATAAATCGGCTCTTGCGCATCGACTGATGGAGGCCCACACCGAGTGGTTGTTTGGTTAAGGAGTCTTGGCTTACCGAAGCATTGGAAACGTATATATTCAAGGCCGAACAACACCACACCGACCGGAAGTCTTTATGCGCTACCAAAGCAACCTATCCGTCGGCACCGATATCAGGCGATGCGCAAGAGCCCCTTAAAGGGTTGAAATGTCAACATTAACAAGATATCGAGGGCAGGGTGTAGTCGGTTGCCGTCTTCGCTAAACAGCCGTTTATGGCTTGCTTCAATTCGGCACAGATTTCGTGATAGACCGAGTGTAGACATTCGGATTGGACAAACTTCCCCAGGCGTTCGATCAGGTTTAGATTGGGCGAGTACGGGGGTAAAATGAGAAGCTGAATTGTAAGTTCAGCCGCCTTATCCCGCATCCACGCATAGCGTTGGTAGGCGGCATTATCTAAGACGAGAATCATCGGGAGTTCGGAGCATTGGGGGCAGAGCTTCGTAAGCCGGTCAACCACCAACTGCGAATGGCTGTCCGCGGTGTTGGTGATGGTTACTACCTCATGCGAAATGACATTTTAGGCACCGGTCACATGGTAACGCTGGCACCCCGACAAAATGGGCAGAACGATCCGCGTAAGACCCCAGAGGGAGCCTAAAAAGGCCGCGAAGACAAAGCACCAGGCCTCGACAAAGAACCCGTGGCGTTTGCGGTATTTGGCTTCCTCCAGGACCGGGTTCAATTCGTCGGCGAGAAAATTGTTCCGGAACATCTAAGTTCCTCCACATACTGCGATCATAAAGTCGCTGCGTCAGTCGACGCCAGCCCGCCACGATAGCAACAATCGCGGTCAGAATGAGGCTCGGGGCTAATGATCGCCGACAGAGTTGACCAAATGGTACGGTGTAGGTGAATTCGCTGACGTTGGAATGATAAGACTCGGAGATAAAGAAAAGCCCTAACGCTAGCGGCAACCAAATCGCATAGACGCGCAGCAATCCCTCTGTTCCTTCACTCCTCCAAGTATCGAGCGATGTGAGCCCCATAGGTCGCCGGATTCGGGCCGTCGCAGGTTCGAAAGGCAACCCACCAAGGGTTCCCTACTACAGAGGCCCTCTTCCAGGTTGTATTCCATGGTTTACGGCTTCATTCCAACCCCGGCCAAAAGGAATCGATCTCCTGTCTCAGACCCGATAGAATTTCACTAGCGCTTGAGCCGCTGTCAGCCGGGAGGACATTAGCAGGATTCTTTGGACACTTGGGTGGAAGATTTGCCCCGTAACCGGTCGTTACGTTTTCAGGTCTATCCATCCCCAAACGCCGGTGTGACTCCCTTAGCGATTGCCTTAGGGCAAACGCTTTCATCGAAGATCGGCCACACCATAACGTGCCTACGCTTCACCTGCTCTCATTGCTTCGGCCCGGAAATTCTAAAACCTGGTCCATTTTAGGCCCTCCGAATCCAACGCCCCACCCCACCCGTCGGCTTGAAACCTTTGACCCGCCGCCGTCTCTATATCAGTTGAGAATCGCAACCATTTTAAACAAACGAGGTGCCGTGTGAAGAACCTATAGGATGTGAACGAACTCAGCCGTCTGGCGGCCACGCCGGTTCATAGGCTGTCTCCCGTAACACGGGGGCTGGTTCAGGTTCTGGGAATGCAGATCACCATTTCCTCGATCGGGACGGCTGGCCCACCCACCGCGCTCGCTGGATGCTGCCGTGACCGCCAGCGCTGCACCGCGGTGATTTCCACGATAACCCAGATGTTTGGCTTAACTAACATTAACGCTGCCCAAATCCAAACCAACTGCAGCCTAGCACATTCTTTCCAGTGGGCGTCCTGCCGACTAATTTTTACGACGGAGGCGGTTCATCGTCTTCTTAAGACCTCGAATCGAACCCCACAGGTCTACACCGACAGAGAGGTTCATTCATCCTCACCAACGTGAGTTGAGGCTGGCCTGAGGCCAGCCAGCCACAACCCAACCCTTTGGGTTTCTTTTTGCGGCCACCATTGGCGGAAAACCCTGGATGCCACGCTAACATGCCTCCTGGTATGACCCATCAGCCTCAAGTCGGTTTCTTCGTAAAGCCGCCCTGGTCCGGATGAAACGGCTTAGTGCCACAGTTGGCTTGATTGCGCCATTCAGCGGTTTTATGAAGGTCATAGAAGTTGGACGTACTCCAGCGGTCGAAACTGGGTCATGGCCTAATTCAATCTACGCTTGGTGTCGAACGGTTCTCTCGCTCCTAGAGTCCATCCGGGAGCCAAAGGCACGATCCTTATCAGCGCCCATGCACAACGTTTCGACGGCGCGGGAAATCTCTAGCCTTGATGAGCCACGACTGCGGCGACACTTGGAAATTAGCCTCCGACTAAACCGCTAATACCGTTCAAAGCCGCGGTTTCGTCGTGCCTCCCTCGTAAAGAAGGGTTGTTCCAGCATTGAACCATCAAATTGGGAAGTCTCGTACCGCAACGGGTTTTGGGCCTGGGCAGAAACGTTAGTCGCTGGTAGACCTGTGATTTCACCTTTATAAG
>JAMCVM010000215.1 GCA_023475835.1 Bacillota bacterium | reverse complement strand
TCCGATGCGGATTCGACAGGTCAAGAAAGATATTGCCAGGGTGCACACGATTCTTTCAGAACGGGCTTATAGCGCGGCTGAAGGAGAATAGACGCAGATTGGACCCTGCACGTCATCGGCAAAGGAGGATGAAGATGGAACACGCACAAAACCGTAAGGTTCGCGAAGGTAAAGTGGTGAGTGACAAGATGCAGAAGACGGTG
Organism: Bacillota bacterium; assembly: GCA_023475835.1. Taxonomy (GTDB): domain Bacteria; phylum Bacillota; class Sulfobacillia; order Sulfobacillales; family Sulfobacillaceae; genus JAMCVM01. The sequence goes on along the minus strand of JAMCVM010000215.1, from coordinate 17,092 downwards.
GTAGTAGCGGTGGAATCGGTCGTCCGTCATCCAATCTATGGGCGTCGGATGCGGCGAACGAAGCGTTATAAAGCCCATGACGAAACCAATCAGTGCCGAGCTGGCGATGTGGTGCGGATTGAGGAGACGCGGCCGTTGTCTAAAGAGAAGCGTTGGCGGGTTATTCAAATAGTCCGCAAGGCAGAGGTGTAATATCCCCTATCGGTAGATTGAGGGAGAGAGGAGGGGAACCAAGTGATTCAAACGCAGACTCGGGTGAACGTCGCTGATAATACCGGGGCCAAAGAACTGATGTGCATCCGAGTGTTAGGTGGATCCTTTCGCCGTTACGGCAATATTGGCGATATCATTGTGGCGTCGGTCAAACAGGCGGCGCCAGGTGGGATGGTCAAAAAAGGCGATGTGGTCAAAGCGGTGATTGTTCGGACGAGAAGTGGCAAACGGCGCGCGGATGGTTCGTATATACGCTTTGACGAAAATGCGGCGGTGATTTTGCGAGGAGACGAACATGAGCCCCGTGGGACTCGTATTTTTGGACCCGTGGCGCGGGAGTTGCGAGAGCGGGACTACATGAAAATTGTCTCGTTAGCGCCAGAGGTTCTTTAAACCGGGGGAAGGAGGGTTGGCCATGCACGTACGGAAGGGCGATACGGTTTATGTGTTAACTGGACGGGACCGGGGCAAGCGTGGGGAAATCATTTTGTCCATTCCAAAGCGGGACCGCGTGGTGGTTGAGAAGTTGAATTTGATGAAACGGCACCAAAAGCCGTCCGAGGAGTACTCTACTGGGGGCATCGTGACCATGGAGGCACCGATGCACGTTTCCAACGTGATGTTAGTGTGTAAATCGTGTGACCGGCCGACGCGAGTCGGTAGGAAGTTTTTGGATGACGGCACCAAAGTTCGGTATTGCAAGCGTTGCGGAGCCACGCTAGATTAAGCAGCCGCACGGAGCCAGGCGAAAGAGGGGCGAAAATGGCGATCGAATCAGCGCTTAAGGAACGGTATGAGCAGGAAATCGTACCGAATCTGATGGAGCGGTTCCATTATAAGAATCGGATGGAAGTACCTAAAGTGGTTAAAATTGTGGTCAACATGGGCGTTGGAGAAGCCGTGGCCAACTCCAAGGCGATGGATTCGGCCGTAGGTGACCTGGCTCTGATTACCGGCCAGCGGCCAGCGGTGACTCGGGCCAAGCGGTCGATTGCGTCGTTTAAGTTGCGGGCGGGCATGCCCATTGGAGCGAAGGTGACACTTCGAGGCCAGCGCATGTACGACTTCGTCGAAAAACTGTTTTATATGGCGTTGCCTCGAGTGCGAGACTTTCGCGGGTTGTCCTCCCGTGGGTTTGACGGCCGGGGAAGTTATAGCTTGGGTGTACGTGAGCAAATCATTTTTCCGGAGATTGATTACGACAAAGTGGATAAGCTGCGCGGCATGGACATCACCATCGTTACCAGTGCCCAAACGGATGAGGAAGCCAAAGCGCTGCTTAGTCTGATGGGATTGCCTTTGGTCGAAGGACGGTAGTCAAAGGAGGTGGATTGTGGCTAAGAAATCAATGATTGCCAAGGCGAAGCGCACACCGAAATTTAAAGTGCGGAGCTACCATCGCTGCCAGATGTGCGGTCGGCCGCATGGATACATTCGAGATTTTGGTCTATGTCGTTTGTGTTTTAGAACGATGGCGCATCGCGGAGAAATACCTGGGGTCAGAAAAGCCAGTTGGTAAGAGACCGGGTAATCTTGGAAGGAGGATATTGTGACTGATCCGATTTCGGATATGTTGACCCGAATTCGCAATGCGAACGTGGTCTATCGAGAGCATGTGGACGTGCCTTCATCGAAGATGAAGCGGGAGTTGGCCCGAATCTTGCGCGAGGAGGGCTTTATTCGCGACGTTGAGTTACTAGAGGATGCACACCGAGGGACGTTGCGCTTGTATTTAAAGTATGGGGCCAATCGGGAGAAAGTGATTTCCGGATTACGAAGGATTAGTCGGCCAGGGCTTCGAGTATACGCCGGGCTAGATGAACTGCCGCGGGTGTTGGGTGGGCTCGGCATCGCGATTTTGTCCACGTCGCGGGGAGTGATGACCGAAAAGCAAGCGCGCGAAGAACACATTGGTGGCGAGGTATTGTGCTACGTTTGGTAAGGAGGTGCGGTGAAGGTGTCACGAATAGGAAAGTTGCCAATTACCATTCCAGTCGGAGTCGAGGTCGTGATTGAGGGGCAACGGGTTTCGGTCAAAGGGAACCGAGGAAGTTTGTCCCGGGAGCTGCGCCCCGAGGTGCGGATTGAACGAGAAGGCAATGTGATTACGGTGGTGCCCATCGATGACAGCGGATTTGCCCGGGCCCAATGGGGATTGTCCCGTACGCTGATTGCGAACATGGTGGAGGGAGTCTCAGCAGGGTTTCAAAAAAATTTGGAGCTGGCTGGGGTAGGGTACAGGGCTTCCAAACAGGGCAGTAAGTTAGTGCTTACGGTGGGATTTTCTCACCCGGTAGAGTTTGAAGCTCCAGAGGGTATTGAGTTTGACGTGCCTAATCCGACGCACTTGTCCGTAAAGGGCTATGACCGCGAATTGGTGGGAGCCATGGCAGCGGAAATTCGCGGCGTGAGGCCGCCCGAACCATACAAGGGTAAAGGGATTCATTATGCTGGAGAACACATTCGCCGGAAGGTTGGCAAGACCGGCAAAAAGTGAGGTGCTAGAACGTGTATCAACGAGTGGATCGTAGTGCGGCTCGACGTCGCCGCCATCTTCGAATTCGCAAGCGGGTGGTGGGTACTGGGACTCGTCCGAGGTTGAATGTATTCCGGTCAAACGATCACATTTACGCTCAAGTGATTGATGACGAAAAGGGATATACGCTAGCCGCGGCGTCCACCTTAGAGGCCAGTGTGCGCAGCGAACCGGGCCGTTTGACCGTGGCCAAGGCGCGGACGGTCGGACAGTTGGTGGCTGAGCGGGCTCGAGCCAAGGGAGTGACCCAAGTCGTGTTTGATCGGGGCGGATACCGCTATCATGGGCGTGTGGCCGCTTTAGCAGATGCTGCACGCGAAGCAGGATTAGACTTTTAAGTAGAGCTAGGGGGAGCGTATGGCTAGAGGTGGACACTCGGATGCCCAATCGGGGCCCGAACTGAAGGAAAAAGTGGTGGCCATCAATCGGGTGGCGAAAGTGGTCAAAGGCGGCCGTCGATTTAGTTTTAGCGCCCTGGTGGTTGTCGGAGACGAGGCAGGGCGCGTCGGAACCGGCCTGGGCAAAGCAGCGGAGATTCCAGAAGCGATTCGTAAGGGTATCGAAGACGCCAAGAAGCACATGGTTCATGTGTCTCGGGTAGGAACCACGGTCCCGCATCCGGTGGTAGGGGTGTTTGGAGCGGGTCGTGTTCTGATTAAACCAGCCGGAGAAGGTACGGGCGTGATCGCCGGAGGACCGGTGCGGGCCGTGTTGGAAGCCTGCGGCATTAAAGACGTGTTGACCAAGTCCTTGGGGACGTCCAATCCGAACAATGTGGTGGCTGCCACCATGGAAGGACTTCGGCAAATGCGCGACGTGCAACAAGTCGCCAAACTACGAGGGCGGAGTGTCTCTCAGATTTTAAAAGGGGGCCATCATGGCTAGGCTCAGAATAACGTTGGTCAAGAGCCCGATCGGTTATGCTCAGGATCAGAAAGATACCGTGAGGATGTTGGGCTTGACGAAGATGTGGCGAACGGTAGAACACCAAGACAACCCCGGAGTCAGGGGCATGGTGCATAAGGTGCGCCACCTGGTGCGGATGGAAGAGGTTCGTGAAGGGACGGGAAACTGATGAGGCTACATGACTTGAAGCCCGCCGCAGGATCGCACCAAAAGAAAACTCGGCGGGGGCGGGGTCTGGGTTCTGGTCTGGGTAAAACCGCCGGACGCGGGCATAAGGGGCAGAAAGCAAGAGCAGGAGGTTCGATTCGCAGAGGATTTGAAGGGGGCCAAATGCCATTGCAGCGTCGGTTGCCCAAGCGTGGTTTTATCAATCCGTTTAGGGTCGAGTATGAAGTGGTCAATCTGGCGGACCTGAATCGGTTTGATGCGGGTACCGAGGTGACGCCGATGCTGTTGAAGGCAGAACGGCTAGTGCGGCGAAACCGACCGATAAAGATTTTAGGGGATGGCGAGATCGATCGAGCATTGGTGGTGAAGGCGCAGGCCTTTTCCAAGTCTGCGGTGGCGAAAATTGAGGCTGCCCAAGGGCGCGCCGAGGTGATTTGACGTGGCCCAAAACATGGTGAACGCGTTTCGTGCGTCGAACTTAAGTCGTCGGATTGGGTTCACCTTATTAATGCTGGTGGTGTTTCGGGTCGGCGCGCACATCCCTATTCCTGGGGTCAATGCGAGTGTCATTCAATCCCTGTTTAATAGCCAAGCCAGCATATTTTCGCTGTTGAATTTGTTTTCCGGTGGCGCGACGGCCACCTTGTCCATTTTCGCGCTGAGTATTATCCCCTATATCGATGCTAGCATTATCATGCAGTTGATGACCGTGGTAGTGCCCACCCTGGAAGAATGGAGCAAAGAGGGAGAAGAAGGGCAGCGAAGGATTAATACGTGGACTCGGTGGGGCAGTGTGGCCTTAGGGACGTTGCAGTCGGTTGGGATTTCATATTACCTGTATCGCTATTCGTCGAACGGGAAATATGTGTTCATAGACCACACCATCCCCTCGATGCTTTTATGTGCTGCGATGTTGTTGACAGGCACGGTGATTTTGATGTGGGTAGGCGAACAGATTACCGATAAAGGGATTGGCAATGGGATTTCCCTGCTGGTCTTTTTTGGAATCATTTCGCGCTTGCCGTTTGGGGTCAACCATTTGTTTCAGTACCTGACCGCAGGCGTACTCACTTGGCCGAAACTGATTATCTTTTTGGTGATCGCGTTGTTGCTAATAGTGGGCGTGGTGGTGGTCAACGAGGGCCAACGAAACATCCCTGTGCAGTATCCCAAACGGGTGGTCGGGCGCAAGGTTTACCAAGGACAGTCTAGTCATCTGCCGCTCAGAGTCAATCAGGCGGGGGTGATCCCGGTCATTTTTGCCATTTCGCTGTTGGTCTTGCCCTATACGGTTGCGAATTTCGCCAAAGGTTCGTGGACCACGTGGCTAAGCCATTATTTTGGAATCACCTCCCCGCTGTATATCGGATTCGAGTTTACGTTGGTGGTGTTGTTTACCTTCTTTTATACCCAGGTGGTATTCAAGGTGGACGACGTCGCCGACAACATGAAGAAAGCGGGAGGGTATATTCCGGGGATTCGGCCAGGCAAGCCCACTGCCGATTATTTGACGCGGGTCAGCACGCGGCTTACCTTTGTGGGGGCGTTGTTCTTGGGCTTGGTGTCGATTGTCCCCAGTTTTATTACCATGGGGATGGGGATCAATGGCCTGTATTTCGGCGGTACTTCGCTCTTGATTGTGGTCGGGGTGGCCCTCGATACATTGAAACAGATGCAGGCGCAGATGTTGATGCGGCAGTATGAGGGCTTTATGAAACGGACACCCAGTTAGTGGGGACGCCAAGAGACGCAGGCATGCGTCTAGTCATGCTGGGGGCTCCTGGGGCTGGCAAGGGCACTCAAGCCGATCGCCTGGCCGTCCGCTACGGAATTCCTCATGTGTCCACGGGGGATCTATTTCGGGCCAACTTGAGTCAGGGGACAGCTCTCGGCCAAACTGCTCAACGGTTTATGAGTCAGGGTCAATTGGTGCCTGACGAGGTGACCGAGGCGATGGCATGGGAGCGGCTGAATGCGGGAGATGCTGAGACGGGATACATTTTAGATGGGTTTCCTCGGAATGTGGCCCAAGCTCAGCACTTTGAATCGAAGTTGGTCCTAGCGCAGCAGAGTTTGCGCGCAGTGGTCCATATTTATGTCGAGCCAGTGGTGTTGGAACGTCGGCTGACGGGGCGGAGAACCTGCCCCGGGTGCAAGGCTAGCTATCATGTGGTGTTTAATCCGCCAGCGCTGGCCGGCATCTGTGATGCCTGCGGGGCGGAGTTAGTCCAGCGGGACGATGATCGGCCAGAAACCGTGAAGAAGCGACTCGAGGTCTATATGGACGAGACCGCGCCGTTGGTGAACTACTACAGCGAGCGCGGCCTGCTGGTGATGGTGGACGGGAATTGGCCCGTGGATAACGTGACCGACGCGATTTTGGCTCGGCTGGAAGGTGATCGTGGTCATGATTGAATTAAAAAGCGAGAGAGATCGCGAAAAGATGAGACGAGCCGGCCGGGTAGTGGCCGAGGTTTTAGAAATATTAAAAACTTCGGTGCATCCCGGCATGCAGACCCGAGAGCTTGATGTGATTGCCGAGCGGGAAATTCGGGCTCGTGGGGGTACGCCCGTGTTTAAAGGCTATCAGGGGTACCCCGCTAGCGTTTGCGTCTCGGTGAATCAGCAAGTGGTTCACGGGATCCCGGGCTCGTTAACGTTGAAAGCACAGGATCTGGTCAGTTTAGATTTAGGGGCTACCGTGGAGGGATTTGTGGGTGATGCGGCGCTGAGTCTTTTTTTGGAGGGGGCGCCTAGCGCACGCGCCGCAGAATTACTAGAGGTGACCGAAGCGGCCTTGTGGGCAGGCATTAAGGCGGCTAAAGTCGGAGCTCACCTCGGGGATGTTTCGGCGGCAGTTCAAAACACCATCGAGAGCCATAAGTTTTCGGTTGTGAGGGATTTCGTGGGCCACGGAGTGGGACGCGCGATGCACGAAGAGCCTCAAGTCCCTAATTACGGCACGGCGGGTCGGGGGATCTTGCTTCGAGCGGGTTTGGCGATCGCCATCGAACCCATGGTGAATTTGGGAGGGTTTGAAGTCGAGGTGTTGGACGATGAGTGGACGGTGGTCACTCGGGATGGAAGCTTGTCATGCCATTTTGAGCACACGATTTTTTTGGATGAAAACGGTCCCGAGGTCCTTACCCAACTGAGATGACTTGGGGTATAATAAAAGATTGGATAGGGTAGAAAATTTTTGGACAGACTAGAGCGTTTATTTCGGGGTGAAAGCCGAAGGGGGGTGGAATGTTGGCCAAAGAGGACGCGATTGAAGTCGAGGGGACGGTCATCGAGCCTTTACCAAATGCCATGTTTAGAGTAGAATTGGCGAATGGCCATCGCGTGTTGGCTCATGTATCGGGTAAGATTCGTATGCACTTTATTAAAATTTTGGCAGGCGACAAAGTCACCGTCCAATTATCACCGTACGATTTGACCCGAGGCCGGATTACCTATCGGTTCAAGTAGAGTAATGCGGCGAAAGAGAGGAGGGCGGCGCGATGAAAGTACGCGCGTCGGTAAAACCGATTTGTGAGAAGTGCAAGGTGATTAAGCGACATGGCCGGGTTATGGTCATTTGTGAGAATCCCAAGCATAAGCAAGCGCAAGGATAGGGAGGAAGACTGGTGGCACGAATTTCAGGGATTGACTTGCCCCGTGATAAGCGCATCGAAGCGGCATTGCCCTATATCTACGGCATCGGATGGCCAGCCGCGGCTCGTATTTTGGCTGAGACCAAGGTCGATCCTGGCATTCGGGTACGGGATTTGAGCGACGAAGAGGTGGCGCGAATTCGCGAGGTCATTGACCGGGAATACCGGGTTGAGGGCGACCTGCGTAGAGAAGTTCAGACAAATATTAAGCGACTGGTCGACATTGGAAGCTACCGCGGACTGCGCCATCGACGAGGGATGCCGGTGCGGGGCCAGAGGACGAAGACCAATGCGCGAACCCGCAAGGGGCCGAGACGCACGGTAGGAGTTCGTCGCAAGAAGTAGGAGCGACGTCCATGACAAGGAGGGGTTTAAAGAGTGCCGCCAAGGCGATCAGCAAAGCCGAAACGTAGGGATCGACGCCATATTGATCGAGGCATCGCCCACGTTCGGTCGACGTTCAACAATACGATTGTTACCATTACCGACCCGCAGGGCAATGCGCTGTCGTGGGCATCGTCCGGACAGTCGGGATTTAAAGGCTCTCGTAAGAGTACTCCGTTTGCTGCTCAATTGGCAGCAGAAACCGCAGCCAAGGGTGCGATGGATTACGGGGTGCGGGAAGTAGAAGTGCTGGTCAAAGGCCCAGGAGCTGGCCGGGAGGCGGCGATACGCTCGTTGCAGGCAGCCGGCTTGGAAGTCAGTATGATCAAAGATGTTACCCCGATTCCCCACAATGGGTGTCGACCGCCAAAGAGACGGCGGGTCTAAACAGAGAAAGGAAGGAGGCGCTTTAATGGCACGGTATACCGGTCCGGTGTGTCGACTTTGTCGACGCGAAGGAGTGAAGTTATATTTGAAAGGTGAAAAGTGTTTCACCGATAAGTGTCCTGTGCAGCGGCGGGCATATCCCCCGGGTCAGCACGGACAAGGGCGCCGTAAACTTTCTGAGTACGGAGTGCAACTCCGGGAAAAGCAGAAAGCGCGGCGGACGTATGGGGTTATGGAGGGTCAGTTTGCCCGCTATTTTGGCAAGGCGGCCCAAAAGAAAGGGGTCACCGGCGAGGTTTTGCTTCAGCTATTAGAACGGCGGTTGGATAACGTCGTGTATCGCATGGGGCTGGCCTCTTCTCGAGCGGAAGCTCGCCAATTAGTTCGCCATAACCACTTTGCGGTGAACGGGCGACGGGTCAATATTCCTTCCTATTCGGTGAAACCTGGCGATGTAGTGCGGGTTCGGGACGGGAGTCGGGAAAAGACTCGGTTCAAGGAGATGGCGCAACCGCAGGCACGGGGCATTCCGGCGTGGCTTGAGGTACAGGCCGATAAGCTGGAAGGTACGATTGTGCGCTTGCCCAATCGCGATGAGATTGATGCCCCAGTACAAGAACAGTTGATTGTTGAGTGGTATTCGCGGTAATCGAGCGACCTAAATAAGGGTTGCGCGAAAGGGGGGAAGGCCTGCGTTGCAGGCCATTCAATGACCGAAATCGAGAAACCGGAAATTCGTCGAGTGGACGATGGAAACGAAATCCATTTTGGACGGTTTGTGATCGAGCCGTTGGATCGAGGATATGGGATTACGCTCGGCAATTCGTTGCGACGGATTCTCTTGTCTTCCTTGCCGGGGAGCGCCGTCACCTCGGTGAGAATTGAAGGCGTTCTCCATGAGTTTTCGGTCGTACCCGGTGTGGTTGAGGACACTGCCGACATTATCCTCAATGTAAAACACTTGGCGCTTCGATTGTGGTCGGATGAACCGCGCACTGTGCGTATTGAGAAAGATGGTCCGGGCCGGGTGACGGCTGGGGACATTCGAGCGGATGCGGACATTGATATTTTGGATCCAGATCACTATATTGCCGAAGTGGATGAAGGTGGGCATTTAGCGCTGGACCTGACGGTTGAACGGCGCCGCTTACACCAATTCCAAAATCGCAACAAGCGGCCGGATCAGGCCGTGGGAGTCATCCCAGTGGCTTCCATTTTCAGTCCGGTGCGCAAAGTGAATTGGTCGGTGGCCGACACGCGGGTGGGTCAGGTCACCGATTATGATCAGCTGACACTCGAAGTGTGGACCGACGGGTCGCTGAGCCCGGAAGAAGCGGTATCCATGGGAGCTAAGATTCTTTCGGATCATCTCCGACTGTTTATTGACTTGACGGACGGGGTGGAAGGTATCGAGATTGGCGTGGAGCGGGATGAGGATCGCCGAGATCGCTTGCTGGAAATGCCGATTGAAGAATTGGACCTTTCCGTGCGTTCGTTTAATTGTTTGAAACGGGCCGGAATCAATACGGTGGGAGAACTGACGAATAAGACCGATGATGACATGATGAAGGTTAGGAATTTGGGGAAAAAGTCGCTGGAGGAAGTGAAGGAAAAGCTAGTGGCTTTAGGCCTGGATTTAAGGCCTTCGGAAGATTAGCACGGATAGCGAAGAAGGGAGCAAGGCACCAATGCCGAAGGTTCATCGCAAGCTGGGACGGCCCGGAGATCAACGACGAGCTATGCTGCGGAGCTTGGTGACGTCGTTACTGAAGGAAGAGCGGATTACCACCACGGTGGCTCGGGCCCATGAGGTCAATCGGGTTGCCGAGCATATGGTCACGCTGGGCAAACGGGGGGACCTAGCGGCCCGGCGCCAGGCGCTGGCGTATATTTTGGAGGAGGATGTAGTGAGCAAGTTGTTCACGACCATCGCGCCCCGATATACGGAGCGGTCGGGGGGATATACCCGGATCATGCGGACAGGGTTTCGCCGCGGCGATGCTGCACCCATGGCGATTTTGGAATTGGTGTAAGCGGCGCCGAGGAAGGTTGGTGTGGCGTAAAAGAGCGCGGCTAGTTTATAGCCGTGCTCTTTTACTGTCAAGAAATCGGGATGGGCCTGAGGAGTAAGGAGTCGACAGATCCACGGAGTGAGGAGAAGGGGTCGAGATGGCGATTCGATTTCGATGCCTATACGACGGCACCGAATTTCACGGCTTTCAACAGCAGGTTGGGCTGGTGACGGTTCAGGGCACGTTGCAGCGGACGTTTGAGGAACTGCTAGGACCCGGCAAGGTCATCGGAGCTGGCAGAACGGATAGAGGGGTGCATGCCCAAGGGCAGGTGGTGGTGTGGAGAGGGGAAAGTGCCATACCGATAGAAAGACTGGTTCCGGTATTAAACCGGAGATTGCCCGAAAGCATTCAACTGAGCCACGCCACGGTGGTGGACGACGCTTGGGATCCCATCCGTTGCGCTTTAGGCAAACGCTATACTTATCGGCTGTGGCGGTGCCGAAGCGCCGCTCTGCCTTGGCTGCGCTACACCTATGCGATGACCGCCCCGTTGTCTTGGGAACGGTTGCAGCAATCGGCCGACATGTTTTTAGGCACCCACGATTTTCGAGCCTTTCGTGGAGAGGGTTCGTCGGCTAAGACCACGATTCGTACCGTGAGCACCAGTAGGTGGTTGAAGGAAGAATCGGGATCGATCTGGTGTTACCAGGTGCAGGCCGACGGGTTTTTGTATCACATGGTACGAATGATGGTGGGGGCCATGCTTGAAGACGCGTTAGTAGGCCCCGAACGGGCCGTAGTGGGTCGAGGCCTGGCCGACCCGAGGGGGCCGAAGGTGTCGGGCCCGGTGCCAGCGTCGGGCTTGACGTTAGAGGAGATTTTGTACGCTTGAGGCGATCCCAAAGCCGACCATCGTGTTTTTGGCGCTGACGGATAGCAATCGAGGGGATGCCGGGTGGGGCAAGGGCGAGGGTGGCCGTGGTTTTGGGCAAGGTGTTGGCGCTAACTGGTTTTGTCATCACTTCCACGAACTCTCGTGGCATTGGATATACTGCACGCGGGTCAAATTTGACGGTTCGGTGCCAAGGCTGTGGGCGTCTCACCCCTTGGTGGCATAATGGGTTTCCAAGACGATGGCGTTCTCCTAAAAACGAAAACTATGACCCGGGCGCAGTATATCTTACGGATTAGAGCGAGACGTACAGTCGAGATCAGCCCAAAGGGTTGGGATTGGACCGGGAGTCGGCCCGGGGCCATCGGCAGGTACGGGCCTGATTGACGCACCACCAGTGCCGCCTTGGGATTCGGCTAGCAGAAATGTCCTAGTTACGGGTGAAGATGAGGCTGAAACCTATACGCTGTACAAAAAAACGTATTGTACAAAAATATCGTCGGTCCATGGCATCGTTAACGAAAAAATGTAAAAAATTTCCCAATAATAGCAAGGTTAAATAAAGGGTTTGGGCTCTTTATGGCGAATCGACGTATTATCACACACATCGCGATAGGAGGGTCTCGAGAGTGGCCACGATTACTAAACGGAAGGTGCACGGACACATTTACTATTATCTGGTGGCCTCCAAACGGATTGACGGGCAGCCGCGGTTGGTCTTACAAAAATACTTGGGCCGGGCTGAAGAGGTCGTAGCAAAATTAGAAGGCAAAGCTCCCGTGCCACAACGGGTTGTCGTCCGAGAATATGGGGCCAGTCGCGCCTTAATGGCCATGGCGCGACGCCTCCGCCTGGTGGAGCATATCGACGCCGGGGCGCCTACGCGGGATGCAGGGCTGTCGGTGGGAACCTACATTCTGCTGGCGGTGCTCCATCGGATCCTTGCCCCCTGCAGCAAGGCCAAGCTGGCGGAGTGGTATCACAGCACGGCGCTCTATCATGACCTACCGGTCCGCGACGCGGACCTGACGAGCCAACGGTTTTGGGATCCTATGGGCTATTTGACCCCCGAGCGGATTTGCGCCATCGAAACGGCGCTGACCGAGCACATGGTGAAAGAATTTGCATTGGAGTGGTCTACGGTGGTGTACGATGCCACCAACTTGTATCCCTGGATCGATACCCATACGCCCTCCGAATTGGCGCCGCGCGGTCATCAAAAGCAGCACCGCACCGATTTGAAGGCCATCGGCCTCGCGCTGCTGGTCACCACAGATTTTAACATCCCACTATTGCATGCCGTGTATCCCGGCAGTGGCGAGGATAGCCAGGAATTTCAGAGCATTACGGAAGACCTGGTCGCCCGCTATGAGAGATTGCGAAATGGCTGTGAGCGGGCGACCTTGGTTTGCGACAAGGAGAATCATGCGGAGACGAATGAGGCGACCGTCGACGCCAGCCCGTTTCACTTTGTGGGATCGTTGCAGGCCCACCAACTCCCCGAACTGTTCGACGCGCCGGCCAAGGACTTTGTGCCGGTTCCTGAACACAGCGGACTGACCGCCTATCGGACGACGCGCAAAGTCTTTGGGACCGAACGCACCATTGTGGTCACCTACAACGAAGCGCTTTATTTAGGGCAATGCCAGGGAGAATTGGTTCGCCTGCGGAAGTTGCAGCAACGCTTGCAGGCGATTCATCAGGAACTGGAAAAAGCCGAGCGGCGACCGTCGGTCGCCACGCTGCGGCAACGAGTTGCCCGGGCCGTGGCCCAAGCGGGCCCTCCGATTCGGCAGTGCGTCACCACTCAGATCGTCGCCGATGACAAGGCGCCGACGTTTACCTACACCATCGACCATGAAGCCCTCTACCGATGGGGCGAGCAGCATTGGGGAAAAACGATCCTCGTTACGGACCGCGATGACTGGTCCACCGCCGAGATCATTGCCGCCTACCGAGACGCGTCGCATGTGGAGTCCACCTTTCGCGATCTCAAGCAGCCGTGCTGGATCGGTTGGCAACCGCAATTTCACTGGACGGACGATAAAATTCGGGTGCATGGCCTGATTTGCGTGCTGGCGGTGACCCTCTCCCATCTTCTGCACCGAGAATATGCTCGTGCGGGATTAGAGATTAGCCTGCCTCGGTTACTCGAACAATTGGCGACGATCCAGGAAGTGGCTTGGGTTTACCCCTCAAGCGATCACCAGGAACCTCAAATCAGTCTGACAGATCGAACCCCTCAGCAGCAGCAACTCCTCGATCTCTTGGCGATCCCGATGCCGATGGCCCAATGAGCGGTATATAATACCGGGCCGATCTCGAAATCTCTTGGTCCGCAAGGGATTTCTTATTGTTTTTATCCTTGACACTCCCCCCGGCTAAAGCCGGGGGATTCTTACGAGGAACTCACTCACGTGAGCTTTACTCGCAAAGGGTGAGCCAAACACCCCCTATCCAGTCGCCCGAAGGTCTCTGGTTACTTGCCGTGATGGTTAGACTTCGCTAACCACCTTGGTTCGCCGAATCCCGTTAACGTCTGGTCTTGACGACGCGATACATTTTACGTTGCCCACGATTGCGGGAGACAACCGCCAATGTCTCCATTTGTCAAAGGGCGAACACATTCTGAGTATAGCACCCAAGGTATAGCTCGGAGACGACAACCCTTCGCCTGACGGCGAGCGCCTTATATCCCCATAGCTAAAGCTAGGGGTTTTACGGCGCATTTGATAACTAAAAAACTTTTGCTAGCACTGATGACTACAGGCTTAGCCAAACCATAGACAAAAGGAGTTAGGCAAAAGACCAAACCCTCCTGGGCAGGAGCCAGCGTGGAGCCTTCGTTGACCGCGGCGTGGCCTGTGAGCCCATCCGACAGCTACGGGCATTACACGAAAAGATGGGGGGATTGGTGGGGCCAGGATTTCAGAGATTTTGCTAAAGAGACTGGGCACGTGGAGCGTCCGCCAGACTCAAATTTCGTTTTGTTGTGGCCCGGCGCGGATTGAGGCATTGCGTGTTGAACGGGATTAGGGGGAGGATTTTTTCCAGACTCCAGGGCCTTTTAAAAAAGCGAAGAGATTGCACCTTCTGACCCATTCTCTCGGACGATCTTTGAGACACTATGGAGCGGGCTACAATGGCTGGCCCTGCCGGGATAACCCAAAGCGCGTAAGAGCCATGCGGCAGAGGCCTTAAGCCTCGTATGGACCGGTTTGATGATGACCTCATGGGGATCGTTATAGTTTGGAGAGAAAAGTGCGTTTTGGTAACGCGCGGGTTTACAGATGATTCCAAGGGTGGCGGAAGAAGGCTTAGGGTCGAGTTTGAACGTCCGCGCCCTAAAGGCCGGGGATTTTGGGGGAATCGCCGGGGCTGCGTCGCGGGGTGTGACCCCCGGATTGACTATCCTGACTCGCCACCGTTTATGGGCCAGTAATTTCCCGGGGTTCAGTTGCACTAGGCCTTAACGCTCCCGCAGAGGAACGGGACGGCGATACGTAATCCGTGTGATGTCACCAGGTCAGATTCTTATGCCACTTTTTTTAGTGGCCATGAGAGTTCGCCTGTTTGTCATCTGGTCGTGACAACGCGATACATTCTACGTCTCCCACGGTTGTGAGAGACAAGCGCACGAACGTATCCAATTGTCAAAGAGCGAACATAAGCATTTTAACAAAAGATTGAGCTATGGCAACACGTGGTGTCTCTTCCCTAAACGGCGAAGATACAAGGCGCATCTCGATAAAATGGGAGACAGGGCGCAGTGGTCAAGTCAAGAGCCCTAGATGCCGGTGACCGAGTACCGATGAACTCGCTAAAAAATCGTAGCGTAGGGGGGCAAACCAACGTTCACCGATCCTCGATGGTTATTTTTACAGCCACCTTGGTGGGGAGAGTGGCCGGATTTGCGCGCGAGTTGGCGATGGCCCAATATTTCGGGACTTCGGGGGCTATGGACGCCTGGTTGATGGCTTCGGTGATCCCGAATCTGTTGTTTGGGGCGGTAAACGCTACCTTGAGCGCCACGGTGGTTCCGGTATGGGTAAAGTCTGAGCGCAACCGTAGTGTGGTCACCGCGAGCCAGCAAGCGTTCCTGGATAAGTTGACGACGCTGACCGTTGTGGTGGGCGGGGTTTTGGTCGGGATAGGCGAAGTGCCAGCAGGCCCGCTGCTGCATTTAGTTGCTCCTGGGTTTGACTGCACCAGGCTGTCGTTAGCGACCACGATGACTCGAATGATGTTGTCCACGTTGCTGTTTTGGAGTGTGGCTGGAGTTTTTTCGGGGGCCCTTCAAGCCCGCGAGAGCTACGCGTTGGCGGCGTTAACGCCGCTGGCGGTCAACTGCGTACGAATTCTGACGATTGTCGTCCTGGGCCCTGTGCTATAGGGGATTCGTGGCGTGGCGATAGGGTTCAGCGTCGCCGTGTGGCTCCAGCTGGCAGTGCTCTGGTCGGGAATGTGCAAGCTCGGACGACTACCGCGGTGGTCATTGGACTGGCGCGATCCCCGAATCTTAGCCTTAGTGAACCAGGCGCCACCGTTTTTTATTGCCAGCTCGGTTAGCAGCATGGCCCTAATCGTGGACCGGATCCTGGCGTCCTTTTTAGTCACGGGGAGTATCGCCGTATTAAACTACCCCTTGTTTTAGTGCAAATGCCCATAGGCTTCGTGGTGAGTGCCGTAACCACCCCGGGTTATACCCGCCTAGCCCAGCATCATGCCGAGGAGCACTATGAGGCGTTCTGAGCGCTTGCTCTCCGCGGAACCCGTTGGATTTTGATGGCAATGATTCCGCTTGCCGTGTGGCTGTTGTTTTATGGGCAGACGGTCGTCCGATTGATTTACCAACACGGTGCGTTTGATCCAGGTTCGACCGAGATGACGGCTCAGGCGTTCGGCCTCTTGCCGTCGGAATTGGCCTTTTATTGGCAACGCGCACTGGTTGCGAATAACGACACGAAACGCCCCATGCACTATAGCTTATTGGCTATCGGACTCAATATGGCAGGGGATTTTCTCTTGATGAGTCCGCTAAAGCTGGGCGGATTGGCTTTAGCTACTGCACTCGGCTGAGGGTTGGATGCAGCGCTCCTGGGTCACTATGTGTTTTTGCAGTGCATACGCTCGACTCGGCACCCCGGCAAAGGCTTACAGGGCCTGCATCTGGCGGGCGTAGTGTTGGCACTGGCAGTCACTCGATCTGGGAGGTTGTAACTGCTACGAGCTTTTTCTGTTGCTGGAAAAGCCGCGGTAGGCCAGGGTTTCAGGACCGGATAAAATTGACTTTCCCCCACGTTTTCACCAAAAAATGCGGGTTTCAGGCACCGAAAAGGGAGCTTGCCCAAAATTTCACCCCAACGATTTCCGCGAAAAATCCGGGCGCCTGCGGTCGTGATCCGTTTAGCCCAAGGCAGACTGTCGTGCATTCATCTCCACAGCCAGAGGTCTGACCTGGAGTGGTATACATGACTTACATGACTTACAAACCTGGATTCGACCGCCGACTCGAATCCTTCTCGAAAACCTACTCCACGCCGGCCATCCGTTCGCGCCCAATCGCAGGCCTAACCGTCCATTCTCGGGGAGCGGACCGCTTGCATGAAATATCCAACAAAAAAAGGAAATCGGGCGATCGATGGCGAATCATTCCCTAGACTATTGTACAGGGAGGCTCCATCATGGCGATCATTCCTCAGTTATCGTTTTTTTCTTGGAAAGAAATTGAACCGCTGGGCGATCTCGAACGGCTGTTACTCGTCCTCAATGTCTTGCCAGACGAGGCGTTAATGCGGGTGTTAGAAGAAGAGCGAGGCAAAGGCCGGGATGACTATCCCATCCGCGCCGTGTGGAATTCCTTGCTCGCAGGCATCGTCTTTCAACATCCGACCATCGAGAGCCTGATTCGCGAACTCCCACGCAATGGGCAACT
>JAMCVM010000123.1 GCA_023475835.1 Bacillota bacterium | reverse complement strand
GCGGCTACATTGTTCCGTGGGCTTCACAAGGCTTCGTTGCCAAAGCCCCATGCCACAGTAGGCCCGCACTCACCATTCAGAGTGGGTGGATTCTAACCACATGACTTTGAGCACCCTCGTGTCGCACCCAGGCCTCCAATCTACCCACCCGCTCCATCCGTGGACCCTCGTGTCGCAACAGCTTCTTGCGAACCATGGCAAAAAAATTATGGGCAAGGCGCCGTCCGCCTGAGATTTCTCAATGCCGATACCATTTGGAAACATCAGAGACTGCATGAAGGGATTGACGGTGGAGACCGATGCCTCGGTTCTCCTTCTCCGATGAGACCTGCTGTCGATTTCGCATGGCCATTGTTGCACCAATTTTCGCGCCTTTGCTGGGCCATGAATCCGATTCCCATCGATCTGCATATCCACTCCCTCGAGAATATTGCGGCAGTGTTGTAGTGCGGACGGCGGGACGATCCCGTGGCGCTATCGCCACTCTTCGCCAAGCATGCTATTCGCATCGCCCGCTCTGCGTGGTGCATAAAAGCCTCCACGAGAGTGTTTTGGGATCGATCGTGTGAGCCAATGCAAAGCCTGTCGATTCGTTGTGCGAAGCTTCCTCGCAATGCCGGCTCGAAACTGCCGCAGCCCCAGCGTGCTCGCTTTTTCCCGGATAGGTATTGGTCGGCGCGGACCGCCCGCGATCCCGCTCGCTTATCGTCCATCCCGTAATTTGAAGTTCATGACCGAGACCGCCAAACCGGTGGACCCTATTGCTGGTAAACTCCTGAAGTTTATCGGCTCACGCGCAATGCATCTATACCAGGTCCACTGTATTTTTGGAGGGTGCCCGCGACTTCACCCTAAGGGGTTGCAAAGAACTCGAAACACCTCGATGCCGTTTGCGGCCGAACGCTCAAAAGCCAGAGGCACCATCATCCCGCCGTATCATCCCCGTCGGATACCAGTTCCCGCAATTCAGGCACAATTCTCGCCTGGCCATATCGCCCTTCTAGTACCGCAACGAGGTTGGCGACGGCAAGGCTCTCCATGGCGTCGCGCGTCACTTGAGTCGCCGAGCCGATATGGGGTACTGCCACTACGTTAGGAAGCTTCAATAACGGATTTTTTACTGGCGTGGGCTCGGTCACAAAGACATCCAACCCCGCCGCTCGAATCTGACCACTCTCCAACGCACGGAAAAGCGCATCCTCTTCGACCGTCTTGCCACGCGAGATATTGATGAAAATCGCTGACGGCTTCATTTTTGCAAATGCGGCTGCATTCATCAATCCCGTGGTTTGGGGCGTAAGCGGACAAAGCAGCACAACAAAGTCGGATTGCTGCAGCAATTCGTCAAAGTCTAGATAGGTCGCGGGCACTGATTGTTCAATCTCGGGATGCCGTCTTCGGCTGTGATAAAGGACGTTCATATCAAAGCCAAAATGGGCGCGCTTGGCCACCACCTGACCGATCCTGCCCATGCCAATAATGCCGAGCGTGCGATGATGAACATCGACCCCGAACAGTTCCGTCCCCGATTTCGCCCATCGCCCGGTCCGCACCCATCCGTCCAATTCGACGATTCGTCGTGCGCAAGCCAGCATCAGCGCCATCGCCAAATCTGCCACGGTATCGTCCAAAACCCCCGGGGTGTGGGTTCCGACGACCCGGTGGCGACGCATGGCATCGATGTCGAAATGATCGTATCCGACGGAAGGAGTGCTCACCACGCGCAAGTGTTTAGCCTGCCGCAGCAAGGCTTCGTCTACTCGCGCACCGTGGGTTAGCAGGGCGTCGGCATCGGCTAAGGCATCCATGAGCCATGCCGCTGGTGGAGATCCTTCCTCCTGCCAACCTAGATAGGTTCCTGATTTACGCAGTTCCTGTTCTGACTCCGGCAACAGCGGTTTCGTTGAGACTATCTGAAAGATCGACGTTCTCCTTTGCAAAATACGTGTCCACCTTCCTATCTGCGGCTCCTTTGGTATCCAAAGTCCGTATCCAGACGGCACAAACTCCAGATCCTCCAATTCGACACCCCCCGGCGACTATCACCGAACGGCTTTTTAGGAGACCAACATCGGCACTTTTTTCGAATATTCCAATCAGATTGGCGGTGCGGCTTCACCAATCCACTTCCCAGCGCCTGCCGTGACCCCCAGCGGTTTAACCATCATCGGTTATTTTGATCTTAACAAACTGCAGTTCGACTGCCCTTGGGTCAAAATTCACGGGCTGCGACCAAAGCCTTGTTCGGCCCCATCCCTTGGAAAATAAGGGGCCCAAGCCGCAGGCCGTGCTTGAGACAACGAAATTTTCAACCCGCGGCCGACCTATCCTCGGCATTAAGGATATGATACTGCGCCGATCAGGGTTGAGTGCCCTAGTCTTCTTTATCAAGGCGTACGTTTCAATTTTATAGTGCCGAATATATAACCAAAACACCTCGGTGACACCCACGGTCTGGGCCACTTGGGACAGGAAGCTTTGAGGGCGACCCCGCACCCCCACCTCAGCCCCATCGGGGTTAGGTAGCGGGAGAGTTCATTTAACCGGGACTCCTACTGCCCTCGACAGTAACTTAAGAGCCTGTCTGGCATTGGTTGCGACCGACGAGGAATGAATTCCACTAGACAGCCGATCTCGTTCCAAGCTATGACACAAAGGGCCATAATCGGTAAAGGGTAGCCCTAGGAAATTTCGAGAGGTCGGGCTCCGTTATGGATAGTGCAGTTCGCCCATAGCCCTCGGCTTCGGTTCTATGACGACGTGCCAGGTTCACCGCATACCCTCATTCAGCCCGCAGCGTCCTGGGTAGGCAAGCCGGCGGGTTCCATGCCGCGACCAAATCCGTGTATCCCTCCGGCGTCGGCTTGGCGTAGAATACAAACAGTCTCTTCGGATGATGGCGGATGACCTCAGCCCCGGAAGCCAGAAGGAGGAAATAGCTTGCAGTATCGGACGTTACCCGGCACGGATCTTACCGTCTCCGCGATTGCTCTGGGCACCGGGAACCTCGGAAGCGCTTTGGACTCAGTAGCCTCGTTTCACCTGTTAGATCTCTTTGTCGATCATGGCGGGACCTTTCTCGACAGCGCTCGGGTCTATGCCGCCTGGATTCCCGGAGGCATGGGAGTCAGTGAACGCACCATCGGCCAGTGGCTTCGACTTCGCAAACACGCCTCGTCCATGATCATCGGCACCAAGGGCGGACATCCAGATCTGAACACCATGAATGTCCCTCGCTTAGACCGTGCTCACATCATTTCAGACTGTGAGAACAGTCTCCGCGATCTGGAGTGTGACGCCATTGGTTTGTATTGGCTTCACCGCGACGATGAAACGCGACCTGTGGACGACATGCTCGAAACCCTCGAAAGCTTGGTGACTGCTGGCAAAATCCGCGCCTATGGCTGTTCGAACTGGACTCCGATCCGTATGCAAGCAGCACGCGAAGCAGCGCAGATGCATCATTACCAGGGATTCGTAGCGAACCAGCCGATGTGGAGTTTGGCTACGATCAATCCAGAAGCCATCGTTGATCCGACTATGAAATGGATGGACGCCGCGATGCGGACATTTCATCGCTCAACTTCCATGGCTGTCGTGCCCTATACCGCCCAAGCCCACGGATTTTTTACCAAAGCCGCCGCCGGCATAGCTGCGCTTCCGGAGGGCCTAAGGCGCGCTTACGACAATCCATCCAACCTACAGCAACTTGGCCGGCTCCAACATTGGGCCGCACAACTTCAACAATCCGTCGGTGCCCTGGCCCTAGCCTACTTGATCTCCCAACCGGATTTTATCACCATCCCGGTGATTGGAGCGAACCATCCCTGGCAACTGGAAGAAAGCCTGAGTGCGGCCGACCTTACGCTATCCGCAGAAATTTTCCAAGACTTAGATAGGCCGTTTGAGTCAAAAGCCTCCGCGGGCAATCCAAACGATCGCGTGAGTGGCTAAAACTTAGAGGCAAAGATCCGGCTGGACGGCCTGCGGGCCGTTCAGCCGACAAGAAGAGTCGAGATACTTTTTGGATCGACCTGGGCACCCCAAGCCCAAACGGACGGATGAGCGGATGCTCATAGATTCCGGGACGCTCCATGAGAACACCTGGGCAACCTCTATGCGATACCGCCTGGGGCCGCAGGATGGGGAATTGGTAATCGGGGCGAGGAAGTCAACTGAAAGCGGCAGATATCCTGCCGGTGGATCAAAACTTCCTTCTTAACGGGCCGGTCTGATGCACGAACCTGGTTCGCCATCGGGGTTAGAGCCGGCCAGCGGGTTGCCTCCACACCATACCGTCTGAACCGCAGACAGCGTCCATTGTTGCGTTAGATTCCCCCAAGAACTGGGTTCCGAGCGAGTCCACCGTCCGCGTATGCGCCTCCATCATCGAACCTTTTCCGGTCAGATGCTTGCCGCCGGCTCCCCGGGGAGATGATGAGGATCCCGGGGGAGCTTTGGCCGACCCATTTTGCCGCAGCTCCCCCGAGATGGCCGAGCATGGCGCCTCCTTAAAATCGCATGACCGTGGGCATGCTCGTTTCTGTCCTTCCGTTTGACGGCCGGACAGTCCCTTATAAAGGCTTCTCCCCGGCTTCCGCGAGGCGCCGCAGCGCCTCTTGATACGTGTCCTCAGCCAACGGACCACGCTCGGCCGCCACCAGATTCTCTGCCAGATGCTCGGGTGCCTTGGTGCCAGCGATGATGGTGTCCACGGATCCATGGCTCAAAGTCATCCGCAGCACAAAGGCGGTTCGCGATTCTTCCGGCTCCAAAAGGTCGTCTAGGCGTGCTGCCTCCCAAATTTTCCAGCGCTGCTCATCACCAAGACCGACCCCGGGCTCGCCTCGCCCTACTCCACCACGCACGATCACCCCTGCGCCACTGTCGGCGACTAGATCGAGGGCATTCTCATGCGCTCGTTCCAACCCCGAATACGGGATCTGAAACGTATCAAATACACCCCAGTGGGCGAATTCGGTCAAATGAGGAAACGTGGTCGAAATCCCGATCCATCGGGTCTTGCCCGCTCGCTGAATCTCCTGTAGCACTTCTACCAGACTCCCACTCTGCACGTCCTCAACCGATGGGTTGTGCAATTGAAGGATGTCGACATAGTCCGTCTTCATCCGCTTGAGACTCTCGTCAATGTTGCGCAGGAGATTCTCCCGAGTCCACGTGTGCGGCGTATCGTCGTGGTCCCCTCGATCCACCAAGGTACAGCCGCATTTGGTGGCAATATAAAATTCACTGCGACGGTGGCTGATGTACTGACCGATATAGGCTTCACTAAGACCGTAATCAAAGGCCGTATCGATGAAGTTGATGCCGCTATCTAAGACTGCATTTAAGATCCGATCGGCTTCATGATCGGTAACCGGCCGGCCATTCCAAATCCTGGGACCGCGAATCTCCATGGCCCCAAAGCCCAGTCGGGTCACTTCGAGTCCCGTTCGACCCAATGTTGCTCTCTGCATAACCTATCCTCCCGGCACGCATGCCTTTGAGACATTTATCCCTTGCGAGCATACTGCGGAGTCCCCTTACTGACAAGCTCCGCTGTCAGCTCATCCTCTATACCCGGTCGTAAAGATCTTCAATCTACGCAGTCCTGAAATTGGTAAATTATTCGTGAACAGCATCCCCCCAATGGAGTATCGTACGCTCATCGGTTGGCTCCTAGGAGGAATCTTCCAAGCTGATAAATCGCGGCGATCCATCTTCGGCGAAGGCGAATCGGCGCCGCAAGACTCCAGGCCGATCGTGGGAGCTCTGATGACGGATCTTCCAGTTCTTTACGACCGGGTATATAGGCGCTATCCCATTGTCTGTTCTGGGAGAGGATCTCTCTGCCCGGTCCCCCAGCCTATTTCCAGATCCCATCCGTGGACGGTGGTCCCCGAAGCAAGTCCAAACCTAACCGTGGACCGCCGTGACGAAGCACGCCATACAACCGCGTTTACCCCACGGCACTGAAGGTTTGTGTGCACTTCCGCAAGCGTTCAGTCCCGTGGTTACATGAATTGTTCCCAGCAAAACGCGTTCAGTCCAATTGCACTTTCACTCGAGTCCATTGGTTGCGTCTTTCAATTGTGACGGAATCGGCTTTGAACAATCGCATTCGCCGCCAAATAATGGGGTCGAAGAGCGGTATCCAGAAGGGCGTGAAGAAGGCCCGAACGAAGACCTGCGGGATCAAGCCTTGGCCATCGCCGGGAAATGGCTCACCCTGGGCGAGTCCGTCGAAAAAGTGGCCGAGTGGACCGGGTTGTCCTTAGGAGATCTGCAGAAGCTCTAGGAGAGCCAGGCCCGGGGCTGAGGCTTTGAGCGGCGGGCTGAGGGCTATTATTTTTTCGGACGCGTGTCGGCTCTCCTCATCCCGTAAAGCCTCGCTGTCACTACTTATCACGTACCGGCAGGGCGACTCCAAGGAATTGTCATAATTTCCACCCGACCGTCTAAAGTACGATCCAATAGACCCCACATCATGGGTCAATGGGCCCCTGTGCACGCAGGATCATTCGTTCATACTTAAAGTGAAGTCGTTCGCACTCCATCCCATGAAGGATTGTCCTTAGGGGTTCGGGACACTTGTCCATAATGGCAGCCCAAGTGATTCGGAGAGAAAAGAGATTCTCGGCGACAGCAACAGGACTGAGTGCCGTGACCGTGGACAAAGTAGTGGAGGCTCGAAGAACTTCGTGTCCTGGGCCGATTTTTACAGCCAGGAAAGGACTTGTCGATGTAATCGTCGGCACCGTGATGATGGGTTTGGCTACCGACTCAGGAACGCAACGCGACTTTCCCACCCAATCCAAGAACCACCTACCTGACTAAATGAAACGGGGACGTGTTTAAGCGCTTTAGAAATGAGGCGGTTAAACCGGTCTGTACCGAGAGATTGAAAAATTCGGCGCTATGCCCATTTCAGTTCTCTGCTTTGGAGCGGCTGGAAAAGCGGAAAACAGGAGGTTTGTGATGAAGGCACTCGTCTATAAGGGTCCGGGGAAGAAAAGTTGGGAAGAAGTCCCGGATCCGATAATCCAACAATCGACGGACGTGATCGTGAAGATGGTCGCTACCACCATTTGCGGTACCGATCTACACATTCTCAAAGGCGATGTTCCCGAGGTTGAGGTCGGCCGGATTCTCGGCCACGAGGGCATCGGTGTAATCACCGAGATGGGATCGGGGATTACGCAATTGGCGCTGGGAGACCGCGTCATTCTCTCGTGTGTGAGTTCCTGTGGACGCTGCTCTAACTGTCGTCAGGGTCTCTTTAGCCACTGCCTTGATCCCGAAGGACTTGCGGGTATTGGGTGGATCTTCGGCTATATGATTGACGGAACCCAAGCCGAGTTCGTGCGGGTTCCCTTTGCCGAGAACTCGGTCTACAAAGTTCCCGAGGGAATGACGGACGCCGAAGGTATATTGCTCTCCGATATTCTGCCGACTGGATTTGAGATCGGCGTACAGTACGGCCACGTCAAGCCGGGTGATGTCGTAGCGGTAGTTGGAGCGGGTCCCGTCGGTCTCTCTGCGGTCATGACGGCGCGCCTCTACGGTCCGTCGAAGATCATTGCTATCGACCTCGACAACGCCCGGCTCAAGCGGGCAGCGGACTTCGGTGCCACCGACACGATCAATCCAGGCAACGCCGACTGGAAGGAGCAGGTTCTCGCGTTGACCGATGGCGCGGGTGTCGACGTGGCCATGGAGGCGGTTGGTATTCCCCAGACCTTCACCATGGCGACAGAGATCGTCCGCCCGGGCGGACGTGTTGCTAATATTGGCGTCCACGGCAAATCGGTTGATTTGGCCCTTAACGAATTGTGGATCAAGAACATCAACATTTCGACGGGACTGGTGAACACCAATACCCTCGGGATGCTGTTGAAGCTGGTCGCTGAGCACAAGCTGCCCGCGGAGAAATTCGTTACCCATGAGTTTTCATTCGACCAAGTTCTCGAAGCGTATGATGTGTTTGCCAATGCTGCAACGCACGATGCACTGAAGGTGCTCATCCACTAGCAGGCCTTTTACAAACGAACACCAAGGCAATCCCTCAGGGATTGCCTTGGTGTTCTACACTATTCCTTAGACCGTCAGAGAGCAATGACTCACTGAATCAGCTACGGTTATGACCGAGGCTTGGGCAGAGAATAGTCACGGCCGTGTCGGCGACTCAGTTCTATCAAGGCCATTTGGGGTTTCATGGCAATGTGCGGAGGACTCGTCGGCTTCACCTCTGGGATTGTCGTCAAGCCGAGAAGATTGTTGGCAGGCTCATACCGATACCGCGGCATGGGCATTTTCGCGGTGCAAAAAGGTACAGCGTGCAGTCGAGTGCTAAAGCATCTCATGGGTATCGCAGCCAAGATTCCCAACTCAGAGAAAACGAGTACCCGGGATTTTTGATGGCTGCTATCCAGACGGGGCCCACACAACGCTGAAGTCGATGGGACTCTTGAGAGCCTCTAAGAGCCGGCGCCGATCCTACTCCATCGTCTCGTGCGACGGCCGATGGACTCCCAGTCCCCTAGCGCCTCAAGGATGAGGACTTCAGACGACAGCGCTCTTGGCGGCCAGCGACCACGGCAATATCCTTAAAGATCACTTGGATAGACCCTCGTTCCGCTTAAGACGTCTCGCGCAAATGGTGGGCGCGAAGTCGTCAGGGGAATGCCATCCGGTCTCTCCCGGACCCATCCATGATCCCATCTCTCTCAACGGCTCCCCCCGCCACAGGGCTCGCGGTCGCCATGAGGATTGGCCGATCCATATCCGGCCAATCGAGCCTACCCCTCAACCCCCTGATCGAGCGGTTTCTCAAGGGTCAGCGAATAAAATTTCTCGTGCTGGACCCAGCATCTGTTGAGAAACATTACCCCAGACTTTTCATCCGCCGGGGCACGGCGGAGGGGCATGGAAACTATGATCCGCCACTGGCTCCAGAAGAATTTGCGTTCACGAAGACAACGCATCGCAAACAAAACCAAAACACGGTGCCAATCTCAGACTAAACCGTGTTCTGGAAAATAAACCCTATATCCACTTTCAAGTATCCAAGACTCTACCAAATGCTTGGGATCACCCGAATGATGGTCCCCTAAAGCACCCAATCCGACCCTGCTCAGCGATCTCTTGCTCGCCTCGGATGCTCAAATGCGGGCTTGATGTCTCAGCTAATCAGTTTGACCCGTTTTCAGCATTGCTTGGCCAAAAGTCGCGGCCATGCCCGCCATCTCACCCATGTTGCTTGGCAACAAAATGGTCGTCGATTGTCCTTGAGACATCTGTGCCAACGTCTGGTAGGCCTTCAATTGCAACACCGTGGGATCTGCCTCGGCTTGACGCAGCAAAACTAGAGATTGAGCCTCTGCTTTTTGCAAGGTCAAAAGCGCCTCCGCCCGACCTTCCGCTTCCAAAATTTGCTTTTCCCTCTCAGCCCGAGCCCTAGTTACGGTCGCTGACTGAAACCCTTCCGATTCCAAAATCTGTGACTGCTTCATGGCTTCGGCTTGGGTAATGGTGGCCCGCTTGTCACGTTCGGCCCGCATCTGCTTCTCCATCGCCTGTTTAATTTCCATCGGCGGATCGATCTGCTTAATCTCAATGCGGTGGACCTTCACGCCCCATTCATTGGTCTCCCGATCCAGCTTTACCCCTAATTGCGCGTTAATCGTCTCTCGGTTTGACAACGTGTCATCTAAACTCATCTCTCCGATGATCGACCGCAGGGTGGTTTGCACCAAGTTCTCCACTGCACCCGAAAAGTTCTTGACCGAATATACCGCCCGTTCGGGATCGGTCACTTGGAAAAACAGTACGCTATCAATCGAAATGGTTACGTTATCTCGCGTTATGACCGGTTGCGGGGGCACATTGATGAATTGCTCGCGCAAGTCAACCCGACTTCGCACGCGGTCAAAAAATGGCAAGAGCGTTCCCAACCCACTGGGATAGGCTCGATGGAATTTACCAAAACGTTCTACAATGGCGGTTTCCGCTTGATGGACAATCAAAATAGATTGTCGAGCTATCAGGACCACACACAAAATAATCAGAGCCGCAACAATATCGGTGACTATCATACTAGGACACTCCTTTCCGTCCGCCGGAGGGATCCTGGTGCTCGAGCACCGGAAGCACGGTCAGAGTCGTACCTTCAATTCCAAACACTTCCACCATGGCTCCGACCGGAATTTCAGATTCGTCGAGAGCACTAGCCAGCCAGCGCTTTCCGTTCAGGATAATGGTTCCGGCGCGGCTGGGTACAATGACTTCCACGACCTCGCCCTGCTGACCCGTCAACCGTTCCATGGGATCGGGCAAGTGTCGGCCCGGACGGTCCTTCAGCCATGAAGTCAGCACGGGTCGAATAGACACCGCACTACCCAAGCCCACGGCAACAAACAGCGGCCACTGGATAAATCCGAGAAATCCGAGGCCGAGGCCGTGAAGCAAAACTGTAGCCACACCTGCGGCCAACGCCCCTAGGCCGGCACCAAAGAGATAAAAGTCTCCTCGCGTCATCTCCAAACCTAGAAAGACGAGGCCCACCACCAACCAATAATCTCCCGGCAAGATGATGCCTCCTTTCTCTTGGCACTACCTCTATTGTACGCCCGAAGACCCAAGAACGATCGCATTATTTCGAGAATTGCCCTCAATACTAAGAAAAACTGCCGGATTTTTTAACGATACTGAATCCGCGGATCCACCAAGCTATACAAAATATCTGCCAACAAGTTGCCTAAAATGGTCAATACTCCAACCACTACGGTGATGCCTAGCAACACGGGATAGTCGCGAGCGAAGGCCGACGTCCAAAAAAGCAAGCCCATTCCAGGATAGTTAAAAATCTCTTCAATCACTAGCGCGCCGGCAAAGAGCGCCGGAATCGATAGTCCCAAGAGCGTAATCAGCGGCAACAGTGAGTTTCTGAGCGCGTGCTTGAACACCACCCGTAATTCAGAGACGCCTTTGGCTCGCGCGGTGCGTACATAGTCTTGAACCATCGAGTCGACCATCGAAGAACGCATATAGCGCATCCAAGTAGCGACGGTGGACAATACCAAGGTCGCTACCGGCAAGGCGGTATGAGCGACGTAGGATCCGAGACCAGGATTGACCGCGGTCGGACTGGAAATCCCCCCGGAAGGAAACCACCCCAAGTCGACCGAAAATAGCATGACCATCAAAATACCTAACCAAAAGAGCGGCATCGACCAAAAAAAGAAACTGATCGTGGTCACCGCGTGATCAAACCAAGTGTTGCGATAGTATCCTTGAATGGTCCCGATAATGACGGCTAAAATGTGGGAGACGATGATAGCCACGACCACGAGTTCTAAGGTGTGGGGCAGCGCATTGCCAATCACTTTTAGCACTGGCTGGTTATACACGTAGGAAGTGCCCATATTGCCTTCAAGCAAATGCGTAAACCAGATCCAGAATTGGGTGTAAAGGGGCTTATTGAGTCCGAGCGCGCGGTTGAGTGCCGCCACCTTAGCCGCCGAATAGTGGGGGCCAATGGCTGCCTGCGCGGGCCCGCCGGGGACCAAATGCAACAGCAAAAAGGTCAGTATACAAATCCCAATAAATGACGGAATCGCCTCCAAGATGCGGCGCACAATAAAACGAAACACCATGTCCCCTTCTTTCTTCCAAAGCTTTGGGATACCCGGTAAATCGCCCTTTCTCCTGCTCACGATTGCCGGGACGAAATACCATTGACGGGTGGGCTTCGGTTCAAAGCTACCGGGTTGTATGTGCAGTTCAGCCGGGAACCGCTTTTGACGATCCCAATCGCTCAGTCTCGGATGATGGCCAGTCCCATATTAGAGATTTTAGCATCCCTCGCACCAACGGTCTAAATGTCGCCTCCATCGAGTTCCAATGGCAAAGACGCCTTCCAAGCGCTACCGCCGGGAATCCAACACCCCTTGCAACGCCTCACTGATGAAGTTGAACGAAAGCATCGTAATCAAAAGACAAATCCCAGGAGGATAAATCATCCACCACGCATCTTGATACATGTAGCTCATCGAAGCGTTTAAGAGCTCTCCCCAGTTGGGCGTCGGTGGTGGCAGCCCCAATCCTAAAAAGCTTAGCGTGGCAATGGTGATAATGGCCCCGGCCACTTGGAAGGTAGAAGCCACCATCACCGTGCCCATGACGTTGGGCAAAAGTTCTCGGGTCATAATGTGCCACGAACTCGCGCCAAAAGCGCGAGCCGCTTCCACATAATCGCGTTGTTTAATCGATAAAACTTCCGAGCGGACCAAGCGGCTAACGCCAAACCAGGAGGTAAAAGCAATGATAAAAACAAGCACAAAGGCGCTGGGGGAAAACATCGCGTCGAGCAAAAGTAAAATAAAGAGGCCGGGGATGGTGAGCATAATATCCACGATGCGCATCATAACCACGTCCACGTACCCACCGGCATAGCCACTAATCAAACCATAGGCGATGCCAATCAGCATCGTGGCAAAAGCCGAAGCAAAGCCTACAATCAGCGAAAGTTGCCCTCCAACCATCACCCGGGCCAAGTAGTTGCGGCCTAATTCATCCGTGCCTAAGGGAAATTTGACACTCGGCGGGGTCAATAAATAGAGTAGATTGGTGGCATCCGGACTCACTCGATAAATCAGGGGACCGACAAACGAAAATAAGATGATAAAGAGCAGGCCGATGACTCCAATCTTGCCCATGGGATGGCGCCAGAACCTTTTGAAGGCACGAGACCGTTCGCTGGGCGCGCTGGGTTCTAAGCCATCGGCAGGCGTCAGCAAATCCATAGCCATGGTCGTTCCCCTCCTTCGTACTCACGCCAGGTGAGCATCCTTCACCTTGGAAACTCAGAAAATACCTAGCAAAACCTCCCCTAAAGAGAACCGATCAAGGCCCGCCGGTTGGGGGACCTTGATCGGAGGCAAGCTATCGTCTTATTTGCCGTAATACCAGTATTGCGGATCCGGGTACTGCGTAAACGGGTTGAACGTCGCCCGAATTCCGTGCAAATTCGTCGCTTGCTCCTCATACACGGGGGCATCGGGCACGAATTGCATCGGCAGGTCTTTGGCGACGTACGCTAGGTACTTGTAGAGCGCCTGCAAGCTCTGTTTAGTGGTACCAGGCTTCAAGCTGTTTTGAATCAGTTTGACCATCTCTGGATTGGAATACCCTTGGCTGTCTAAACCGACGCCAGGGGTTTCGAAAAGCCCATCGCCGGAAGGATACGATCCGCCATAGGTGATGCCGCCGTACTCCATCATTTCCCACTGATCCGGCTTTTCTGCAATCAAGGTGTTAAAGGTGGCCGGGCTCAACTTGACCTTGATGCCTTCTTGGGCCAACCCCTCTTGAATGAGAGTGACCTGATCGGTCAGCGAACTATTGCCACTGGCGTAGTCCAAAGTAAACGACAACTGTTGTTTGCCTCGGGTCATCACCCCGTTGACGTCTTTCCAGCCGTGTTTGATTAAAAGGGCCTTGCCTCTAGCGGGATTGAAGGGATAGAGCGCCTTCAGATTCGGGGGAAAGAATACCGTCTTGGGTTTGGCCGTAATCGCCGTGTACTCGTCAATGCCATTGCCGTTCATCGTCGCCTTGTTAATCGCGGGCTGATCAATGCCCATTTGAATCGCTTGGCGAATATAGAGTTGATTGAACAGCTGGGCGACGCCATTGGGGGCGGTATTGACCTTGGTCGAAGACTGGTTCATGTTGACCAAAAGGTCGTCATACTGCAGCGGGTAGAGCAGCCAGAGTTTGTCAATCCCATTGAGTTGACTGCGGGTGTTCCACATCGTCGCTGGCAAATATCCAAACTGAACTTGGCCGGTCTTTAACGCGGCATATTCCGACGTGTTAGACGACTCGTAGAGGAAGATGATCTCCTTCACTTGCGGCTTGTGCCCACTGTAATTGGGATTGGCCTTGTAGACCCATTTCTGGTTGTTCACGGCTTGGGTTAACTGATAGGGGCCGTCGGTAATCTTGTATTCCGGCAAATTAGGATTAGTCGCCGCCTTGGCCAGCCAATTGTCTTCTTGGACCAAGTTGGTTGGGTATTTGAGCCAAACTGAGGGCAAAGGCTCGAGGTCGTTAAGCCCATTGTATATGAACCAGAGTTTGTTCACCGGCTTTTTCATGGTCACGGTGAATTGATAATTGCCTTGTGTGGTCACACTCTTAACCCCGGTCGGAATATCACCCGTACCGGCGCCAGTATAAGGCCACGGTGCAGGTGCGTTGCTGGCCGAAGTGTCTTGGATCAGTTTCCAGGTGGTCAGGACATTTTGGCTGGTCACTGGACTGCCATTGGACCACTTCCACTTTTTGTTCATGCTCACGGTAAACACGGTTCCCGCCGAATTCACGGCGACGTGACTGGCGATGGAATGCTTCCAGTCAAACGCCCCGGTGTTGCTCAACTGAATCAAATTATGGTATTCCATATTCCAACTCCAACCACTGTAGAGGCTGTTGGAAGGAATATCGACAATCGGAAAATACCAGTTAATGTCCGTCTGAGGGGGAAGTGCCATGACCACGGTGTCGTTGTGCGGCAATGCTACGGGCCGTACCGCGGCCATACTCACGCCGGTAGAAAGCAAAGCCAGAGCCATAGCCACCGAGGCGCCTAACGCCCATTTCGATTGCTTCATCGTAGATTCCTCCTTGAAGTTCCTAGGTTAAATACCCAATGATGTTGGAAGCTTGTCCATGCCGACGGCAATGCAGCCGCACGATTTGGACAGGCTCCCCAGTCAATCGCCAATCTTCCCTCCTTAAATGATTCGTTATATAGAGAATTGGTAAGGTCAGTATAATCCTCCAATGGTCACTTTGGCCACAAATAAATTTTCCCTTCTTTCTCCACTTTTCTCTTTCAGCCGCAGTTTCTTGACCCCATCGCAGCTTTGTCATCCTCTGGAAGCTAGGCGAGCCTCCGAAAGAAGACGCACTTCGCCCATCCAAGCATGGACAGCACTCCGACGACCCCACGGCAATGCCCGTCCTTCCAAGACTTTGTGAGAGTGCACCCGCCGGACGCTCTCGATCACCAAATTCGCTCACGCACACGGTAATCTTCCAGAACGCTCA
Organism: Bacillota bacterium; assembly: GCA_023475835.1. GTDB lineage: Bacteria > Bacillota > Sulfobacillia > Sulfobacillales > Sulfobacillaceae > JAMCVM01. The sequence continues at coordinate 2,316 of JAMCVM010000123.1, read as the reverse complement.
CCCGAGCGGAAAATCCGCGAACAATAAAGCGGCCACTTAGCCCCAACGCTAAAGACCCTTCGAGGCATCCACCCGTCAATCGGGTTTGAACGAGAGCCCGGCAGTCGTCTTTTTGTCTAGTGCTGTCGCGTAGTCGCCAGGAGGTCGGCGACGCATGCTGAACCGTACAAAAGCTCGCCTTCATGCCTTTTATCTCATTCTCGTCCACCGTTTTAGCCAAGCGTTTGCTTTCTGCAATCCTGGGCGGATCAGGCATTCTCGTGGAGTATGCCCACTTCTACACAAGTGATCTCAAGGGCAGAGACCCCTTTGGCAAACGCAGCAATCAATCGAAATAATATTCAATATTCCCACGGAAGTCGGAATAATATTTTTTAATATTGACAAAATGTGGTAAACTGAACTTGGCTGCCTAGACCGCGAACAAATCCTCCGGTTTTCCCAACCCAAATCATGCATCGGCCCCACACGGAGCCAGGTATCCCAGATAACGCTGACGGCCTGTCCCAGGCCTTGAGATTTTATGGTTCAAAGATATTACCACAAGAGGAGTGATAGATTTGTCTAAATTAACCCTGGCTCTAGCAGGATCGTTCGTTACCGTCGGTGGTCTGCTGGCTTTGAATGTTCTTCCGTTGACCTTGAGCTTTGCCGCCGGTCTTCCCCATTTAGTGGCAAACGGGCCCAGTGCAGCGGTTTCTGTCGGCAGTAGCGTGGTCATCACTGGCGACGTTATGGATGCCAGCGGCACTCCGCTCTATCAATTCCGACTCGGCAATCAAATTGTGCAGCGCTATTCGACCAATAATCGTTTCATCCTTCGCAACCTCGACGCGGGACAGCACCATGTCACAGTCCGTTCCTTGGGGATGGGCCAGGATCGGTTGGGTAAATGGTCGGCTTTTCGATCGGCGGGGATTGACGTCATCGTTGGCCATCCCCATCTGACCGCCGAAGGTCCCACGAACGCAGTGGCCGCCACCGGCGACGCCACCATCAACGCCCAGGTGGTGGATGCCTTCGCCCAACCGTATTTCCAGTTTGTCGTCAACAACAAGACCGTGCAGGCATATTCCACGAAAAGCTCGGTGGCTTTGACCAACCTGGCACCAGGGACCTATCGGGTCTTAGTCGAGTCGTTAGGACCTTCTCAATATCATAACGGTATGTTTTCTTCGGCGAGACAAGAAAATCTTAGCTTTACCGTACCCACTGCGGCCACCCCGACCCTGACGCTCGCACGGGTCAGTGTTCACACGGGGGCAGCGGATACCATCACCGCAACCAACGTCCCCTCAGGAGCGCATATCACTTGGTCGGTGACGAGTTCAAACGCCTCGACTGCCGCTATCACCAATCATGGAAACCCGGCAACTTTCGTCGGAACCGCAGAAGGATCGTATACCGTAGAGGCTACGGTCGATGGCGGTAGCGCGACCGCTCAAGTCCTCGTCTATGGCGAGGCTGCCGGGGTCACCCTTGCATCGGCGTCGTCTACAGTCGTCGCCTCCAGTACTGCGATGGATGCTATCAGTGCTCACGTGGTGGATTCGATGGGCAACACCGTGGTCAATTTCAATGGTGCGATGAACATTAACGCAGTAACGGGAGTCACCTATACCCAAAACGGGAGTACATTGAAACCCGTCAAAGGATTCGTCTCCGTGCGTGTAAGCCACGGTTTGGCCAGTTTCAATGTAGGCGGCATCGCCACTTCAGGCCTTTCGGTAGCGATTACCTCGAGCGCGCTCACGAGCAGCAATGCTCAAGCCATTACTGCTAGTCCAACCTACGCCACGACTACGATTAAGTCTCAAAGCTAATTCTCATTCTCTTCATTAATCCGAAACGCTGCCCCCCCCCACGGCAGCGTTTTTCATCAAACACGTTGGTCCGTGGTTCTGACCACATCGCGGACATATCATCAAACCCCAAATCCAACCCGTGAACCCGTTCCTGATCGACCCACGACGATACGAAGGGATAGCTATGGAGCTTTGAGTAGACAGCTTAAATAGGCGAGATCGAATCCTTTGGGGCGGAAGAAAGTGGAATAGATTTCGAGCTGTCAGGAGATCGTTCGGCTCCGTTGGAAGAGGAGGTTGTAACTGCTACACTAATTACTCATAAAGATTGACAATATATGGTATAATGTTCCCAGATAATCAGCATATGGACGAGCAATTCGTGAGTATCGGCAAGGCACCCAAGATGATTGGCATGAGCATTCGAATTCTTGGACTACGCTAAGGACTTTCAACGGCGTTATCGGGCAGCGGGCTTACACGTCCTGATGCACGAGGTTTAAACCGCTTT
>JAMCVM010000197.1 GCA_023475835.1 Bacillota bacterium | reverse complement strand
TCTCCTTATATATTTGCTCGGACGAGAAAGAGAACTCGAGTCCACTGCCCCCCTGCCTTTCTCAACCAGTGGAAACATGTTCAAATTCCTGAGCTTTCACTCCGCACATCGTCCCTTTCGGGATATGGCCCTAGCCGGGCAAAAACCGGGTAAGCCTGTTGCGGGCCGAATTTTCGTCCTGATTGATTACCAGTCCACATTGCGAACACGGATACGTCCCCTTCCCCACCGACATGTCTTGATGATAGCCACACTTCGAGCAACCCTTGGACGTATATCGCTCGCTGAGGTGGTGCACCCTGTTGCCGTCGCGTTGTGCTTGGCATTGGACCATCTGCACGAACTGGTACAGGCCTCATTCATTTTGCACGCTGCGGTGCAACCCTTGGATTCGTATGCTGGATTTCCGCGATTTCTGCACCATCGGTGGTTGCGACCGAGCGCCGAGGACGACAGAGTTTTCATCCGGTCGGGTCATAAAAGCCGAGGCTTTGGGCAAGAAGTCGCGTTGCTTTCGCCGTTTCTGCTCCGATACGCGAAGAACCACGTGGATGAGATATCGGTATCTCCGAGAACCTTTCTGGCGTTGACCTTGGGAGAGAGAGGGATGATCCGCAGTCCATCTCTAGTCGGCCAAAAAACCGCACGCTCTACTTAATGACCAAATTGGGGAATTTAGATGACCATTTTGTCCTTTGCTATTTGACCACAGACAGATGCCCAAGCCCCGGGCGCCAACCCAACCGAATTAGCGAAAGCCCATGACTAGTTTGTCCGTCACGCCGTGCAAATGGACTCCCCCCAGTGTCGCACGCTGGGCTTACCTATCGGATCCGGGATCGTCGAAGGGGGGTGTCCGACCTTGGTCAAAGAGCGCTTGGATGGGTGTGGCATGTGGTGGTCGGAAGCCGGAGCTCAACTGGTGCGCACCTGACGCGATCTGTATCGATCGGGCTAGACCGGTGGCACCACTTTTGGGCAGGTGGCTTCTATGCGACCGGGCGGACCGACTCTCGACCGAAATCGGAGCCGCAGGTCGCCAACACCGAGGCTCATGCCTAGAGCCTCGGCGAGTCCCTGACAGGGCAAGCACTCGCCAACGGGCCCGAACGTGCGTTGGCATCGTTAGGATGGGCGGTAGCCCGTTCGGCAGCCGTTTTGTCACGAGAAGGATCCTACAAGGCCGTCCGTGATGCCTTCCGACCAAGACGCCCGAGTTTCTGCTTGCGACGGTATGTGTCTCTTAACAAACTTAAGCTACCCCCACTTAAATCATCACGAGAACTTTACCACACCATCGCAATGAATTGCACAAATCGAAAGATTGCGTCACGACCCCCTGTTCAGCGGTCGGGCCTAACGTGGATAACCGTCGCAAGGTTCCATCATCGGCAATCCAAGCGGCCGCACAGATCACAATTTGTTGCAATGCGGTTTTAAAGGGGCGTCCCTCCGTTCTCCAGGCTGTCCGAAGAACATCGGACGTGGTCTTCAGAGCTCCAGAGGAGGGCCCAGCAGCTAGGCATACACGCCAAGATTCGGCACGGTTTCGATATCAAAAACGAGATGCGGCATAGCATCAGCCCCTCCTATTAGGCTGACGGCGCCAGAGTGGTCCTCAGCAGGGAGCCCCGGCAGCATCAGGCACACAAAAAATCCCGCGCCTTTTCGGCACAGAGCGCATAGAGAGTATACAACACGCGGACCGACATCCTCTCACAAGCCCGCAGAATGACCCAAGAGAACACCAATAATGAGTGTCAATGCGGCCAGAATAATGGCCAACCACGTATTCACGCGAAATTCTAGGCGGTGTTCGAGCTTATCAAAGTGTTCGTCAACCTTATCAAATCGTTGGTCCATTTTATCGAGGCGCTGCTCAATGACGGTAAAACGATCACTGAAGTTCCGGTCTTGGGCGTCAAACCGCCGGTCAATGGCCGCGAATCGATCACTGAAGTTCCGGTCTTGGGCGTCAAACCGATCAGTGACATGGCGTTCTTGCGCGGCAAAGCGGTCATCCATGCGGATGCGGTGGTCATTAAAGCGCTGGTTCATATTCTCGTTCAGTTGCTGAATTTGGTTGCTGATGAGCACCCAGGGCATTTCGATGACCGGGGTCGGTTCAGGCGGCGTCATCGGAGCATCGCTCATGGGAAGACTCAGTCCTTTCGTGTGCATCGTGGTATACCTCTAGTATAGCAGGAAGGCCCCTAGGGGAATGGTGCGACACCCGACAAACGGCTTTTCGAAGACCGCAACCGCGCGGGTTTGAAGGTTCTCAATCCGTTCTTTTAGGACTTATGGACTCACGAAAAATTAAGTTGAATGATGACTGGACGCTACCGGTTCGTTCTCCACTTGGTTGTTTCGGGTATCAACGCGGGTAAGGCTGATTAACTCACCGACAATAGGCTAAGGCGGCACCCGTGTTCAATGAACCAGCGAAGCGTTTCTGGGCCGAAGCCACTGCGTTGGAACTTGGCTACGGCGGCATGACCGCCGTGAGCAGAATCACCGGCTTGGCTCCGACAAACCGCGCGCGCCCGCATTCGCGACGCGCAAGAGCCCGTGGCTCAAGCTTCCCCACGCATCCGCCGGCCGGGAGACGACCATCCAGCATGATCCGGCACTCGTGCCAGCCTTGCTGGCGCTCGCCTTCCGGGACCCGGGGGGATCCCGAACGACCTTTGGACTCGCGAAAAAATACCCTAAATCAGTGCTAAGCGCTGGCGACGGATAAGCCGCAGGACATCTCGGATTCATTAATATTTTGGGTTAATTGTGGTAATGGTCGGACTGATGGAGCCGTGGAGCATGCAAAAGGGCTAGCCTTCGGCCCGCCTCCGACTGATCGAGGACTGGATGGTCGGGATATGGGAGCGTTCCGGAGAGCGCCTAGCGAAACCGCCTTCGGCGACACATCCCTCCATAGCGCGACCATCAAGTCTCCGGGTTTGCATGGGCTCGCCGAAGGTTCGCTTCTTTAGCGATCCAGGGCCGAATGATTTGATGCGAACGCATAGTTAACGTAAAATGGCACATACTTCCGGTCACACGGCCGCTGAACACTCGCAGATACTAAGAATTCGTTCAAATTATTTTTCCCCGGGGTCCTAACGCGGCGACTTGGTTGAACCCATGAATCCATCGGGCGGCTGATTGCGCGTGGATACTCGCGCATATAGTACGACACGTCCTTCGGGCCTCGCGTCGACCCATATGGACGCCAAATACCGATCATGGGGGTAATACCGCCGATTTTTCGGGGATCGATGTGCCGTTAAAATGCCCTCTCGATCCCAGCGTTGCAACGTCGCGACCGAATGTCCAACGGGTTGACTACACTGTTTCGGCGAATATGTGTGTGCCATGTCTATATTATCGCCCAACTATCTATCTTTATAGAAACGGGTAATGTCCTTCCTCCACCATCTTCGCCGTGAAGGCCTCGCCTGAACGGATTTAATCCAAACTTCGGGGCGAATGGGCGAAGGGAGACAGGCGCAAATTCAACCCATCTGCGCCCTGCACAACCCGCTGATATTTCCCCTCGAGGCGCCGAATTCTGACCGTCCAATGGCGCGGCACTTAAAAGACCTCGTGAAGAGTCTCGACTTCAAGAGAATCTCTAAAGCTCCTCAAAAATTAGAGGAGTTTTGGCATGCCCTAGCGAATTTAACCCGGTATTGTCGAATTTTAAGCGACTCCGCAAGTCGAGAAAGCTGGTGGATTATGGAAATCAAGGGGGATACGAAGCGTGGTCTTCGGCTTGTGGCAGCAGGCTTCGCCAACGAGCAAGACCTAATCAGTGATTTGGAAACGACCCTCGCCCGGAGGCATGCTTTTTTGACGGGCGCCGTACTGGATGTCCAAATCGACGATTTTCCGCTGAGTGCCGACCTTTTAAGCCAAGTTGCGGGAGCCTTTAGCCGCTATCCCGATCTTTCTTTAAACGGCATCGTGCGCGACCCTCGACGTCCTGAACCGATTCCCTTGGTCCGCCGATCCGAACCCACGTTGGTGGTTCGCCATACCTTGCGTTCCGGCCAACATCAATTTCACCAGGGCGACCTCATCATCATTGGTGACGTCAATCCAGGCGCCACCGTAGCTGCTACCGGAGACATTTTGGTTTTTGGCCGCCTGCGCGGAAACGCTCACGCCGGTCAACCGCAAGATGTGAGTAAATCCGTCTACGCATTAACCTTTACTCCCGCCCAAGTCCGGATCGGCTCGCTCTTAGCCATTGGTGAGAGTTCTTCGCATGATCCAGAATTTGCCCACGTAGAAAACGGTGAAGTCGTGGTTGAGGCCTGGACCGACGTGAAGTTGCCGGACGTGGTCACTGAAGAAGGTCGGCCGCGGCGTGCTAAGGTTGCTCACCCATCCTCGTCTTAGCTTGTGCAAAGCTTCTCCCCCGAGTCTGATAGAATGAGAGTCGGGGGGATGGGGTTTGCGTGGCCAAATATCGACGATCCAAAATCAAGCGTAAACATCACGTAGTCAAGGAATTGGAACCGGGCTTGACTTTTTTAAGCGGGCTGTCTCAAGTGGACGGCATTATTCCGGGTCCTATCCATCCCAAGACTGGCGGAAAAGTTGGCTTCAGTTTTCAATATTGGACGCCCAGCGGATTCAAACTTTTGGGGCGGTCCAGTGGTGCCGTACAGGAAATCTTCGTCATTTCCACGCATCCTGTCGACGTCACCACGGCTTTTCATCAAGCAGGGTATCTCGGTGAAGCCCGCATCCCGACTCCCGGACCCACACCGCCCGAAGGACACCGGGTACCCTGAGAAGGATGGTTGGCTCCGGGTCATTGTGTTCGGCAAACGGCAGAAAGGCAGGTCGGCATGTCTAGTGTAAACGAAGCCAAAGTGCGCCAAGAAGGGCTGGAGGCCATGCTCATCCACCGCCTGCGCGAGGGCGGACTTCGAGTCACGCCGGAACGGCTGACTATTTTTCGTGAGCTCTCCCAAACCCGACACCCCTTGCCCAAGCCTGAGTTGGTCGAACGGCTCAAATCCGCTGGCATTAATCAGGCCACGGTTTACCGCGTCCTCGATTTATTTACCGCATTGAAGATAGTGCAGGCCGTACTCTTACCCCATGGGGTGGTAGGTTATGAACCTGTACCGCCCTTTCGCGACCATCACCACCACATCGTCTGTGCCTCCTGTGGCACCATGGCCGACCTGTACGAGTGCGATATTGACCAGGTCATTCAGCACGACTTGCAACCCATTGGCTTTATTCCCATTTCGCATGCGCTCGAAGTCGTTGGCCTCTGCCGAGCTTGTCAGTCTTCAGCCTCGCATTGACCGAGCTAGCCTTCATGGGCGCGGTGCCCTTGCCGACGCAATGCCCGCATTCCCGCCGTCGCCAGGGCCAATCCCAAAGAAAGTGCCGCCGCCAAGAGCAACGCACGCAAGCCTCTTTCCAAGCCCACTAAAAACTGGTTGCGCAAAAATGAGAGCATGCTCTCGTAGAGCAAATATCCGGGAACAAACGGAATAATCGCCGGCACCTGAAAGACCAAGGCGGGTTGCTTATATACCAGGGCCGCCAGTTCCGCTAACACCCCGACCGTCAACGCCCCCAAAAATTCTGGCCACCCCGAACTGCCGCCAAATGATCCCGTCAACCCCCGATATGCCGCCCACGCTAGGGCGGCAATGACCGCAGACACCGCCACCATACGCGCGGATACTTGATACATGATGCCAAACGCAAACGCGGTCAAGCCGGCCAATAGCACTGCACGAATCATGGCCAGCGCCCTCCCAGGGCAAGGTACAAATTGAGTGGCAAGGCCACTCCTGCGGCCACCGCCGCCGCGGTTAACAAGGCCTCCAATACTCTCGATACCGAGGACACCACATCCCCGGCGATACCGTCGCGAATGGCACTGGTGATGGCCATGCCCGGCACTAACACCATAATCCCCCCGACAATGATCGTGCCCGGGTGAAATAGGGACCATTGCGCCGCGACCAATCCTGGAATCACCGCAGCCACCGCAGCCATAAAGTCCTTTAGACTATCATTGAGCGATCCTGGTCTCTGGCGCACGATATGGGCCAAGGCACCGGCCAGCATAGCTGGAAAAAAGTCGTACCAACGGCCGCCAACCAATTGACAGAGCATCCCTCCGGCTAACGCCGCCACCACCGTGGTCTGCCATCCAGCGTAGCGTTTCATGGTAGAAATCAAGCCCAACTGCTCGCGGAAGACGCCGAGATCAATCCGGTGTTCCGCCAGATCGCGTGACAACTGGTTCACTCGTGCCACGACGGCTAAGTTGACTGATCGTCGGCGCACACGCCGCATGAGGGTCGCTCCCGGCGCGGACAAAAAAATAACGGTCGGGAACACCGCCGCCTCCACCGATTCTATCCCTAATCCGGACGTGATCCGAATCATGGTATCTTCCACTCGGCTGACTTCGCCGCCCGCCGACAACAAATGCACGCCTGCGTCAGCTGCGGCTTCCAGAACGCCGAGAGGACTTGACAGATCCCGGTTGGGTTGCACCATCGCCACCCCCTCGTGCCGTAAACACCCAAAAATATGAAACCCCAAAAGTGATAGCCGTCCCACAGGGAATCGCCAAAAGATCTGACAAAAACTTGTCTAAATGATAGCCGTGGAACAGCAGTGCATAAACTCCTAGTTGCAGTAGAGACCCGCCGGCCGATGCCAAGTTAAACTGCCCGAGCGACGCCCAAGAATAGGGGCGACGAAATGTAAATCGCGCATTTAAGGCATAATTACTCAAAATAGAAGCCTCAATAGCTAGCGCTTGAGCAAGCACCGATTGATGCTCCAAGCCCCCTATTAAGGCTAGTCGAAAGATGCCCGCATTAACCACCACACCGCTGGCACCCACTAAACCGAAACGAATGATCTTCCCCAAAAAGTCTGATCGCATCGCCTAGGAACGAATCCGATCCCCTTCCAGCCGAGCTTTTCGGTGCATTTGCTCCGAAATCCTCAACTTTGCCACCATCCATAAAGCTTCCGTAAAAATACTGGCCGACATCTTACTTTGCCCTTCGCGACGATCCTCAAAGATAATCGGAATCTCCACCACTTTAAACCCGTGTTGAACCGCTCGATAGGTCATCTCAATTTGAAATCCATATCCACTCGCTTCAATTTCATCCAATTGGATAGCTTCCAATACTTCACGTCGAAAACATTTAAAACCTCCGGTCAAATCCCGAATCGAAAGCCCTAAGACGATGCGCGCATACTGCGATCCACCCACCGAAATCAGACGGCGATACCAAGGCCAATGCGCTACTCCGCCCCCTTCAACGTAGCGTGAGCCCAAAACCACATCGGCGCCCTTCATTTTCATCGCGCTGATAAATTCGGGAAGATAGCGAGGATGATGAGAAAAATCGGCGTCCATTTCAAACAGATAGTCGTATCCCATCGCAATTCCATATTGGAAACCTGCTAGGTACGCAGTAGCCAAGCCCAGTTTTCCCTGGCGGTGCAACACTTCTATTCGTCCGGGATACTGCGTCTTTAGATGATCTGCCAACAACCCGGTCCCATCGGGCGAACCATCATCAATGATAAGGAGGTGAAACCTCTCCCCCTGACCCGTGATAGCTTCCACCAACGGGCCCAAATTGCCAACCTCGTTATAGGTGGGAAGAATCACTAAGGCTCGCATTGACACTCCTCCTCGCATTTTAAGCTATCCAGTGCCATGTCGCAAAAATTGTAAAAAATACCGCTTGTAATAAGGGAAATAACCAGTTCGCCGCCCGACGCCAAGTCGAATTCTCCGTTAGTATACCCAATCCTACGTAGGTCGGAAAGAGAATGAGTACCAGTCGCGACATACTTAACAACGGACTCCGACCATACGGGCTAGGAGCAGACACATCAATCAACCAAAGAACCGCCCAATACATCATCCAATCCACCGGAAGCTTCTTCCAACTGTAAATCCACAAAGCCAGAGACACGAGACTGGAAGACAAGTCTATCATACTAAGAACCGTACTCGCTTGCAATGAGCTTCCATGCCAGATTTTTCCAATCGCCAGCCAAATGCCCACCCATGGCCAGGTAATATGGCGACCCCATGCGCTCTGGGAACTAATAAATGCCAACGGATTACCAAAATGCCGCCATTGAAAATACATAAATCCGCCCATGGCCAAAGGCACGGACAACATAGACAAAAGTTCCCAACGAAATTTGAAGCCGCGGGCCAAATAATACTGCCATAAGATCGGGATCACCATAAACACGCCTTCATTGCGGGTCAGGGTGGCACCAATCGCACAAAAACCCGCCCACCAAAACTTCTGGCGTCGAGCCAGCCAAAATACCATGACACTCAGAAATAAAAACGTCGACTCGGTATAGGCGGCTGACATAAAAAACGCCGTAGGGAAAGCCAACGCTGCCCATAGCGCCCGCTGCCGAACGGATTGGTCAAAGTATTCGCTCACCAAAGCCCAGAACACAAACAAAAAAGCCAAACACATGGCATTGGACAAGAGCAGCGCGGAGACGTCGAAAGGCAGGCGGGTCAATAAATGCACCCCGCGAATCAGCATGGGATAGGTAGGAAAAAATGCCAACTCATTAACTTTGGTATAGCCATGCGCGGCAATTTTCAAATACCATAAAGCATCCCACCTGAGCCACATCAACAGCCATACCTTGTTCGTAATGTTGAACGTAGGCGAATAGTAGCCCCAGGGAATTCGGCCAAGCGCCACCCACCCAACGATAATCAAAGCCAAGCGGCTAAAGACAAAAGACTCTAGAATCTCTCTAAGACCGGAAGCCGGTGTGCGCCACCGCGATATCAAGCCTGACCAAAACCCTGTCATCAGGAAGGCACAGCCGCAGGATGTAAAGCCTTTTCTAGCAGCCATCCCCGCCAACCAGACTCTGCAGCTTTGCCATACCATTCAAGCAGCGCTCGAGCTTGATCGGAAGCCAGTCCATAACGCAGTTCGGTCACGCCCCATGCGTGCGCGTCCACCATCAGGTACGTTAACAGGGCTTCGAGATCCGCGGTCTTTGCTGATTGCAAATAACCTAAGTTAAGCCGTTCGCGATTTTTAATAGAATACAGTGCTAGAGCGGCTATCGGCTGCGCAAAATCTTGCGGGGATAGTGCAGCTCCCCCCACTTCAAACCCATGAGCTAGGTCTTCTTCGGTCAACGTACGCGGAAACCACGGGTCCCCCGAGGCCCACACTTGACCCGGATGCTTGGCCAAAAAGTCAAACAGCCTTTCGCGATCTACCGCCCAGGCCGGTCCTGCCTCACCCACCCCTCGATTGAAGACCACAGGCAACTCGCTTAGCGTACCCACTTCCCACTCGGTTTTTGGATTAAACTGTAACTCCTCTTGCAACACTCTGAGAGGAATGTCATCGGTTTCTTCGATTAACGCTCTCACCACCTGCGCTCCGGTCTGGGTAGCATCTTGAATCAGAATGCCCGCCAGCCCCTGACTTGCCTCCGAACTCTGTTCTCCTGGTGCCATTCGCATTCCTAATATGTACATCTCTCGAGACCTTTCACCCACGAGTGCCGCGCACCCCAAGACCGTGGAGTCATCATCAAGGGCCAAGAACATCCCGCCTAACGAGGCGTTCAAATACTGCGAGAGATTTTGACTCCAATGACTCATGGGGAACTGGCCAAGAAACTGTCTGATCTTGGCCTCGTCCTGCCCCGAAGCTCGGACATAGTGCAACAAAGAAGGCCTCCCTTGCAAGCAATGGATTCATTGTACAATGGGGTAGGCTTGACTTCAACTAAAACCCAGGTAGTGGGCATAATCCGACCATCACCATCTCCGTCGCCCTTTTGGCCTCAGAGTTGCAAAAATACCCGCTGGGCGACTTTTTCTTTGCGAAGATTTGGCGTACACTAAATAAAATGTTGGCAGCGAAGTGAGGCTAGACCATGTTCACGAGAATAAAAGCGCAGTGGTTGGGGGCCGTGCTGGTAGGAGTACTCGCGGGGAGCACCGCACCCGCGCTGGCAGCGAACGCAATCAGCATTCATAGCAACCCCACTCACTTGGACGCGCCTGCGACCGAAGTCTTCATCGTGCGCGTTCCCGACCATTCGAGGCTAGTTCCCTCACGTGCGGACGTGAGTTACGTCGGAAAGTCAGCACACTACAAAATGGCTTTAAAAAAAGCCGCTAAGGATGCTTGGGGCGGCTCGGTTTACGCTGCTGTACCCGGTACCTTGGCCGTCTCCGTCTATTCTCGTTCCGGCGAACTCTTAACCACCCAAGATTTCCCGGTGGCGAAGGCCAAAGAATCCTGGGTACCCCGCATTATCATCGGCGTGTTATTCATTGGTATCGCGCTTTGGTACTGGCGCCGGATGCAATCCGTGACCAACCCGCAGGGCCGAAGGCCCCGTTAGCTTAGCCCTCGGCTCCCCATCCCAGTTCGATATCGTGAGCCATCCAACTCCATGCCAAATAGGCGGCAAGCAAGGCAATGCGTGCGGTTTGGCCGCCGATGCTCACGATCCGTTTGCGTTTCGATCGAAGAGGATAACGAATGGCCGACCGTGCTGCCAGGCATGCCCCCAACCAGCATGTGAGCGCCATCGGTGAAAGTCGTTCAATATCGTCATCAAACACTCCAATCCGGCCCGCCAATGTCCGCACCAGGCGCCTGCGATAAATACGCCTTAGTTCGCGCCGCCGGCTGACATGAAACAGCAGGCTCCACCAAATCAACCGAACCAACGTCCACCATGCTCTCACCAAACTCACCGCTGCTCACCTCTTTCTTGCGGGGGTTGCTCAATCTTCCAATGCAGGACAATAAAACCGTGCTTGTCGCAAAAAGGATCGTGCTCTGACCCAGAAAAGGGGAATCTTATCTCCTGGAGAACCTCAGTCCCGATTAGTTTATCCATGTCGATGCCGCAACAAACGCATTTTTGGTGATCGCGGTATAATATTCTTGGGCAAGAGGGGCCGCAGGATGTCAAACTAGGATTCTTGGACCACCCCAATTACGCAGTGCACAGGAGGAGTAGGATATGGCCACGGAGGAGCAAGTCATTGACATCCTTAAAGAAATTGTGGACCCTGAGATAGGCGTCAACGTCGTGGACCTGGGCTTGGTCTATGGAGTGGAGTTTCCCCAATCCGACAGCGTCACCGTGCGCATGACCTTGACAGCCCCAGGGTGCCCCTTGCACGATACCATCACCCGTTCGGCCGAGATGGCGATCGAAACCTTGCCGGGCGTCAAAAAAGCTCAGGTGGATATTGTCTGGGATCCACCATGGACCCCAGAAATGCTGACCGACGAAGGCCGTCGCTTACTCGGATTTTGAATTCTGCAGTCACTTAGGAAGGAACCAAACCGCATGATGGACCAGGAGTTAATCCTCGCCAAGCTAAAGACCGTGAACGACCCTGAGTTGCACAAAAGCATTGTCGATCTTCATATGGTGCGAAGCATCGATAGCGAAACACCGGGACAGGTCAGCGTGGATATCGCGCTGACCGTCGCCGGTTGTCCCTTACACGAGCGCATTGAACAGGAAGTCAAAACCGCCTTGCTAGAGTTGCCCGACGTGGCCGAGGTTTTAGTCAACCTCTCGGTCATGAACGCCGAGGAACGAAAAACAACGTTTGCTGCCGCCTTTGGGTCGTCTTCGCGTGCAAAATCTACGGCTGAAGATCGCAAGATCGGGCCGCTGCCCGGCCAAACGCCCCCCCAGGGACTCGCCGCCACCAAAACTTCAATCTTAGGAATTGCTTCCGGCAAGGGTGGGGTAGGCAAATCTACCGTGACCGCCAATCTAGCCATCGCTCTCTCCCGTCTAGGGTATCGGGTCGGTCTTATGGACCTCGATATTTACGGCTTCAGCCAAGGGCGGATGTTCGGGGCCAGCGGCGGAGCCAACAGCAACGATCGCGACCAGATTCTGCCCTGGCTTTACCACAACGTCTCGCTGGTCTCTATGGGAATGTTCGTTCCTGAAGACCAAGCGGTAATCTGGCGGGGCCCGATGTTGGGAAAAATGATGGACCAGTTTTTTCAAGATGTAGCCTGGCCCGAACTGGACTTTTTACTCATTGACCTCCCTCCGGGCACTGGCGACGTCGCCTTAAATGTGGCGCAAAAGTTAACCGCCGCCAAACTCATCATGGTGACCACGCCTCAGCCGGTGGCCACTCATGTCGCCCGTCGCGCCGCCGAAGTGGCCCTGCGCGCCCGCCAACCGATTTTGGGCGTGATTGAAAACATGTCCTATTTAACCTGTCCCCATGGCGAGGTCTTAAGACTATTCGGCGAAGGTGGCGGTCAAGCGCTGGCTGACGAACTGTCCGTGCCCTTGCTCGGGCAAATTCCCTTGGAACCCGAAGTTCGCCAGGGTGGCGACGTAGGAGCGCCCGTGACCAGCGAACCCGAGCTGGGGCCAGCGGGCCAAGTTTTTCTCGATATTGCCCAAAAAATAGCACGAGCGGTCGGGCGATAGCCCTCCGTCCGTGCCCGATGCTCCCTGATTTGGATCAGGGGGCTGACGTTCCCTCCCGTCCATAGCGATCCTCGAGGCGGACCACATCCTCCAACTCGGGGGTCGATACCTCCATAATTTCTAAATCGGTCAAGGCCGTCACCCGATGGCGCCGAAGCGGAGGAATAATCACGGCCTGCCCCGGCTGTAAGGCCTCGGTCACATCGTCCAAGAGAATTTCACCCTGACCGCTCAGGCAGTACATACTTTCATGCTTGACATTATGGTATTGCAAGCTGAGCGATTGCCCGCTGTTGACGTGAATCAACTTACCCACATAGTGATCGGTCACCGTCCACCAAATTTCATATCCCCAAGGTTTGTCTATCCGTTTCAAGATATCCCCCATTTCTCAACATCCGTTTGTCTTTATCTTAACATAGTCAGAACCCGTCTTATCCTTAAGTAAAAACGAGGACCCGTGGCAGGCTACTGCTCGGTTCCTCGTTTCACAAGCTTCCAAGAGCGACTAGATTCGGCTCATTTCCGCATTTAAATGGGACGCTGGATTTTTCGTATGCCGCCAATTCACCGACGGCTTGATCGCGTCCCAGTTCACTCGATGCTTATTCTCCTCAATCACCCGAAACAATGATTCAATCAACGTTTCGGAAAGCAGATGCGGCTTTAGGCCCAACTCCAAGAGCCTGGTGTGCGTCGCATGGTAGTAGTGGCTCAAAGCCTCGGTGCGAGGGTCCTCGACGAGTTCCACCTTCGCCTCGCCCGGCCACGTCTTGGCTACGAGTTCAGCCATCTCTTTAACCGAAAACTCTTCCGTAAATTGGTTAAAGACCCGGTATTCACCCAGCGCAGGCGGATTTAACACCGCTAGTTCCACGCAGCGCACGGTGTCGCGAATATCCAAAATCCCACGAATTTGCTTTCCCTGTCCATAGACCGTCAGGGGATGGCCTAACACCGCTTCAATACAAAACCGATTGAGCACCGTGCCAAACACGGCATCGTAATCCAAACGCGTAGCCAAATCCGGATGGCGAACCGTCTGTTCGGTTTCGGTGCCGTACACGATCCCTTGATTCAAATCCGTAGAGCGCAAGCCAAAATTTCGGCACGCAAACATAATATTGTGGCTATCGTGCACTTTCGACAAATGATAGAAAGATCCTGGCTGCTTGGGGTAAGGAAGTACGTCCTTGCGGCCGTTGTGCTCAATTTCGATGAACCCTTCTTCTATGTCGATGTTTGGTGTGCCATACTCGCCCATGGACCCCAATTTAACCAAGTGAATCGCCGGGTCGATTTCGGCCATCGCATATATCACGTTCAAGTTGCCAATCACATTGTTCATCTGCGTATACACCGCATGTCCACGATCAATCATCGAATACGGGGCCGAACGCTGTTCGGCGTAATGAACAATGGCATCTGGACGAAAGTCCCCAATCATGGAGTAGACAAAATCCGGCTGAGTCAAGTCTCCCACATAAAGCTTGATGGCCTTGTTTGATACCTCGTGCCAGGTCTTGACGCGCTGTTGCAGTGAGACAATCGGCACCAAACTTTCGGCACCAATTTCGTAATCGTACTGCCTTCGTGCAAAATTGTCACAAACCGCTACGTCCAGTCCACGGTCCGAGAGGTACATTGCTGTGGGCCAGCCAAGATAGCCGTCTCCACCCAATACTAAAACTTTCACCCGTCAACCTCCTACGAACTTAATCTACCCTAATCTCTTGAGCCTATTCACACACACACATTTTCTACAAATGATAGCAGATTCCCTGCTGTTTCTCTAGTCGACTCGCAATTTTAAGTCGACCTCAGCGTTCTCCCTTAATCGGTTATGGATAGTCGACCGAGGAGTTGGCCGGGGCCGACTCTGCCGCTTGGCCGCGGTGGAGCGAAAGCGGCGCGGGTTTATGCAAAGTACCGACCGTACGATAGTAGCAGTTCACCGCCGGAAGCCCTAGCCCAATCGCTAATACGATGAGGTAATCCCTATTATTATACTGTCGACCTTCTAAACTGGCTAAGACCATCCGAGGCAATCCCACTAACAACAGCAATAAACCCAAAATCCCGAGCCACCCGGTTTGGCTCACGATCGCCGCCAAAATCGCCAACTCGCCTATCAAAATCAAGGTTTCACTGGGTGGATAAAGACTGCCTAAGTATTCGTTCGCTCGTTGGGGATGTCTCGACCACAACAGCGCATCGTTTTTTCGCTTTCGAGCTAATTTGAACACTTCCCAAGTCGTTCCCTCGCGTGGGGGATGGTCGACAATCGCCTGGGGTTCAAACACGATGCGATAACCGGCTTCCAGTAAAGAAAACGCGAGATCCGAATCCTCACGAAATCGGGTGTGGAACCCCCCGACCTTTTCGAGGCACTCCATGCGATAGAGCACATTGCAAGTCAAAAAGTGTCCGCCATGCAAATTGTGAATCTGATGAGTCCGAATGGTCGGTGGTGTCGTCTGGTCGTCTTCGACTCTGCCTTCGATGCCGGCACAGTCCTCTCCTTCTTGCGCCAACCGTCCTATCGCTGTTTCCAACCACGTCGAGCGAGGCACCGCATCGGAATCGGTAAACGCGACCACATCGCCTGTCGCCACCTCAATTCCTCGGTTCCGAGCGGAACCCGGTCCCCCGTTTTTTTGCTGAACCAGATCGACCGCATATGGCGTCCGCTTGGCCAACGCCTCGACCACCTTCACGGTGTCATCGGTCGATCCGTCATCGACCACGATCACCTGATCCGGCAGGCGGGTTTGATTGGCTAAAGCCCCAAGCGTCCGTCCGATCCATCGGGCTTGATTGTAGGTTGGAATGACCACGCTGACCTTCGTCATCCTAATGCTCGCCTGCTTCCGTGTTTGGCTCCGTCTGACTACCTTAAAAACCTCTTGGCATTTCGCCGGGCAGCGCCTAGCCCCTTGAAATCCCATTTCCAGAGGCGTTTGATCGACAAATTTCTCTACTAAACCATGCTCTCCCGTTTCTTTCTTTGGTAACATATCATGGGAACTTAGGTTATGCAAAAACCTGAATTCGTTATTGACTGGAGGCTTTTCGTTTGTCTCACATTCGCCTGCGTCGCACTAAAGGACCTGCCCCCATTCATGGTTTGCTCTTGGCTCTCATGCTATTTCTGGGCGTGTTCGCGGTGGCCAACCTTGGGCATAAGCCCCGCCAAAAGGCGACTCATCGCACCCGCCTGACCGCGGTGCGCTACACGCCCGGGGTTCCGCCAGTTCCCAGTCCGATCCCTTCCACCCTACCGTTTTCCATCGGCGAATCCTCTGGGGTGTTATGGAATCTTACCAGCCATCAATTAATGTGGGCGCTCCATCCCAATCTCGAAGGCGCATTCGCATCCACGACTAAACTGATGACGTTTTATTTAGTCTACCATCATCTTGCGCTTTCTCGATCCGTGAAGATCTCTGCGCTGGCTGCCTCAACGACGGGTTCGGATATTTATATGGCCGTCGGCGACAAGTTTACCGTGCGCCAATTGCTGTACGGCCTAATCATCGCCTCCGCCAATGATGCAGCGGTCGAACTCGCCAATACGGTGAGTCCAAACACTCAAGACTTCGTCAAGCTAATGAATCAGACCGCGCAATCTTTTGGCATGTATCAGACCCATTACCAAGACCCCGATGGCCTTTCTCCAGGTTCTTACGGTAGTGCGTGGGATTTATCCATCATCGCCCAACAAGATTTGCAGATCCCCCTGTTTCGCAAGATTGTCGACACCAAAGAAGTGAGTCTCCCCTACAATCCTGACGTTTCAAATTTAAACGAACTGCTGTTCATGGACCCGTCAGTGATTGGGGTCAAGACCGGATGGACGACTCAAGCTGGCTTTAACGTCGTATTTGAAGCTCGGCAAAAAGTCGATGGGCATTTTGTTACCTTGCTAGGCATCTTGATGCACGGCCAAAACGGATTCTATCCGGTGGACATCGATGCCGAAAATCTCTTGAATTGGGGGTTCGCTCAAGTTCAAAAAACGGACCACCACACCCTAGCCAATTCTTGATTCCCCAGGATCCAGTCGAGTAGCCGGCACCCGCAATCTGCATATAATGGCCTGAATCTTGCCTGATGAGGGCCTATGGGAGTGAGAAATAATGCAGAGCCGGTTGATTCACACGCTAACCGCCGACGGTGCCCCGGTCGGCGAACAGGTGCTGATGGGGGCCGCTGGCGACCAGTTTCGCGCGAGCTTAGGATCTGGTCCCGCCATTGACCTAGATCCCTTTCACTATTTCGATCTGATCTCGCTCGCCACGGGAATTTTTTCTCCGCTGACCGGATTTCAAGATCATCGGACCGTAGAAACAGTTCTCGACGACTGGCAACTCCCCCAGGGTTCGCCCTGGCCCATCCCCGTGACTTTACCCGTCGCAGCGAAAATTTCTAGTCAACTCAAGGTATCGAGGCTCGCCGCGCTGGTCTACCAAGGGGTTATTGTCGGCGGCGTTCACGTCGAAGACGTGTTTTGGATGGAACCCGCGGACGAAGCCGAGCGACTCTATGGCACCTTAGACCGTGCCCATCCCGGCGTCGAACGCTGTCTTTCCGAAAGCCCAATTCGCGTCGCGGGCTCGGTGACGTTGATAGGTCAGCCCCATTTTGACACGCTACCCGTGCTAACACCTAAGGCCATGCGCCAAGTCATCCATCGCCGCGGATGGCACTCAGTGGTCGCCTTTCAAACCCGGAACCCATTGCACCGCGCCCATGAATATATTCAAAAGGCTGCCTTAGAATGGGTGGACGGCTTAGTGATCCACCCGCTGGTTGGATGGACCAAGTCTGATGATGTGCCGGCGGCCGTCCGCTGGCAATCGTACCAAGCGCTGATTCATCAATACTATCCGCGCAACCGCGTGCTCCTGAGCGGCTTCCCAGCGGCCATGCGCTATGCTGGCCCGCGCGAGGCGGTACTCCATGCC
>JAMCVM010000193.1 GCA_023475835.1 Bacillota bacterium | reverse complement strand
CAAGAAGCCTATCCGAATGCGACGGAACGCTTGATCACCGCCGACGGCGGTGGTAGCAAGGGATCCCGTTTGCGGCTTTTCAAGCGCGAACTGTAAAAATTTGCGGATGAGACCCCACTGGCCATCACCGTCAGCCATTATCCGCCCGGCACGTCCAAATTCAACAAAATCGAGCACCGTCTGTTTTCGGCCATTAGCAGCAATTGGCGTGGTCGCCCGTTGATCCATGATGAAATCGTCGTGAATCTGATTCGTCACACCACAACCAAAACGGGGCTCAGGGTCCAGGCAGCGCTAGATACGGGCACCTATGAAACAGGAATGGTGGTGGACGACAAGGAGATGGCCAGCCTGAATATCGAGCGACCAGAAGGTCAAAATCAGCCATGGAACGATACCATCCGACCACGCGTCAAGACTTCGGAGCCAAAAATCGCAGGTTAATATTTGGCGGCTCCTAATATTACTGTCAGAGCAAACCTTTTCCGTGTTCTTAACCTGGCAGCATGGGGGTGTAGGGCTAGATGGCAGGTGGTTCTGAACTCACCCAGGGTCCACCGGCGTAGTTCCAGCCGTTGGTGCCTTCCTGCAAAGTCCACGCGTGACAGCCCAATGACCGAAGCGTCTCTGCGGCATAGGCGCTTCGCACCCCGCTGGCGCAGATGACTAAAATACGTCGATTGGCAGCAGTCCTGGCGATATCGGGCAGATCTTCCATCGAGCATAGTTGCGTACCTGGGATATGGCCGCATCGAAATTCATCCACACTGCGCACATCGATCGCAATCACCGTAGGGTCGGCTAACAGGTCCAGAGCCTGGTCCGCGTTCACTGCGAATTCAGACGCCGGGATGGCAGTAGGTTGGTTTATGGCGGAAGGTAGACGGGATCCACAGAAGTCTTCATAGTCAATTAGTTCGGTGATGGTCGCGTGGTCGCCACAGATGACGCAATCGGGATTAGGCTGAAACGCCATGCGCTGCCAACTGCTGCTTCGGGCATCGTACAAAAGAAAGGTTCCCTGAGCGGTGCATGGGAATATCCCTAAGAGCAATTTTAAGGCTTCCACCGCCTGCATGCTGCCGAGGACGCCGGCGACAGCCCCCAAGATGCCGGCTTCGGCGCAATCAGGCACCGTGCCGGGGGGTGGTGGGGACGGAAAGAGACAACGATAACAGCCCATTCCCGGCCGAAATACGGCCAATTGCCCTTCGAACTTCAAGATAGCGGCATCGACAAGCGGCTTACGCAATAACACACTGGCATCATTGACCAAATACCGAGTAGGAAAGTTGTCGCTGCCATTGACGATGAGATCATACGCCGAGAACAAACGGATGATATTATCCGTGGACAAAAATTCCTGATGCTCTTCGATCCGAACGTCGGGATTGAGTGCTTTTAGCCGCTTCGCGCCGGACCGCGTCTTAGGGGCCCCGATATCTTGGGTGTCATGGAGGATCTGACGGTGGAGATTGGAGGGGTCGACGGTGTCGCCATCGACCAAGCCCAAAGTCCCGACGCCCGCCGCAGACAAATAGGTGGCGGCCGCGGAGCCTAAGGCTCCGGCGCCAACGATGAGCACGCGACTGGCGAAGAGGCGTTCTTGACCGTCGACGCCGACTTCGGGGAGTAGGATTTGGCGCTGATATCGGGCCATCATATTCGATGGCTCACTCGGTGAAGGCCTGTCATTTGGCGCTGTTCGTGTTTCCTCAACCGACGGAAATTTGGATTCAATCATCGACTTCATCCTCCAGAAATACCCTCAGAATCCAGACGCGGCACTTCTCGAGAATCGCTGTGAACGATACCTCGCCGGGAGCCTGGCGCTGGCCTGCAATAAAGAGACTAAGATGTTGGCGCAAGCGACCGTCTTCTAGCAATACCAGGGTAGCGTATATTGAGCCGGGGCAGCAACTCTTGACAATCTCTGGCCTCTAAGTCGAGCACTATGTGGGTGCGAAAGGCATCGGCCAAGTCCTGGAGCAGATGGACTGTCATCAGGGCACGCACGCCACCCCGACCACGGATATCCGAGGCCAATGATCAGCCAGCGCAAGCCACTGATCTTTTTCATGGCGCGAAACATAGACTGCGCCAGACGTCGTCTCGAAGTAAAACTCCAAGGGAGAAGCGTGGTAGGCGGTAAAGGCATCGCGAGGAACACCACCGTTAATCCTTCTGACGGGCCAAGTACTGCCGAGCGAGATGGTAGGCAAAGGCCGAAAACATTTGCGGAGCTTCTCCCCGGTGGATGAGTTCGTCATAGCTTTTCAGAGGCAGCAAGCGAATCTCTATCTCTTCGGTGGCATCGAGATGTTGCCCTTCGGATAAAATCGCGTCTAGAAATAGATAACTGCGCACCCAGTTATTGCTCGTTGCTGGATTCGGATGGAATTGACCAAGAAAGATGGGAAGCTCTGGCGAGCGATATCCGGTTTCTTCGGCCACTTCGCGAATGATTCCGAGAACGGATTCTTCTCCGGGTTCGGCCATCCCTCCCGGAATCTCTAACGAGAAATCGCCGATGCCATGTCGATATTGAAAGACTAAGACAATATCGTACTCCGCGGTGAGGACCACCGCGTTGACCCAATCGGGGTATTCTTGAACCTCATAGTCGAATTCTGTTCCGTTGGGAAGTCTGACCCGGTCCCGGCGGGTCCGATGATACGGCAGATTTTCGGAAACGTATTGACTATGTAAAACTGTCCATGGCTTCATGGCCCGCTCCTCTACGGAATGACTACCTCGATTATCCAATGACGCTGAGTCTCGGTCAACTAGTAGGCCCAATGTTGGCCCAATATGGTCGAGACGAGTGGTTGCGAATCCTTCGAATTTCACCGTGGGGGACGAGACCTGGCGATCTTAGAGACGGCAATATCGTGAAAGCTGGCCGATGGTTTTCAAGCCCAAGAGTCCCCGGGAATGCGGATTGGACGGCGCGCTGATGAGTGGCTTGATCTCCGACCGAAAAGGCCCGCCGGTTTTTGGCTTCCCAGGCTGAATGATCGGTGCCTTCTCTGTCGGTGATTAGCATGGATCGTAGGGCTGTCTGAGCTCTCATTGCCGCCAACCTTGGATGCTGGTGGCTGAAGAGGTTAAGACAAGCCCAGAATTTTTGGCGGACCAAAGCGTGGACCATCGGTTTTGACATCGGGAAAATCCTCTGTCAGGGGTCCGTTAACGCCTTTGCCGGTTAAAGTTCGCGGTGTCGTGGTCCGGTCCAGGTCGCAGGTGTTGTGGGAAAGTGCGGCTGGTTGTTGTTTCTGGTGTAATTCGCATCCGGTTTGGCAATCAGAGGGAAGGATAAATTCTGATTGCCAAACCGGCGGGGTATCGCAACAGCGAGAGGACTCGTTGGAAGGACTACTTAGGACTCGCGAAAAAATAACCTAAACAACTGCTGAGCATCGGCGACCGATCAGCGGTCGTACACCTCGGATCCATTAATATTGTGCACGAATTGTGGTAATGGTCGGATTGATGAAGTCATGGAGCATGCAAAAGGGCTAGCCTTCGGCCAGCCTCCCACTGGTCGAGGACTGGATGGTCAGGATATGGGAGCGTTCTGGAGAGCAGCTGGCTTGCTAGGTGCTCTCCGCCGTCGGCGGAGTGGGTTTGATGACGTCATTTCAATTTCCTTGAAAGGCGTTCCGTTCGATGGTCACCTTGGCGAGGTCCGCCTTCGACGCCTTGCGCCTGGTTTCGTACGTCCGGTCATCGAGAACTGCCTTGACAGTCAGGTCGGTCACAGTCGTGGTGTGAGCGATGTCCTGCACCACGGGGTCGAAGCGCTCTAGCGGTTGAGTGCGCCAGTTGAGACTCATGGGGCTGAAGCGTTTCTGGTCAATCGGATTTCACTGACTCGTGCCGGGAGGATAATGGCGGACAGGGATCTCCAAGCCCGTGGCATCCGCCCAGGCTTGCAGCTGGACTTTATCAAGACGGCTGACGGCCGAGTGACTGCCGCCACTATCGCTGATAATATACAAGTTGGTCGCTTCCGGATAACGCACAGGGCCGAGTTCGTCCCACCAGCCTTGCATACTCGCCACCGCAAATTCGGCGGTGGCAGGGCTCTGACCGCCATTCACGAACGCTTCATTGGCGGCGACGTCGTAGACTCCGTAGGGTGCCGCCTTGCCGATGGCCAGGCGGGCAAAGGACCAGGTCGTGAACGATGCGATTATGAAAATGGATGCCCCCTGGAACGTATTTTGGACCGGAAATATTTCAATAAATCGCACGATGCTTCCTTACGCCGGTGTTTTTGATGAGAGGTTCCGCAGGTGGGGATACGAAGATGTCGAACTCAGATATAGATTAGTGCGTTCCGGAGCGATTTTAAGTCTGAACCGAGAAGCTTAGTCCGTCCACCTGTCGCAGGAGGTGCCTGGGGATGGTCGACGCGTGGAAGCAGGCAAGAATCTTCGATACTTTGTGGGTAAATATATGAGCTTAGAATGTGAACTTTACTGCCGATACTTCGAAAATTGGAAAAAGGTATTGCCGATTTTTGATTCTGCTAACTACGAGCCCTTGATAGGAATTCACGCCGAGGAGTTAGTTGAAATCGACCTGATGAATCATTCGAAAGTCATGCCGTTGGGCTACGATCCGT
This sequence comes from Bacillota bacterium, assembly GCA_023475835.1. GTDB lineage: Bacteria > Bacillota > Sulfobacillia > Sulfobacillales > Sulfobacillaceae > JAMCVM01. The sequence continues at coordinate 12,892 of JAMCVM010000193.1, read as the reverse complement.
TGTAAACGAATTTCTCACAAGTCACTGCGGTGTTGGAACTGCGCAGTAAGGAGTTTGAGTTGGCAAGACGGTTACCTGCTAAGATCGTCTATCAGTTAACAGGGGTGTGCCTACCCTTTTTCGCCGATGACTTTGACCGGGTCATTGTGACCCCCGTTTGGACCGCCTATCCCGAAAAGGCGCGACAACGGCTAATGAAAGAGTTAATACGCGTAGTCCCTCGTCTGACGTTCCTATCAGATGACGGACGCGAGAGCGCCCTCGACGCTTTAAAGGCCGAAATCGAACCCCTCGATGTAAGCGTCGAAGCGAAGAAAATCGCAAACTCCGATCTCTTACTATTGTACTTCGAGCACGGGAAAACGGTGTACAAGGGGAACGGCGTTCGCGCTTTCAGGCCTCTAACGGACCCCTGGTCCAACAACCACGAGGACTTTAACAGGTCACTCTAGTGAGATGCCATTGCCTATCGAGGCAAAGAAGCCGTGCCGGCGCGGTTTACCGCGCTCGCTCACCACTTGACTGCAGAGTTCCTCGAAGAGATGTGGCCAGCCCTGAATCAGCACGGGGCCCCGGTCCTGGCCGGAGAGACGATGGCGGAGTATGCGCGCAAGTGCGGGAACGGATACCGGCCTTGGTGGAAAAGCTCAAGCCCGGTGCCTATCGGGTCCCGCCGGTCCGTCAAGTCTACATGCCCAAGCTGGGACAACCCCAGCACCCTTTCAGAAGAGCCACACCCGAATCCATTCCTGTCTATCAGCGATTACCCCGATTCGGGGGATGTCCTGATCGTGCGGGGTGAGCGTTGGCTCGAGCACTAGTTCTGATTGGGGCATCGAGCCCCTCGAGATGAGAGCGAAAAGATGGATCCTGCTCACGGGCAGGAGGGATGGATCGGCTCTTTAGCCTTTGATTTAGCTAAGTCAGGGATCATCCGTGCTCACTAAGTTCCGAGGACGCCTTGGTAGTTGGGGAACTCGCAGCATTCGCTAATTGGCGCAGGCAGGCTCGGTGCCACCATCGGTGAGTCCTAGTCCCTGGGATGACTTGGGTCTTAACAGAGTTTAAGGAGTAGGGGGCAGGTGTGGAATCAAATCCGGCCGCTATTTCGTTGGCCAGGCGGGGTGAAACGGCGTGCGCCAGGATTTTTCACGTCCTGGCGCGAGTCTCTCATCAACTCTTTTAGGGGTCAATACTGAGTGTGCTTTTCAGCGAGAGCAAACACATCGTCCGCTGTTCAGAGCCTCAGGCGCTGTAACGCCGCCGTCGGGCTGAATCGCATGGGACAGGTCCAACCTAATTCAATATAGAGACACCGGAACCGTCAGCATCGTTGGCTGCTTGGACTTAGCCGCGCTGTTGAACGATTGTTTGAGCCAATAGACCTTGCTGCCAGCCACCAGAATGGTGGCGCCTGCAAGGGTGTCAGCAGAAGGGACTAGCTCCCATTGACTGGTTCCCCAGTTTAAACGGTAGTATGCGCTGGTCTTGGGATCTTGGGCCAATAAAGCGCCGTTAGGTAGGAGCCGCACCAAGGGCAACTCCATGCTCTTCAACGATCCCGGGACTGATGGGGTTTTGACATAGCTAAAGCTTCGGCCGCCATTGGTACTGATCTCAACAGGATAAGAGAGGTTTCCCAGCCACAGGGTGGCATGGTTGGAGAGCGTGGCCAGTTGGGTAATCGTGCCTTCGTTGACCACCGGATCCTGAAGAACCTTCCAAGCTCCTCGCACCGCTGTGACGATGGGTTCAGTTTGAGTGGACATTTGACCATAGTTTGATGCTGGCACTGGACCCAATAATAGGACCTGTGAGGTCAGCTTGCTTGGTTGGACCAAATGCCAAAGGCGACCGCCGTCTTGGCTGGCTTCGACGGCAATGGTGCCTTTACTCGATTGCCACCAGGCCCAGACCGCATGGCCTTCTACCTGAAATCCGCCAAAGTCGTTCGAGGTCATGCCATGCGGTGCAGGCACTGCGGCCCAGGTCTGACCGCCATTCGAACTTTCTACGCCGACATTGAGAATTGGCGGTGCGCCGAGTTTCGGCGCGTCGACCGAGACTGAGGCCAACAGATGGTTCGACGAGCCAGGGGCGAGAACTAGGCCGATTAAATTAGATTGATTGAACGGGGCATAGCCCATTGAGCGCTCGGTGGCATCCAGGGATTGGATGGGCAACGCGGTCCAATTGCGACCTCCGTTATGGCTTACCCAGAGGTTTCCGCTAGAGGCGGTATAAATGGTTGCCCCCGAGACCGCCACACTGCTAAAATAGCCGCGATTTTGATTACTGGTCAAGCTGGTGAGGGTCGCGTGCCGCGTCAATTGGGCCCAACTGAGCGGAGAGGTCACGGTAAACGGGGTGGCATCAATGGTCTCAGTGTCGGCGTGTCTGGGTTTGTTCTGGCTCACATCGGTAAAGACGTATTGTAGAGCGAGACGCCCGCGGCCGCTTAGCATTCCGACGGGCGATGCTATGGCCGGAATCTGTACGGTTCCGGTGATGTCGCCGTTTAGGCGTTGTTGAACACTGCCGATGTTGCCGTAAGCGGTGCTTTTGCCATTTTGTTCCCACACCACTTGGTAACCAAAGGCGGTCGAGCCGAACTCTTCGGTGAGCGGTGCCCAGCCCGATAGGGTCACCGTGGCACCGGGTTTCGCCGACTGCGGGGTGACAGTCAAGGAGGGCAGGGGATTGGCTTTAGCAGTGACGTCGGTCATGTGAAAGAGCGCTGAGGCTTGGTCGGGACGAAGCCCGCAGCCCTCCATGACCCCGCCGAAACATTGAATGCCGATGGTGACCGCGCCATCTTTCAGTCGACTTTCTCCATTGGGAGAAAGCCAAGCCGTCGTGGGCACGGTAAAATGGGTAACAAAGTGTCCCGGATCAGACGCAGACCAGATGGTGTGATCGCTGCTCACGGCAAGGCCGTCGGGCCAGCCCCCAAAGTAAATGTTGCCACCTTCGAGTGCTTGACTGGCCGTGACCCCTGGAACAAACCCGCGAAGGGTCACCTCGGTTCCCGGCGGACCTTGGTCAGGACTCAACTGCAGCGTCGCCGTGGGAGCGGTGACAGCCTTGGAAACTGCCGGTGCCATAGTGGCACCGAGCAAGCCAAAGGAGCCGGCTGCCGCCAGTGCCACCACCAGGGACCAATGGGTGGATTGGAGAATCTGTTTCAAATCGCATACCACCTTTCTCTCTGGTTAAACGCTGCCGGCGGGCAAAAGGTTACAGCAACTTTCTCGACGAGGGCTTCAGCATTTGAGACAATCTCCGAAGCCCTCAAGCGCCAGTGTGGATCCGCGAAGAAAACACCCAAGCCAGCGTCCAACGCTCAAGTAATCAAGAAAAAACGGTGACCGAGGTGGCTCACGATCATGGTGTTGGCGCTCATGGGTTTTTGTCATCCCTTCGGCTAACTTTTGCAGCATCGGACTGATCCATGGATGATCGTCCGGGGACGCCAGTTTAGTTCAGTCCAGGTCTACTCGCCATGGTGGGTCTGCCATCGTTTGCCAATACTTCATCTTGCGTCGGGCGAAACGAGAGCGAGATAGGTCTCGAACCATGAGGTCATCTTCGATGTGAGGAAGTCCGCAAAGCGGCCTCAAATGCCTCCGCCCGTAGTCGTGAAAACCGCTGACGGGTTGATTTCGGGATGGCGAATGCTGCCGATCGCGTCTTATCCAAAGAATACCGCGTGAGGATGTCGATCGCAGCGACCAAAAGTCCCTCGCCGACGTCTTGGCAGCACTCTAAAACCCGAGTACGGCCATGCAGGCGGCCGACGAATTTTTCCGCTGGCAGCGACTAATCGCTCAAACAGTGGAGATCTTGGGCTGCATCGAGCTAGGAGAGCTGGTGGAAAAGCCCTAAAAGAACGGATCGATAACACTGAAACCGGCGCGGTTGCGATGTTCGAAAGACAGTTTGTCGTGGTGTGCACCAGTCCCCTGCCTGCGGCTGCCGCAGGCACCGATTAGAATTTCTCTAAGTACTACTAGGCCGGAACGGAAGCCCCTGGCGCAGTCCAAGGGTCCGAAGTCACGCCTAGGGAGATCCAGCATAAGACGTACGTGGCCTAACGGCTTGGCAGAGCGGACGTAGAACCAGGAACTTTCGGGAGTGATCCCGGCCCCCCGCCTCGGCGTAAGCCAGGTGGGGGGAGAGTTCATAGCATGGGTCACCTCTAACTGGGCGCCGTCAACGACTCGCGGACGGATTGGAGAGGTTATTCTGTACGCAGGTCGAATTCAACGATTTGAGGCCAAACCCGGGCGCGTCTAAACGTCTTGCGGCATAACGGCTTCCCAACCCCATCGCATTCTCCTAAAACAAAAGCTGTGGTGCGCGCGCAGTATATCTTGACGTCAGTTGACATTCGATGGTTACCAAACAGGTCCAGGGCGGGTCCGATGCGCCTGGATTGAGACGGTGGGGGCTCGCCCCCTGGTATCCTCTCTCGCGGCCGGCTGTGACGTTATCCTGCAGTCGGGTCTTGGCGGCGGGCACAAGGTAGCTCGGTGGCGGACGATATCGCAGCCCGACAGATACGGTCACGATAGAAAAAACGATTCACAGGTTCTTCGGGCGACTTTTCTTTCCTGTCATCCGGCTCAGAAGAGAAACGGCTTCGCTCGCATGGTGACGGCCTGGCGAAAGGGGTTGGAGGGGTGACCGACCCGCTATGGATGAGGGGAAACGTTATGTGCGGGGGCTCTCTTCGGCGGTAAAGTATTTTAGGGCGAGCAAGGCAATGGCCAGCGCGATTAGAGGGACCCCACCGATGAGAATTCTTAAACCCAACTGCACCAGTGCGGTGGCGTGACCGGCGGCGTTGGCATGGTACCCGGTCCAATGCAGGACTAAATACACCACCCCTGCTTCTAAGGTGATTCCGAAGCGCACGGCAAAGCCATTGATGCCAAAAAAGCTCCCTTCCCGCCGGGGTCCCAGCTTACGGGCGTCGGCGTCGATGACTTCGGCCAGCAGCACATCGGAAAGCGATAGAAATCCGGCGAGACCGGCCCCCAGCACGATCCCAGCAATTAAAGCCCAGGGTAAGGTGGTCAACCACCAAAATGGCAAGAGGCCCAGAGCTAACAGCGCGATGGCGATGAACATGCCTCGATGCGAGCCGACGCGACGCACTAAGGCCCCCCACGGGCCCATAAGGAGCAGAGCGACCACAAAGATCGATGCTAGGAGGATCGTCAAATCCAGGCCGCGGATGTGCATCACGTATTTGGCGAAAAAGGGCAGGGCGGCCGGAACCAGATCAAAAATGAATTGAATAAAAAAATTGATGGTCAGAAAGCTTAAGAAGGATCCGTTCGTGACGGTTTGCCGGACCGCTGTCAGTACGGACAGGGATGAGGAGCGGGGCCGCTCGGAGTCTGATGAGGCCATTAGCGAGGGCTCAGAGGACCCTGCAATCGACAGAAAATAACCCAAGGTGCCCAATATGGCAAAGCCAAGGCCCATGGCCGACCAACCAAAGCGTGCATAGAAAATCGGCGGAGCGGCGACCCCAATCATGAGCGCGATCACGCCGATGCCTTGGCGCCAAGCTTGGACCCGAGATCGTTCGCCGAGGGTGCGGTACATGGCAGGGAACAGGCTGGTCCAGTTCAAAGTGACCAATACGTAAAAGAAATCGAAAGCAGTGACGCTGACGGCAAAGTACCAAGGCAGCGCCGCTCGGGCCACCCAAGGCCTCCAAATGAACCAAAAGCTAAATCCTAATGGGAGGCTGCCCAAAGCGACGTAGGGAATACGGCGTCCAAACCGTGTTCGCGTGCGGTCGGACAGTTGGCCGAGCAAGGGATTTAAGACGGCGTTCCAGATGCCTTGAAGAGCCATAACCAGGGAGATCAGGGCTAACGAGGCGCGCAGATGATCCACATAGAAAAACAACACGAAAGTGGCGAACGATTGCAAAAACATATTGGTGCCGAGATTCCCCAGGGAATACAAGATGGGCCGGTTGATATTCATTAGGATGGTGCCCCTTTCCCAGTTCTACCCGGAAGGCTCCACGCCAACGCCCGGGGGGAAACTCGTCTCCGGTTTTGTTTGTATTCCGGGCGTTCTGCAACACGATGCAAAATTCCTGCTTTAAGTCCCCCGAGTAGGAATAGAGGGCATTGAAAGATTATGCGTTAGGCATTCATAGAGTGGCGAACGGGCCACCCCGACTCCTCGTAGGGGCCGCCAATTCAAGGGTGCCACGCGAGTGAAGCTTAAAGGGGCGAATGGCTGCCCTGCATTCCCTCGAGCCCGGCCATCGTTGGCGCTACGCGCGTCGGCCATCGCAGGGCTATCCTAAAATCCCCATGGTTACCCGTTGGGTGGGGCAGACGAATTCCTGAACGTGGTTCTGCTCCACTTTGCGGATAGGACCATCCGTGATAGTGGGTCGACGACCGTGACTTTTGTACCCGGGAGCACGCGAGGAGTCCGTCACGGTCTCGACGGATGCGAGTCCTGGAGTCTTCCTTCCCACCGTCTGTGAGTTCATGTCGGCTCAGAGTCAATAATCTTTTGCACCCGTCCCACTTGGCCGTCTTCAAGGCGAACCTTGATTCCGTGGGGATGGGTTGGAGAGTTCGTGAGAATGTCTTTGACCACACCCTGAGTCAATCTTCCCGTGCGTTGGTCTTTCTTGAGCACAATATCGACCATAAGACCCGGTCGGATGTCGCTGCGCACTTTGCCGCTTTTTGCCACGCTGTTTCGTCTCCTTTGAGAGAGGTCATAGATTTCACCGGGTTTGGGGAACGCCTTCTTCGTCCCCTGTCTTGCCGGTTGGCTTCAGATAGCGATCCAGAAAAGCTACCATCTCTGGATACAGGGCGAGTCGGTTCGTGAGTTTGGCGATGCCGTGACCTTCGTCAGAGAACACCCGAAACTCTACCGGCCGCGATCGCCGCTGTAGGGCGTCGACGATTTGCTCTGCTTCGTTCAGGGGGACCCTCGGGTCGTTCGCTCCGTGCACCACAAACAGTGGGGTCTGAATCCTATCCACGAAATGAATGGGAGAGAATTGGCGTAAAAACTTTCGGTCGGTAGCCAGGGATCCGTACTCCACTTCGCGCAGTGCTCTCCGCCACTCGCTGGTGTTTTCCAGGAAACTCTCCAAGTTGGCGATTCCGACAATGTCAATCGCTGCCTGAAAGAGATCAGGATATTGGGTAATGGCGGACAAAACCATGAATCCTCCGTAAGAACCGCCGTAAACGGCGATCCGGCGGCTATCCAGGTCTGGCTGCCTACGAATCCAATCCACTAGGCTGGCGATATCGTTCACCGAGTCCATGCGTCTTTCACGGTCATCTAAGTGGGCATAAGTCTTGCCGTAGCCTGTGCTGCCGCGCACATTAGGGGTCAATAAGGCGTATCCTTGAGCCAGTAAATATTGGTACCATCCGCTAAAGGAGGGGCGCTCTTGGGATTCGGGACCGCCGTGGATGGAAATCACCACAGGCGCTGTGCCGGAGACTAGCGGGCGGTACAGGTAGGCTGGAATCTGGAGACCGTCGAAACTGGGATAGTGAATCAAGTCGGGAGTGATCAGAGACTTAGGATTTAACCCGGTCATCGGGGCTAAGGTCAACGATTCAACCTTGCCGCTGGCTAGGCTTATGAGCGAAATGTTCATGTTGTGGTCGGACGCGCTGTGAGTCACAGCCAAAGACTGGCCGTCCGAGTCGTATTCCAGATCGAAGATGACGTCGTGGTCAAAGGTTGGAATATGACTTTGGTCGCCAGTCCTTGAATCATGAAGGTGCAGCTCAGAAAGGCCTTCACGATTGATCGTATAGGCAAGCTGGTGGCCTGAGCGATCGAGCGTCAGCAGTTCAAGATCGGCTGCCTCTGATACCAGAAAATCGAGTGCACCCGGTCGCGGGATGCGTGCGAGTCCAATAGAGTCATGGTCGTAATCGGTCAGCACAAACAGGCTGCCATCGGGGGCCAGTGCCGGGGCGTGATAGACGGCAGCCTGGTGGTCCGGGGTTAATTGATTCAGCGCCTTGGTCTGAAGGTTGAACCGATACAGCGATTGTTGGGCACTACTCAGCATTTCTTCTAGCAGCAGTTCTCCCTGAGGGCTCCAATGGCGTGCGTGCCAATGACCGGTCCGACTCAATACCATGGTGGACTGAAAAGGGGGGGTTAGCAGCAGGGTGTACACGTCGTAATCCCTGCCATTTCGCGCGGTCGAGGTGTAGGCGATGGACTTCCCGTCGGGCGAAAAGCAGCCAAAGAGGTGCACCGCGTCTGAGGCATCGGTTAGAGTTGCCACCGCCATGGTGTCAAGATTTAGGCAATAAAATTGATGGTGTTCGTTGCCGCCCGTATCCCGGGTCAACACCAATATCGGGCCTTCGGGCGCGGCGTGAATGCCCGACACGCGTTCGGGATAGTCGGTAAGCATGGCGGGCCAGGCCCCGGGTCGGGCGAGGCCATACACTTGAAACGTATTGGTTAAATTCATCAGGAAGTACCATTGACCAGTGGACTTTGAGTATACTGGGTTGGTCGCGGCGCGGACTCCGAGATAACGGTCAATTGCTGGCATTGAAGGCCTCCTTGGTTCAATTTCTAATCCGTCTTCGGGATTGCTCATGGCTTTTCCTGCTTGGGGGTTAGAGATAAGGATCCGGGCCGGCCTGGTCCGATATTGACGAGATCTATGCGGTTTGCCCAAGCTGTTCGAGAAATTCTTTGGTTTTTTGGCTATCCAATACATCGTAAAACCCCCAGCTTTAGGTATCTTAGAGGGTCAAATCGCCTTCTGTGACGTAACCCGCGTGGCCTCACAGAAAGAAAAACCCCGGCGCTGAATGATTATACTGCCCGCGGGTCGAATTTAATGGTTTGATACCAAGGCTGTGCGTGTCTCAGCACCTTGCTGCATAATGGTTTTCCACCACGATGGCATTCTTCCAAAAACCGCAAACTATGACCCGCGCGCAGTATATCTTCAGCGATCCTTTGAGGGAGAAATTTTATCCGCCGAAGGCCCAAAGCCCTGAATGTTTGAGCGTTTGATACAGTCTTTGGCCTTGGTGTGATCCGTGGTAGACACTTCTACCACGTCAAAGACTGATTTGCTAAGCGTTGTTGTCATCGGACCTTGAGATTACTTCAGCTATGGGGATATAAGCGCTCGCCGTTAGGCGAACGACTGTCCGTGTCATACCATATCTTGGTCACTTCGTGCGAGAATCATAGACTGTCGCTCTTTGAAAATTGGATTCGGGGGTGGTTTCCTCCCGCCATCGTGGGAGACGCACACTGCATCGCGTCGTCATGATCAGACGTAAACAGGATTCGGCGAACCAAGGTGGTTAGCGGAGTCTAACCATCACGACAAGGGACTAGAGACCTTCGGCGACCGGATAGCGGGTAATTATCGAGTGGATGGGCCAGGGTGGACAAGGTTTCGAACCCGCACCGGAACGGGCTAAGCGGTGCCTTTTCTGGGTGCCTTTAGGGGTGGGCTGCCAACCGTAGAAAGACCGGTGTTAGGGCTGTGGTGGGCACTGGATGTTCGCGAGAATGGCGGATAAGCGGCTCTGGGGAGACTTAGGATCCGGTGGATTTCTCCGCAGTTTGCAGAATGGCAGCCTAAACACAACGGGATTTGCACTTGTTTAGGATGGCGCGGGAAGATAGGGGGGAAGAACACTGACTGCCCATGAGGGTTTGAGGCGACCCCATAGGCAGTCGGCAAAGCTACGCCAAGATTTAGCCCAGGGCAGCTTCAATATGTTTGGTCATCTCTTTCGGGGTCACTTTCGGTTCGTAGCGTCCAATAAATCGTCCATCACGGCCGAACAGAAACTTGGTGAAGTTCCATTGAATCGGCTGTGCGGGTTCTAACCCGGTTAAATATTGGTATAGCGGGTCGGCATTGTCCCCGTTGACGTCGATTTTGGCGAAGACTGGGAACTTCACCCCGTAGTTGACTTGGCAAAACGCTTGAATATCTTCGTTGGTTCCAGGCTCTTGTTGACCAAATTGATTGCACGGAAAGGCGAGCACCTTGAGACCGGAGTCGCCGTATTGCGTGTCGAGGTCTTGCAGGCCGGCATATTGCGGAGTATACCCACAACGACTGGCGGTATTGACGACTAACACCACCGATCCTTGATAATCCTTGAGATCTTTCGTGCTGCCCTCATGTGTCTTGACGACGAAGTCATAAAGACCGATGATCACCACTTCCTTTCCCATCTATATATATAACACATGGTAATCGCTGCAGCTACACGGTCAACGATGCGTAACTAGGGCATCGCAGTGCCGCTTGGGGGGCTCGACGGTCATCAAAAGTCACGTCTCGAGCGACGACGGAGGCTATGTCTGCATCGGTTCGAGCTTGAGCCCGAAGCGGGCAGGCGATGGATACTCAAAGGCCCAATCTTAGAATAGCTATAGGCTAAGGGATTGTATGATTGCGGAACGGGTCTCGGCGTTGGCGTCGATCAGCAGGTGATAGAAAATCGGAACCCATTGCTCTTAGTCGAAAAGGTCCGTTGGATTACTGGAATCCAAGCCGCCGCCGAGCGGCGCAGGATGGTTGTCTACAGTCCAAGCTGGGACACCTGCCAACCTCACCAACGGTCAAACCTCAAACCTAGCCTCGATGATCGCCCAATCCCACTCCGTGCCGCCAGTCAACGAACAGGGCGGTGGCCTAAACATAGAACAAGGCTGTATTCCTAAACGACAAGGATACGGGTTCACCACGCTTCGAATGAAACCGCCTCCCATCCCAAACCCAACGGCCAGCCCGTGGCGGTGGGTCAGCGGCGTAATTCAATCGCATAATCTAGGCAAAATTTGGGGTATAATAACTAAACTGCCAGCATCGACGGATCGAAGGTTCGACAAAAGACTCGGGAGGAAGCGTATGAAAGGCGACGGAAGCGCGCTATGGAAAGTAATTATTTGGCTGATGAGCGCAGTTATCATTGCTGTGTTAGCCTTGGAGAATCAGCACCCGGTGTCGCTGCAATTGTTCTTTTGGCATCTTCCCCACATTTCGTTGGCGTTGATCGTGTTTTTGGGTCTGCTTTTAGGGGCAAGTATCGGTGCGGGAGGCGTCTATTGGAATCGCTTGCAAACGCGTCGCTCCAAACTGGAGCGAAATCCGGATCGTGTCAACTCGCTGCCTCCGACCGAGGCCGCGTCTGCAACAGACTCTGAGTCTATGCCCGAACCGCTTACCGAAGACAAAGAACGTCCATCTGACGCGAACTAGGTAAGGTTTGTCCTGCTGTGACCGCAGCGGCCGAATTGGCTCGTGTGCGGTCTAGGCGGGAAAGAGCGTTGGTTTTTGATGCCGTTAAAGGGTTTGGTTAGCATTCATCGTCCCCGAACATCAGCACAAACCCGATGCTCAGGAACGGTCACTTCTGCTTAACGCGGCGACTGCAAGAAAACGGTGTCTGGATGTCGTCGGCCTGATGGAGACCACTGCTGGACTCGCTTCGGGCTGATGAGCATCAGTTCGAAGGGTCAGTGGCGAGTCGCGATTTCTTAGGCTTGCGACCGCGGTTCAATATTGTCTTGGTTCGTATACGTGGCCATCTCTGGGGCGAACGTTAAGACCGGAGATGGCTTAGGCGCGGTTGATTGTCACTAGTTTGGACAATCCCCATGCCACTAGGGCATAGACTGCCATCGCGACCAAGGTATAGACTTCCAGATGAGAGACTCCGTTGGGAGCTTGGTATCCGAAGAGGCCAAAGAATGGAGCCGTGAATGGCCCAGTGATGCTATTGATGAAGCTGGAAAAGGCATTTAAGGGATTGGCTCCCAGAACCCCCAAAACAAATCGGAACGCGAGGAGAACGAGCAGGACTCCAAACACGTATTGAATGATGCGGGCGATTAAGACTTGTCGAGGGTAGCTGGCAGTGGTTTCGCGCGCGATGGTTTTCTGCACGGTGTTCCCCTGGTCGATGACGGTTTCCGTTTGTTGTTCGGTAATGTTGGTTTCTTCCACGTCAAACACTCCCCTTCTGTATCTCTAAGCTTGTGACCATGGTCGAGTGCAGATGGCCTTACAGTCAGTGCGTTCAGCTACTTCAACGGTGAAGCTAGCTTAGGTGTGCTAATGCCAACCGGTACATTCACTCACTGCGTTATTTACCCTGGGCAATGCCCAGCCGATGACCCAATGACCTCGGCACTTAAAGCCAAGCGCCAAGATAAACAGGTCCAAGGCGTGTCTTTAAGATAGGCTCTATCAAGTCCAGCCCATGGAAAGTGGTGACGAGGGCGATGATCCAAGTAACCGGCACCGAGCCGTTAGGGATGTCCGCTTGGAAAATGTTCCATATCGCGATTCCAGTCGACCGATCGTGGTGGAGATGACTAAAACCGGCAGTTCAAAAAATTAGCTGTCGAGTTGAGCGAGATGGCGTGACTCGAGTTGTCTCCGAAAACAGAATTTGCTACGAGAAACAGTTGAGTAACAATTAACGAAATACGAAAAATACAGTTCTTCTTGCATTATTGTAACATATTGGAAATGAACGGTCAAGTCGGCGCTTGACCCGCTTGACCCGCTTGACCGTTGGTTGCACGGACTCGGGGTTAATGTGGAGGGGCGCCGTAATATGCTGAGGACAGTTTGTAACTATTTAGGCATACCAATTTGGTTCGTCTAAATTAAAGTAGAACGGCAGCCAAATCCATTGAAAAAATAAGGCTCCCCCCTGGACCAAATCGAAAGGTTGTGGCTCTTACGCACTTTCTGTTATTAAGAGTCGACGTCGTAACAATGCAGCAACCTAATAGTAAGGGTTTGCGATTATTTCTTCGAAAGAATGATGGAAACTCGTCAAACAGTCCAGACACGGTGGAT
>JAMCVM010000199.1 GCA_023475835.1 Bacillota bacterium | reverse complement strand
GTAAGCGGAGAACACGCCCATCGTTACATGTCCCAACGATGGCGAGAGCAATATAGCAGCCATTCCGTCTCGCGTTCTCCTAACGATGCCCAATCCCAACAAACAACGGCGTGGCGGCCCTTTAGCCCATAGAGTTCGGTGGATTGGTCCTCAACGCGGAGCACTCGGCCTTCGGCACACCAGGTTCGCCCGGGTTCCAATGCCAGTTGCACCCGAACTCTTTCCCCGGGCTCCACCATCATCGGCACCACCATCCGACAAGCGGCTTCCGAAATGTCACGGGTCCAGCAGGGAGCGCTCCCGCCCATTTTGCGATCCAGCACTTGGATGATTCCTGGCACCCTGGTATTGCTGCGATGACCCGATCGGCGTTCATGAAGCACGGACGCCGAAATATAGCGCACGGCCAAAATCGGGATCGGTTCCAACACTTCATCGATGCGCACCGGATACTCAAACCAGCGACGGTCATCTCCCCACCAAAGGCTGGCCTCTAGCCCGGCCAAGCTCGGATCACTAATCACTTGCCCTTCCTTGGTTTTTATCGCATCCAAGAAGTCTTGCCACGGCTCGCGTCCAATCACCCGCGTGTGAAAGATAGAACTTTCCATTCCAACCCAAAGACTAATGCGAATCGGCGCTCGCATGGGGGGTAAGACCTTCCCTTGGTTTTCCGTGGTCCATACAGCCAATCCTTCGTCCAAACCATTTCGTTCCTTTCGCAATCCATCGATACTTTCCACCGTCCACCGTCGGCCATCAACCTTCGGCGATCAATGGCGAATCCACCCAAGCCCAGGGCTCTGACTTCTGCCAACGATATAACGGCGTTCCATCCCTAGCTAATAATTCGCACTTCTTCGGCGTCTCTACCCACCGCGCCTGCTGCCTTCCAGCAATTCGCACCGCCCCGTCTACGGTTTCCATTTTTTGAGGTTCCTGGACGGGCAAGGGCCGATCACCCAGCCACTCGGCGAAGAAGCGCAAGACTTTGTCGTTCCATCCCGTCACCGGCATCACATCGTACCAAGCGGGAACGACTCTAAATCCCGCGAATCCTTCGGCCACCGAAAATGCCCCCGACAACATTTGCCCGTGAAGGAGGCGGAGAAAGCTTCGTTCTGGTACTTTGCGGCCACTTAGCCAATACGCTCTCAACACGTCCGCGGATCCCGCTACCCAACGTGGGCCGTCGGCCACTTGTCCCGAGGCGTACACCACTTGGGGCCAGCTTCCGTTGACCAGCATGGACTTATCCAGGAATCCCAAAATCGCTTCTGCAGCCTCGCGATAGGCAGGATTAGAAAAGACCTGGGCCGCTTTCAAGAGCGCAGGCACACAACGCGCATTGTAGTACGGGAAAAAACGACCGTCTCCCTCTTGCCCCTTGGGAGCATACTGATGCACAGCCCCGATCCACGGCCCTTCATTCACTTGATAGCGCAAAACCGTATCCAATGCGGCTTTAGCCTTGACCCAGTAATCTTCATTCTCAACCAACATTCCCCATTCTATCAAGGTTTCGGCCAGGGTAGCGAGCTTGTTGGGCACAAAGCCGACCTGGGTAGGATGATCGTTAAATGTTTTTCGCCCGTCATCCCAATACATTGCAATCAGATGATCGACATTGCGCCCCACCACATCACGCACCCAATCGTCATCCCGCCCTGATCGAAGCGCCAACAACAGGCCGAGGCTAGCAGCCGCCTCGTGGGGAGTCCCATGGGTTCCCGGGTTTTGCTCAAAACGAGACGCTCGATAACTTCCTTCCGGCGTCTGACTGCGACGAACATCTTCCATGGCTCGGCTCAAGCGGTCGCGCCATCGCCACTCATTTTGACTTTGGGCCAAACGCGCGTACCCAGCCAAAATTCCCTCATAACGCCAATCCACGGCGGCCCCGGTATAACGAAGGCTGTGGCGCCACCAGTGAACCACTGGACCGCCGTAACCTTCGGGTTGGCGCATGGTCTCGAACCAGTCGTCAAGTCTCAACATCGCCCGGGTCACACGGACCCGAAAAGCTTCTTCTTCAGGTGACAAATCACGTAATTCCTCTTGTGAGTTAGCCATAATGGGGATCACTCCGCGTCCAAATGGACAATTGATATTGCCCTCTACCATGACCCTTGATCGAAAATTCACGACGCATCTTGGCCATCGCCCGATCCAGCCAGTCCAGCCGGTTGAAAATTCCAGAAAGTCGAATCCAAATGCCCCACCACTGAACCTTGGGTGTGAGCACATCGGTTTCAGCTAAACACTTCCATTCCGGCCCTAGCGAGGTCATTGGTTTGCCGCGTCGCCGAATCCAATAGATCCTCTGCGGATGGCCTAGATCCTCCGGCAAATGGTCTAAGACGACCACGCCCACGCTGGTCACATTGCCACCCGGAGTAAGGTCCGCCCGCAAGCGAAGCTCCCTGGCCATGACCTCAGGACCGTAGTAGCAAAGTCGTCCCAAACGCGCATGATAGGCGTCTCCCACGATCTGATCGAACAGATGCGCCAAAGCCAACGCATGGGGCCCATCATCGCGAAGCGGCTCCACGTCGTGTGCGGGACCCGATTCCACCTCGATCGCCCATTCCTCATTATCCATTGCAATCTCCCATCTCGCTCATACGACCGCACAATCATCATTTTACGATAGCTTTCATCGAAACTACGCGCTTTAACCCACAAAGAATATGACGATTCTGTGTCAGATCAATTCCATACTTACCCTGAAAATTCCTGCTCTAGGCCGAGGATTTTCTCCTCTAATCAAAAATATGGGTCCAATCTTGGAGCCCCTGCCGCCCGCGCCCAATGGCGGCGCAATAGAACCTTCGCTTGACCCGAACGAATCCTGTTCGGTGCAGTCGAATCGCTGGTACGATCGCCTTGGACCTTTCCGCCCTACTAATATATGAAGAGTGAAGAGCTTCGGATGAAACTTAGAACGAAAAAACGCGCATCCTAACTGCTCTCAATGTCCCCATCGGTCGTGGAGCGGCTATCGGCTTTTCTCGCTCGGTTAACGCGCGCGGTCTGGGACAAAGGATGGCACAACCATTTTGTCTCCGATGATTTTTCCATCCCGAAGCACTTAGTCCCAGGGCACGTCGGCTAGGCTCCTCATAATATCGCTCAATCATGGCAAACTAGGTTCAAGGAGGCGCCTCCATGACCACTCTCATCGCCGAATTTGAAACCCTCGACCGCGCTCAAACTGCCCGTCAACAACTCCTGCAAGCTGGATATGCCGAAGCTTCGGTGCGGGTTCCGGCCCCATCGTTCCCAGTTCAAACCACCACCCCAGAAAGCCCGAGGGTAGACGGCAGTGCTATCGGCTCGGCATTGGGCACCGGTATCGAACTGGGCATGATCGCCGCTATCCCGTTCGTGGGTCCTCTTCTGGCTCTAGGCCCGTTAGAACATGCCGCGGAGAAGTCCCAAGACCGCCTTGCTCCGGCCTTTGCCGACCCTCGCCGTCCTGAACCGATTCGTATGACCGTCGTTACAGACCAGCCCGACAAAGCCCGACGAGACCTAAGACGCCTCGGAGCCCGCATCGCTGAATAGACGCTTCGTTGCCGCCCATGGAATGGCTTAGGGTAAGGTCGCGGGGAGTGGGATGCGCTGCCGGCGGTGTCGTGAAGAGGTGCAGAGGCATCTTATATCGCAATACGCGAGATATTCTCAATCCGAGGCCGTTGCTCCCTTAAACGCGAACTTTGCCGTAAACGCAAACCCCTGGCCACCGCCTTCGTGGCGATGAAGCGAGCGACTTGCATGCATCGCTTAGGGCGGGTGGTTCGATTCGACATGACGGACCGCCCTAGTCCTCACTATCTGTCGACGGCTTAACGATACGGCCGCGCTATCCACCCGTGTCCGGTGTAGGTCAAAAGGGTGTCATGAGTCAACCTGAACTGATAGCGGTGGCCTTCCAAATCCACACTTTCTTCTTGGCTGAGCACCCCCGGTTGCTTTTGGATGAGATAACGGTCGATGTTGGTGTTGCCAGGTAACAGATAGGTAATCTGCATGGTCCACGTGGCTGGGGGATCGGACGCCTTCTTGCGGACCCCCATATGAAATTCTCCTCCAAACACATTTTTGTTTTCTGTGGCATTGTAGTAGTCCGTAAAGTACGCGTCCTCCCCATTGACCCCTACCAAGGTAGCCGTGGGCGGAACATACAGGCGAACATAGGCTTGGTACGGTACCACAGTCCAGTCGTTATAAATGGCTGGATTGGTCCAGCGAATGTCGACCGTTTCCTGATACTGATTCCCATGCGGAACAATAGTGGAACTGACGGCCTCCTTCATATAGTAGTTATCTTTGTGGCCTCCCAAATTCTCGTCCACTTCTTGCAGATAATTACCATTAAATGCCGATGGAATCACTCCGCCCCAATCATAGCGATTGGCTAGGGACTCCGCTTGAGGATTGTTGAAGTAAACCAACAACAGTTTCTGATTAAGAGCGGTGTCGATGGTGCCTGCTACCCGCAAAAGTTCGGTTGGAGACTCATGAAAGACCCGATGCATAAGATCGTGCATCATCACGCCGATAAAAGCCTTGCGCTTATCGTTAGGGATCAGCTTGTCCTTTTCCGATAAGTACTCCATCTCGTAATTGGCGTTGGCCGCAGTGATATCCACGTTATAGGGAGCTCCCAGCTGAACGCCACCAAAATCTCCAATAAGACGATCAACAAACCAAGTGGTGATAAACACGACCCCGTCCAACGGTTTGGGAGCCGTGGGGATGGAATCGTAGAATCGATAGATGTTGTCCACGGTCAGGGGCACATCAGGGGAGGTGTTGGCGTCTTCCATGTGCCAATGCTGCACACCAAATGCGGTCGTAAACATAGCCGGTGCGGGAGGCCGGTAGGTCGTTCCCAAGTATAAGCCATAGATATTATGAGTCACAATTTTGCCGATTTTCCCTCCGCTGAGAGGCATATCTCCGTAGGCGGTCATGAATCCGCCGGTTGGTCGCAATTCGCCGCTATTTTCGAACACCAGCCAATAACGCTGCAAACTCGGAAGGCCCAGCAGGGATTGAATCGTTGGCAACATAGAGTCAATCGTCGGCAAGTTCTTAGTAAAGCTCGCCGTCATATTTTTCAGGGTGGCGACTTCATTGACGGTATTAGCGCCTAAGATGCCTAGGGCATTGGGATTCACGATGGAAAAGGCACGATTGGCGCGGCGCAACTCAGGCTTCACAGCCAGCAAGGCCGGTGCTAATTGCGGCAGATTTTCGGCCACAGTTTCAATGGTCCCCGATCCCTGGTGCACTCTCAGGTGAGGAAGCAGTGTGCCTATCACCTGGATCTCGTCGCGACCAGCGTTAGCCAATCCATCCAACGCTCGATAGACCCCTCCGATACCCGGCACAGCACTCCAGTACCCTAGCCGAGAGAGGCTGTCATCCAAAGTCGCCACACTCAGTTCTATCTGGGGCATGACTCGGGTCAGCGTAGGTAAAAAGTGTCCGGTGCCATGCATGGTCTTAAAATCGTGATGCAAATGGATTGCCGCCACGGCCATGCGCACCATCGGCCCCAGGAAAAAGATCCAAAGCACCCCGACCCCGACCACCACGCCGGTCGCGCGGACAATGCGACGCGAGCTTTTGACCCGAATCCCCTTCTTCAGGGGAGCCGCCGGCGTCTTCCGCTTAACTCGCACTCGCTTCTTCTTTTTGGTCCCTGGAGTCTCTTGCCGATTCACCCCCTTCACGGCAATGCCACCTCCCCGTGTCGAGATCGCAGTACTCCCGTCCGCGCCCTAAGCAACCCTTTTATCACCGTGGGCAGCGATCGGAAATCGTCAACGGTAATGTCTGGCGTAACAGCTGCCGCCAGGAAATCCGGTCGATCAGGCACCGAGGGTGCCGGTCCCATTTGGATCGAAACTATTCCCGCACGTTTTGCGGCCACTGCGTCGTGCTCTGGCCGGTCGCCGACATGACATAGAACCGGGCCTAATTGAGAAAACACTCGCGGATCGGGCTTAGCCGCCCCCACCCTGTCGGGAGTGACAATCTGGTGAAACCACCGCTCCAAGCCCAATGCCTCCAAATATGGCGCCTGGTAGGAATAAAAGCCATTGGTCACAATGGCATAGTCGACACCTATCTCGGTCAATGCCAGCAACGTCTCGCTCACGTAGGGCATCAACAGCGGCCTGACTGCCGCCCAAGGAGGGACCTTGGGATGAGGCAACACCTCGCCCAACGCGTCTAGAATGATTGCATTCCAGTCGAAGGCGCCAACCCAGTCACCTCGTTGCCACTTACGGTTTCCCAGATCTCGTATGTTGGTCCAAAGGTCCCACCACTCCCCGCGACCCTGATGACTCAAGAGCTCCAACCACGGTCTCAAGTGCAAGCGCCAAAACGGAGAGCGAAAAATAGTCCCATCTAAATCAAAGGTCACCGTATACATCTTGTCATCCAAACCACCATCTCATCTCCTGAATTCGACAACACTCTACAATCACTACCAGTGATGGAAGGTTTCATGCAGCAGTTTGCCAAACACTGTGACTTAGATAAAACCCGGCACCCAAGCCTTCTTCAACCGTTATCAAGATCCTCAGGACAATCTGTGCAACTGAGGTTTGAAGAGACACCCAAAAGGTTACCGTCAACCATACTCCTTGCTTCATAATCATAGACGGAATTACCGCTCCAAGCCAATGTGTACCGCCATCTGCTCCGAGCGCTGTTCCAATTGTCTTTCTACCAGGATACACTGCTGACCATTCCTTCTGCTCTTTTCGTGGCTCATCGCTGTCTAGACCTGTAAAAGGCCTGCGATTCGCGCTCAGTGCCGATGGCCAACGCCTGGGCGTTTCTAAAAGTGGCGGGCTTTCCGTGTTGGCCACGATCTGAGCCGTCGCTTGCCTCCAAAATATGAGGGGCACTGCCAGCCATAGCCGAACACTATATTAATATGATCGATAAGATCTTTTACACATGCGCATTCGGTCGCTACACTATGGATAACGTGATGAATGCTAAAGGAGGCAGACGAGTTGAGCCAGGCGTGGAACCCTCTTCATTATGACCACAAACTGGGGTTTGTGTCCGAGTACGGGAAAGACGTGGTTTCATTACTCAACCCTAGGCCAGACGAAAAAATTCTCGACTTGGGATGTGGAACCGGAGATTTGAGTTTCGAAATTTCGAAGTCTGGGGCCGCCGTGGTCGGCATCGATTTCTCCGAAGCCATGATCGTGCTCGCCCGCCAAAAGTATGCTGATCTGCAATTTTGGGTGGCCAATGGAGAAACCTTTCGCACTCCCGAGCGTTTCGACGCGATATTTTCCAATGCGGCGCTCCATTGGATGACACACCCGGAACTGGTGATCCGTTCCGTAGGATTGGCCTTAAAACGTGGTGGTAGATTTGTTGCAGAATTAGGCGGCAAGGGGGTCGCAGACACCGTCATCAATGCCTTAGAGATGGCTTTGAAGGAACGGGGGGTGTCGGTTGCCGGAAAGAATCCGTGGTATTTTCCCAGCATCGGAGAATACAGCACATTATTGGATGCTGGGGGATTTCGAACCACCTACGCGGTCCATTTTGATCGGCCTACGCCGATGGAGGACGGAGACGACGGATTAAACCATTGGCTGAACGGATTTGCCGGCAGCTATCTACAGGGATTAGATCCTTCGGCAAAATTAGAGGTCATGGACCGCGTCGCACAACTGACCCGTCCAAAACTTTATCATAATGGCCAATGGGTTATCGATTACAAACGTTTGAGATTTGTGGCCATCCGGGAGTAAAGACTCGAGTCTATACTGCGCGCGGGTCAAACTTTACGTGTTAAGTGGTGATGGGAAGAGGGCTGGGTGAGACTGAACTTCGCGGATTTTCTGGGCTAACCGCAGAGAAAACTGGAACTGGTTCCCAGTGTGTTGACCAGGAGGCCCTTCGATGATCTCCATGACCTGCAGTGCCGAGGAGCTAAAGGCGCTAGGGGATGAGCATTTCCCTCCCCCCACCCCCGAGGTCAAATGAAAATAGCGGCGGTGCTGCGGACAGCGCTCGGCGCGGATCGCTCCCTCGTCACGGCCATGCTGGGGTTTACTGAGACCACAGTTCGGACGTATCGAGACGGCGGCATTGACGCGTTAAAACAGTTCGAGGTCGGTGGGAGCACCAGTCCCTTAGACGCTTATCCCGATACGCTTCGCGCGCAGTTTACGCAACATCCGGCCGCATCGTTAAAAAAGCGCAACCTTGAATCACAAAACTGACGGGCCCCGGCCGTGGTATCTCCATTTCCTCTTCAGGCTCGGTCACAGTCCCAGTTCAGTGCGGGCCTACCGCAACCGACTCGGACTCGTACACCGCAAAGTGGCCCCGATTTCCGCCAAAGCCAAGCCCTCGGCCAGAACCCATTTCTGGCCGAGGGCTTCGAACCCGGTCCTGGAGGAAGCCCAGCACGGCAAGCGCCCCGGGTTCTTTGTCGATACCTCGCGCTTGGTCTTCGCGGCCTTTTTGGCTCCCTCTGGGGGTTTACGCGGATCGTTCTGTCCAATTTGTCGGGGCGCCCTCGTTACCACGTGCTCGGTGCTTTAAATGCCATTTCGCATGAGGTAGTGACCAGGGCCAACACCGCGTACATCCATTCGCAATCGGTAGTCGACCTGCTCACGAAGCTGTACGCTCCATGTTCTAAACTCTCGACGATCCTCGTCTTAGATCTTGCCCAGCCCTCTTGCCATCACCACCTAACACGTAAAGTGTGACCCGCGCGCAGTCTATGAGGTCGCTAACCGAAGGTTGGGCCATTTTACCGAACGAGGTCCTTCGACGCGTGCTTCTGGCTCCCGATGGTGATCCCCCTGTTCAGCCACGAAGAGCCAAACATCTGGCGTCCCCGACGGATCCCGCAAGTCAATGCCGTTCATCCTTCTCATCTCCTTGCGGACGGCGAGGGCAGCCGTCAACGCTTCCGGTTATGGTTGGGCGAACGGTCCAACCTTTTGCCGGGACAAATCCTGAAAGATTTCGACCTAGCGAGGTTCATCCTTCTTGCTGCAAGGCACAGATGGCCCGAGGCTAACGAGCGGTCTATGGTCGGTTTAATAAGACTATCCTCACGACGACGTCGCCCCTTGGGACCATGGTATTAAACCCGCAGCCTTATTTGACCATCGATCTTCACGGACACAACACGGTAAATCTGTCGCCCAGACCCGTCAACGCGTTCGGCATCGAATAATCTTAGAATCGTTCCGTGGTCAATAACTTTCTAAACGGCATTCTTCCACGAATTTGGGATTGACTCCCCGCGGGCTCCACCCTTATAAACTGACTCACCCGTCGCGGCCTAGCCGCCATGGCAACTAGGCGTCGCAGTGAATCACTCGATCAGCTAGTCGACTCGATATTTTGGAAGTATACTTCGAATAGATATTTGAATTCCCAGAAAGGGCTGAGCTATTATGGGCGATGTCACCCAACCCAACGAAGAAGAAGTAGCGAGCTTACTCAAAGCCAGCAGGCAGTTAGGCTCTGATTATGACCAGGACATTGCGCGTCAGATCGTTGACCGGATTCATTCCTGGGGTCCCGAGCCGCCCAAGCCGACCACACGCCGTCGCGACCCCAAGCATCAGATCGCGGTATTGTCAATCGTGATGTCTTTGTCGATTCCCATGATGGCAATCGCTGCCTGGATCGCTAAAGCCCATGGATTTTACGCAGTCCTCGGTTTGGATGCTATCGTGATTCTGAGCGCACTGTGGAACTAACAAACCCTTCGGTTCAATCCGATCGCTGAGATGATCGCTGAATCTTAGATGCCAAATGCCCCAAAACCCGGCGAAGGAGACGGCCTTCCAGGATCGAGTCCAAGGGTCTTGCACGGTCTATTCCTCTAAACGACTCGGGTGCCGCTCGCGTGGATGTCCTTCATAATACCGGTAAACTTCGCAGCCATGTCTTGTTGCAACCATTCTGGTTCCCTGGTCATAGATCTTAAACATTTCGCGGTTCATGGGTGATTGCGGACTGCTCGGCATAGCCCACAACCCCGAAGCTCTCGCGGTCGCCGCCTTTGACGTTGGCTGAAGCATCCGATAACTAGACCAGCTATGCCCTATATCGCAGCGCGTCCGCGACCTCACGCGCGGTCACACGCCGATTCGGTGAGACCGCAATGGGTTGACGGTCGTGCATAAACGGTCGTACGGATCAGCGAGAGCCACACACGTGTCCGCTACGTCGTAGATATACAGCGCGCGGGTCATAGTTTCCGTTCGGAAGGCTACAGAGTCTCGGAGGAAGACGAAGCGACACGGACTATCAATCCCGACTAGCAGGGTGCTGTCCACCTCAAATCGATTAGCGTCGGCTACCTAATCGTCTCGGATGAACCCATCTCCAAGGCCTCTCGGAGCGCACTTTCATCTAGGTCGCTGAGTGCTATCCCGTCAATACGCACTGCGCCAGTATTGTTCGTCGTGAACACGGTTACGTGGTGACCAGATTGAGTCCAAAAAACCATCGTAGCGGTTTCTGGAACGATCGGATAACCGCCCATCGTCGGTGCAGGCATTGCTCCCAGGGTTCGCCCCCAACACAAGTCATTCACTACATGGGCTAATCTGGCAAGAACGGTCGGTGCCGTGACCTTTTTTGAGCAAAACAAAACCCGCTACCCCTCGCCGAGTGCGGGTGACAAAGGTTTGGTGCCGGGAGCGGGATTTGAACCCGCACAATAGTCCCCTATTGGAGGATTTTAAGTCCTCTGCGTCTGCCGATTCCGCCATCCCGGCACAATTTACCGACCAGCTCCACGTCCTCCACGCTTAGACTCAGTACTACGCTTCAAATCCTGCAAGCGATCTTCACTGTCGCGCATGAACCGCTGCAATTTATCTTCGAACGTCGGCTGCACGCCTCGAGCAAACTGATTACCTGCCCGACCATGACCGCGAGGTTCGCGATGATTGCTCGGTTCCCGTGGCTCTCTCGGTTCTCGAGGAGGTCGAACCTCGCGAGGAGGCGCATCAGGTCGAGGCTCCACCGCCTGCCGTATGGACAGTCCAGTTTTCCCGTTTTCGTCCATAGACAATATCCGAACCTTGACTACGTCATTGTCATGGAGATAATCCTTGATGTCCTTAACGTAGGCATCCGCTACCTCGGAGATATGAACCAATCCGGTCTTACCGTTTGGCAGAGCAATGAAGGCACCGAAATGCGTAATTCCAGTGACAGTACCTTCTACTACCTGGCCTACTTCAATGACATCGGATGACATACGTGTTTTAAGGAGCCTCCTATGGGTTATTCCGTGTGGTCATTATATGCTCATCAGATGCTAGTGTCAATCCTTGAGCGCCAGCAAATCCTTGAGCACTATAGGCATCCGCTCATGACAAGATGGGTTGGCGATTACGAAGGACGCTCAGCAGCACTAATCCCGTTCAAATTAGGTCGTGGCGTAATGGCTTTTCCCAACAACATTTGCTTGACGTAGGCCGGATTTCTCAAATCAGAGAGATCGCGCGACAAACTCTGATTCCGTAAACGAGCCTGACTTATCTGGCTAGACACGGCCGCTTCTTCATGGCGAAGCGTCAGGTACTCGACCACCGAATGACTAAACCAAACCGCCAAGTACACCAAAATCATGTACGACGCAAGCTTTCTCCAATTCCATCGTCGTCTACGCGTAACCCCGGTCATTCGTCCTCCTCCTCTTCCGCATCCTCCGCATCGCCATCATAGACACCCAGCGGATCGCCCTCGATCACCAATACCACCTGATATCCCTTGGTTTTGGCCCGATTATACAAGGTGGCCACCGTCGCTGGCGATAGTCCAAGACGCTTGGCTACCGCATCGTTTTTTACCCCGGTCTCTTTGAGAGCCACCACTTGACGTTCCCGAAACGATAATTTTTCTAGACCACGAATCTCTAGTTGCATGGGCTCCTCGGTTATCCACAATCTGTGTACAAACTGTGTACAAGACAACTACAAAACAATGACAGCGTGTCCACATTATAGAGCATTTCGGGCGGGGGCACACTACTTTCGTGGAGGTTTTCGGCGGCTTCGGATCGTGCCGAGGTGAAGATGCGAAGGAAGGCGGCGGCGGACGGTTTTAGCCATGCCGGGAAGATGGTGGCTCAAAAGGCGAAACGGTGTTTTGACCAGGGCGCTGACACTTTTCACCAGCCGAGCTTGACGGAAAAACAGGAAATAGAACAGGCGGTGCACCAAAGGTCCTGCCAAGCTTGCCCACAGCAGGTAC
This sequence comes from Bacillota bacterium, assembly GCA_023475835.1. Lineage (GTDB taxonomy): Bacteria > Bacillota > Sulfobacillia > Sulfobacillales > Sulfobacillaceae > JAMCVM01. Next base: position 5,353 of record JAMCVM010000199.1, on the reverse strand, counting down.
CCAATGATTAGAAATAACAACGTCCAGGCTCGAAAGACGCCCCAGGTGGTTGCAATCACAACCCCCCCAGTCACTACGGCAGCCGCAGCAAACCAGAGGCTGTCCAGCACGTGGACAAAGGCCCCTATCCGATAGGCGCGAAGAGCCGCTCCATAGATAGACGCCGTCAAGCCAAAAAAAATCCCGGTGATTAGCCAAATGATGAGAATCGTTGTGGAGTGAAGTACGGTTACCATGATCGAGTCAACCCCACAGCTTCTGCCAACTCGATCCGAAGCTTCCTTTAGTCTTTGCCCGTTGCGTGTAGGTTAAGGCATCGATTTCTCCGAATGCCTCAAACTCGCCCCGTTCTAAGTCAAGATGGTGGATTTTCAGATTGTGTCCGCGCAGCACCAATCGGCCCATGTCAGTCTCTAGCGCAATATGGCTATCGTCAAAGCTATCGACCTGTTGGACACCACTAATGGCTAGATGCCGCCGGGAAGTTAAGGTCAGTGCATGATCGTCTTTGCTGGTGATCTCTTCCACTCGCTCCACCGGTCGCCGCCTCCTCCGCTTGTTCCCTGGCAGGATATGCGGCAACTCCAGCGCTTAGACCAATCGGTATAACGACTCAGCGTCCTTCGCCGGGACGTGTTCACGAATCTCCACGATCTCCACAGCGATTTGACGCGCACCCCATTGAATGGTTAGGCGATCCCCCACAGCCACTTCATGGCCGGGTTTGACGACACGACCATTTACCGTGACCTTTCCGGACTCGGCTGCCTCTTTGGCTACCGCACGGCGTTTGATGAGTCTACTGACCTGCAGGTACTTATCCACACGCATGAGTCCCGCGCCCGCCTTTCGCTAGGATAGATTAAAGCCCCATCCAACAAAGATTCACAGAATCTAAAAACCGCTCCCCCCAGAGACGCTTCGATAAGCATTTCCAACCTATGAATTGCCTTGGCTCACTGCGGCCCCGAACTCACCTGACAGCAAAAGCCAGGCCTGACAGGCCTGGCATCGCTCGGTGGGCCACCGACTACTTGGCGACCGATTCCTTAAGCGCCTTGCCCGCCTTAAATGCCGGCACTTTGCTGCCTGAAATCTCTAAAGCCGCACCAGTGCGGGGATTACGTCCAACCCGGGCAGCACGCTGACGAACTTCAAAGGTGCCAAAGCCGACCAACGAGACGCGGTCGCCCTTAGTCAAAGCATCCTCAATGGACTCCACCACCGCTGTGACCGCACGCTCTGCGTCTTTCTTACTCATTCCCGCTCGTTCCGCCACATCGGTAACCAATTCCGCCTTATTCAAAAAAACCCCTCCTCTATGAAGGCAACTGTGAACCTCGATACAGGTTCCCACTATTCGCCAACGACGCCTAAAATCCTCTTTCCTAGCCAAATTTCCCCGAAAATATTCGAGTTCTGAACGTAGTCCCACTTTTTTCGGGTGGAAATCGTCTCAAACCTTCACCGATTTAGATTGGGCTACACTTCCAGAATTTACCCTATCTTCGCCTGTCAACGTTCGCAGTATACCCGATTTATGGCCAAAACGGCACTACCATAGGAATTTTAGCAAAGGGCGAAGCCTCACCGTCAGGCTTTGCCGCCATCATTAACGCAAGGCCGAGCCATTATGATGGGTCGTATCCTCGTCTTTGCCAAGGGGGCTCCCTAAGAGTCGTGCAGGCTATCGCTAAGCCGAATCAGACAAAACACCGAGCCATTGCCAGGCTCAAATCTAGAGGGCCTCTTGCCAAGGGCAGAGCGTAGCCTGGGGCCTGCTTCGGTGATAGCGCTCCCAGGCGCCCTCAAAAGCGCCTTAAATTTGATGCGAGGCTCTGGCTGACTGACCATCTTCCCGATCGATCGCGAAAGTTCCGAACGAATCATTACTTCGATCAGCAGCCACAACAGTCGCCATCTTGTCTGTTGTACTACTCTGTCCTATCTGCTATTATGCCACAGGAGGTGTTCAAAGTGACCCTTAAATCAACTCGAATCGATTTGCCCGAAGCGCATCGCGCTCAGGTGTCTGCGCTGCTCAACGATGTCGCCATCACCTTGACCGATCTATATGTACAAACCAAGCTTGCCCACTGGAATGTTCGCGGCCCGCACTTCATCGCCTACCACGAGTTGTTCGATGCTGTGGCCAGTCACGTGCAAGACGCATTGGACTCTATTGCCGAACGCGCTGTCACCTTGGGCTCAACGGGGGGCAGTCCGGTGGGCGAAGTGGCTGAAAAGAGTCCGTTAGAACCATGGCCGATAACAGATCGCCAAGACCATCGGGTCATCCGTCTGTTAAGTGACCGCCTAGCCGTTGCGGCAAACCAAATCCGGGTAGTTATCACCAAAACCGCCGATCTCGATGCTGACAGTTCCGACCTGTTTACAGAGATTTCCCGCCAGTTGGATAAGGATCTTTGGTTTTTAGAAGCACACCAAGAGTAGAGTCACCCCCGCGGTCAAGGACGGCATCACCCACCCCGTGATGCGCAGATCACGGCCGATCGATTCCTCATATGGGTGGTCGGCCGACCATGGGGTGCTCGCAGCCTAGCCGTCATCCCAATGGAGGTGAACTCATCATCGCAAGGAGGAATATCATGGAACCCAATCCACCCCGCTTAACTACGGCGACGGGATCTCCGGTCAATAACAACCAAAATTCGCTTACCGCAGGCGAGTCGGGACCTGTCATCTTAGAGGATATCCATCTCATCGAAAAAATGGCTCAGTTCAATCGAGAACGCGTCCCGGAGCGAGTCGTCCACGCCAAGGGTGCCGGAGCTCACGGCGTGTTTCGTGTCACGCAGGACATTCGCGCCTACACCCACGCCGCGCTCTTTTCACAAGTTGGAAAAGAGACTCCGGTCTTCGTGCGTTTTTCCACGGTGGCTGGCGAGCGCGGCTCTGCCGATACCGAGCGAGACCCTCGGGGTTTTGCGGTCAAATTTTATACCGAAGAAGGCAATTGGGACATGGTGGGCAACAATACTCCAGTGTTCTTCCTTCGCGACGGTCTAAAGTTTAGCGATTTCATTCACAGTCAAAAGCGGGCCCCCGATACCGGACTCAGGTCGCCAACGATGATGTGGGACTATTGGTCCCTCTCCCCCGAATCCTTGCATCAGGTGACAATTTTATTTTCCGATCGAGGAATTCCTGATGGCTATCGCTTTATGCACGGCTTTTCTAGTCACACCTTCAGTCTCATCAACGCCTCTGGCCATCGGTTTTGGGTCAAATGGCACTTCAAGAGCATGCAAGGTATCAAGACCCTCGACCGCGACCAAGCCAAACGCTTGGCAGGAGACGATCCCGACTATGCCACCCGCGACCTCCATGACGCCATTGACCGCGGGGATTATCCGCGTTGGCGGGTGGCTATCCAGGTGATGCCCGAGGCCGAGGCCGCCCGTTATCCCATCGATCCCTTTGATCTCACCAAGGTCTGGTCACATCGAGATTATCCGCTTCTGGAAGTGGGCATTATGGAATTGAATCGGAATCCCGCCAACTACTTTGCCGAAGTCGAACAAGCCGCCTTCGAGCCTTCCAACATCCCTCCAGGCATGGGTTTTTCTCCAGACAAGGTCTTGCAGGCGCGGCTGTTCTCATATCCTGACGCTCACCGCTACCGTATTGGCACGAATTATGCCGCGCTGCCCATCAATCAAGCAAAGTCTCCCGTCCACACCTACCACCGCGATGGCTCCATGCGATTTGACGAAAATGGCAGTGCCGATCCGGTCTACGAACCAAACAGCTTTGGCGGGGCCCGAGAAACCGGTGAAAAAGAAGTACCTCAGCAGCTTTTGGGCGCAGTGGATCGATATCAGCCACGACATCCTTCCGACGATTACGTGCAAGCAGGAAACTTGTTTCGTCTGCTAGACCGAGACGCCCAAGCCCGATTAGTCGACAACACCGTAGCGGCTATGGCGACTGTTCCCAAACCCATCCAACTTCGCCAAATCCGCCTCTTCGATAAGGCCGACCATGCCTATGGTCTTGGCGTGGCTCGCGGCTTAGAGATTAGTGAGAGCGAAATCTAATCCAGCGGATTGGGTTCTGGTTCAATGTCCGGAGGCTGTTAACAATCATCCCAATATCCCCTGGGGAGCCTAAAGAGCCTTCGCCCTGCCCCGTTGTTCTCACCAACGGAATGCGCTAAGATTCCTATTTGATTGCAGTCCTGATTGCAGTCCTGAGTTTATCAAGTGAAGGGGGGAGATTCCGGGTGGTCTCGGCCGAAGACTTGATTCGAAGCCGTCAAATGCGCCTGACGCCTCAGCGTCGGGCCGTACTTGCCCTACTCTTAGACCACCCCGGTCGCCATTGGAGTGCGGATGCAATCCGTGACCAACTGCTTGAAACGATGCCAGAACTTGCCCGGGGCACGACCTACAAAACGCTCAACGAATTGGTACGCCGTGGCATCTTGGAAGAATTGGCCACGGTCGACGGGGTTCTCCTGTACGGACTTCGCCTAGAACCGCACCACCACTTTTTTTGCCAGTCCTGTCGGCGCTGGTACGATGTGGCCGCCGAAGGGGTCGAACGCCTGCGCTTAGTCGAGTCCAGTGGCCACTTCCCCGAAGCCGTGGACCTCACTTTTCGAGGGGTTTGTGCTTCCTGCCGACGGTCAGCATCGGATACTTCAGCGACAACGCCCGATGCATAAATTTTTGGTTCGTTCTTGTGTCTGTTCATCTGAAAGGCATAGCACTCCAACACCGTCCACAAGGATTGTTCCTGCTTGGCCGCAGTTTGCAAATAGCCGCGAATCACGGCGAAATCCTGGGCTCCTTTGTCTGACCGAAACGATCCGGAAATGTGCGGACGGACTTTGAGCATGCGCAGGTCACGTTCCGCCATATTATTCGTAAAAGGAACTGTAAGGTCATCCAAAAAGCGCAACGTCGCCTCGCGGTCGCGATCGAGTCGTTCCAGTCAGTTTCGCGTCCTTCTGTGCTTTGGGCGCCGTCGGCGCCCTGGGGCAGGCAACGTCTCGGGATTCTCTTCGAGCCCCTGGCGAATCAACGGATCCTAGCGCTCTCGCAAACGCGCTCTGAGGGCGAAGTCCACCGCGTTGGCTCCAGCCTGCCGGGCTGCCTCGGTGGCATCATTCATTTCATAGAGCAGGGTTCGCAACTCCTCCGCCCAGGGCTGGTGGGTGCGCTCTTTGGCATCTTCTAGTTCGCGACCATGGTGCGCATTACCAAGCGAGTCCGTCCCCGGCTGTTTTCGATCGGCGGATAATCCGTCATGCATGGTATGGCTGTCCGGCGGCCGATTCGGCAGAATCCCGGCGGCGTCCATCGCCTTATGTCCCCGGTTCGGATGG
>JAMCVM010000180.1 GCA_023475835.1 Bacillota bacterium | reverse complement strand
GTTATCCCTCCGTCGAGTATCGTGTATCCCAAATCTCAAATGCGTTGCCGATCGGCCACGATCCACTGCCGTATGGAGCAGTATTCTTCTCTTCGGCAGCGGTATTTTGATGGTACCAGACGCCCGCTTGGAGGGAAGCGCTATTGTAGAACTCGACCGGATGATCGAGATCCCCAGGCGTTTGATCCTGGAGATAGTGGGTTTCGCCGAACCACTGGTCTTGGTTGGCGATCCAATTCCAGCTTAACGATTCGTCCGCTTCCTCAATGTCGTTGATCAGGAATTCTGTTACGGCGCTACCGTTCGTGAATACCGCGTAACTGTCCCCAGTGCCGTATTCTGAGGCTGAGTTCATGGGATAAATTCGAATGGGCGGCTCTAGCTTGTCGGCATAACCCTATTCGTAAAAAGTATACACGGTACTGGTGCTCCACGCTCCCCATTATGCCCACCCCCCTGCGTAAGTTCGTTGCTCTTGGTCGAATTATTCACCCTCGCTCATGCCCCGCTGAAGGAACCGGTTTCACCGGTACAAATCCTAGGATCGTCCTCATAAATATATGCTTCGGCTCCAGCATTGTTCGTTTTAATGGAAGTCCACGCGCCGTCATATCCACAATCCACACTACGGCATGTTGCTGCAAAAGCCAACCCACTCCCGAGGGCTACCACGACAAATATTAGCAATAACCAGGTGGACGAAAATATATTCACGGTCTGAAATAGGGTTCTATCCATGCAACCACTCCCTATCACAGAGTCTAGGGACACTAGAGAAACAGCAATAGAACTATTGATTCCGACCAATCAGCAAATACGGAACGGCACATTTATTGTGGTTGGTTCAATCGTGAAAGTCAAACTAGTAAAACGATTAATAGTTGGTTTAGTTCAGAAATATGTCATTTATTTTAAACCTATGATTTCCTAACCATCCACCTAATGTCAAGTGATTGCGTCTATTTTGTGAAAAACATGGGGACTTGGATTCCGAAGACAGAGGTCCTTTCGTGCAACCCGTGGTTTGAGGATCCCGGGGCAGAATCGGTCGGATCGCAGTCATCCGGCGAGAGGTCGATCGCCCCCTTGCTGCCTTAACGAGGGCGTAAATGCCCCAAACTTTTGAGTCGCCAACGTACTGGTTGAAGCGTTAACGGGCCGGTATGCGCCTCTGTCGGCGTGAAAATATGTAGGTGGGCAAAAAGGATTTTTTGAGTGTATACGAAGTTTTTCTGGAGAAACAAAGCACCTCTCCGGATAAGTCAGGGACAGGGCTCAGACCTCAAAATCACTAGGGTTACAGACGGTGCACGGGCCGTAGCTGACTAAACTGACCGGATTTTTATCACTTTCCTCCTCGGGCTACACCCAATCTGACGTATTCGGGAATGTCTGAAACAAAATGACGAGAGGATGAATCAGCAGAGATGAGCATGTCTCAAAGATTATCGTTTACGATAAAGATGGGACAACCGCATTTGTCCAAGCCGCGCCGAATGCCGTCAACGAGTTCGCCGTCTTGGATGCAGGTCTTGCCTCAAACGCTCCGATGTCGACCTCTGTGACTCCTGCCGCTAACGATAATTGTCAGATGCCAGAACCACCAAGGTGACCGTCACGAAGGAGTTTACGGTGGCGAGGCGGTCGTATACCGGGTCGGAGGTGTGTTCCGAAACCACGCCACCAAATTTATTTGCAAGCGAACTTGCAATGCTGTCCGTTGACGTTCAATGGTGATGAAAATCCATTTTGGACAACTGAGCTACCGCAACCCTCCGAACCCGTCTCTTATGGGCTAGAGTATCTGCCGACTTATCGTTACTTTAACCACTCCCCCGCCGATTGCCCAGAGGGGTTAAAGTGGCGAATTATTTGCTCCGGGAGGTACCGAAGTGCAGGGCGCTGAGCCGAGTAATACCTTGTATGCCCCGTATTGAACCGGAAAGGTCCGCTATGAGAAACGGAGAGTACGTCTTTTTCGGGGGATCGTTGCCGCCCCATCCCCCACTGGAAACATCAAAGGTTGTATTTGAGCGAGGACTGCATTGAAACGATGTGTCCCCTGGGGGATTGGCCTCTCAACGAGCCTGCCAAGATGGGGGCATTCGATTATTGGATCTACTCAATCCGGCGTGTACTTTTTGCCAGGCGAGGTCACGAACGACGGGTTTGATCGCGGCGATAGCTCAAGGGCAGCAGACCCGGATTTGTGGATCCTGTGTTCAACGCCCTCAACATACGGTACCCTCGTGGGTTTATGCGGATCCATTTCCTGCGGGGCCTCCATGGCAGCCAATTCTGAAGGCGAATCCTTCGGCTCAATCGCGGCTGCTGTGGTCATTCGCGATCCCATTTGGCAGAAATATTTGATGAAGGTGGAAGTCTCGGATTCCAGCCCGTTTGTCGATGGCAATGAACGGTATTGGAATAACCACCAAGAGGTGGAGAAGACATGCTCCTTGCCAGCCTCTTATCGCGAGTTGCGTCGCCTAACGGTACGCATCTGGGAACGCACGGCGGCATCGGATGATCCCTGAATCTAGGGCAGCAATCCTTTTAGAAGGGCATCATTTCGAGTACACGGTAGTCTGGTGGCGTCTCAAATCCCGCGTTCCGCACGATAGACCGCAATGTGAAGGTCTCTAGGGTCTCCATTCACCGGCTCGTCATCGAATCGTGGAGGTCTTCGAGGATTTTCCCGATCTGCGAAACCTCTGAGCTCATGACACCCGCCATTTTGGGCTCATTGGGATCCTATCCGGATGATACCCACAACCTAGTATTCATGCGGGTTTCCTCCGTTTTTTGTCGGCGCCAACTGGCGAAGATTACTGATGTTTTGGGAGTGCAAAACTCAAGATACTAAATTCGTACGGCGCACTGATCGTTACCGACGCCAAACTCGGGATGTTCATCGCGCTACCCCTAGGAACCTGGTGCAAAACTCGAAAAATTGCCCTTCGAGGATCGGAACCTTGCGGCTTTCAGAATCCTAAGATCCTGCTTTTGGGGACTTATGCACCCGCTCTTTCGGATCCAAAGCGGACGAATCATCCCAAGCACTCAAGTGAAGAGACAAGCGCCCCTTATCTCACCACCTGATCGGATTCGATCCAGTCGCCCACCCGGATCAGTAGACGATTAACGGTTGTCTGCCAATATTGCCAGCGCGGATCCCATCGGTTGACTAGGCCCGAAGGGTCTAGTTCGTCCAAATCCACGTTGACTACGCCGCCGATACTAAGCGAAATGTGCCCAGGATGGACCGCTCGCGGCCAACTGAGTTCGATGCTGATGGGCCGCCGGCAATGGCGAATCACCCAACGTCCGGGTTCGGATTCGAGTCGACTATAGCGCCATCCCTCCGGCAAACGCCCGGCCGGGGCAGCGAGGTGATGAGCAAAATCTCGGCAGGCCTGAACCAACGCCTGGGCGTCTGAATGCCAATCAATCCACTGCGAGACCTCGTCCCAACTGCCATTTTGCACCGTTTCCGGAAACGGCAAAGCCGACAGTCCCAAAATGGGTAGACGGTGCGCTTGCACCCTTAGAAAATGATCATCGTCTTCTTCCGACACTGGTGCAAATCGTGCCTCAAGGCGAGGATGGGGCAGACCTGCTTTCAAAAGAGCAATGCGCGCTGACCAGTTCGGACCCCAGACGGGAAACTGCCACAATGCCTCTAGACTTAGACCCGCTAACGAACGCTGGCGAAAGTCTGGTCGAACCGCCAGCATGGGAGCGATGCGAAGAGACACCTCGTCGACCCGAGCGGGAAGACCGACAGAGGGAAATCCCACCAGGCCCTCAGCGGGACTCCAGGATAGGTGCACGGGTCTCAACCCCAAACGGTCGACAAACTCAGACCAGCGCTGGTCCAGCCACTGGCCATAATCCTCATCCGCACGCACTGTCCACTCTTTCCATCCTGAGCGAAAGTGGCGCGCCACCGCATATCCCCACGAGTACCGCCACGCCTGCTGGGTTCGGCCATGATCGCGCCACGCGCGTTGGCTAAGATCCGGCCAGGCCTCCGGATGCCAAACCTCGGTGGCTTCGCGCCACAACCAACTGGCCTCAGCGGCCTTAATCCGAATCATGCGGTCAGGACTGTACTCCACCCAAGCTTCATTGCCGCAGGGGATTTTAAACGACTCGATCCTTCCCTGCGCAAAGATGCGAAGATACTTCCAAAGCGACGCCACCGAGGTCGAATCCATCCATCCGGTCAGATTGGCCACCCGCGCACCCGAGTCCTGCAACCAAGGGCTCAGCGGACTAAGTCCCTTCGCCCGGACCCATAGTTCGCTGTGGTCAGTCGACTGGCCGATGGACTGTAACCAATGCGATGTCGCATCCCACTGATTCCAAAAATTCATGCCTGAGCGCGCCCCATAGGTGGACAACTTGGCAAGATATCGCACTGTTCACCCTCGCTTTGCCTTCTTCCTCTTCGTATTTTAACCGTTTTTGCAACTTCTGGTCGCTGGTTTGGGACGAGTCCTCGTCATCTGCCCCTCTCCCGGGCTTAACGGCTTAGGAGGGTGCCTACATATTGCAGTATGGCGTTGCTGCACTCAGGACAGTAGCCGTTGTGACTCATCAGGCGATTGGCGACTTCGTTTAACTTTCGCAGTTGGTCTTCGTCGGGCGTCCTGGTCGACGTGGTAATTTTGACCACGTTTTTTAGGTCGTCGAACAGCTTGGCTTCAATGGCCTCTTTTAAACTCTGATGCGATTGATAGCGAAACTTTTCTCCTCGCCGAGCCAGCGATGAGATACGAATCAAGATCTCTTCGCGAAACGCTCGTTTGGCGTTTTCGGAAATGCCTATGGGTTCTTCAATCGACCGCATTAAGTTTTCGTCCGGCTCCAAGTCCTCATCGGTAATCGGGTCGACAAGCTTAGCCTCATTGATGTATGCCTCGATATTATCCAGGTAGTTGTTCATCAGCGCTTGCGCCGATTCTTCAAACGAATACACAAACGCCTTTTGCACCTCAGTCTTAGCCAACTCGTCAAATTCTTTCCGAGTATCGTAAATCAGATCCAGCAGCCGCTCTTTGCCTTCTTCTCCGATTCCCGTATGCTGCTCCAACCCATCTTTCAAGGTTCGCAGGGCATCGAGCGGATTAATGCAGCGCACCCCCGTCTTCACTAGGGCCGTCGACAGTCGGTTGATAATATAGCGCGGGGACAAGCCATCCATGCCTTCGCCGGCAAACTCTTCGCGCAATTCCCGCACATCTTTGCTGCTGTAGCCTTCGACTGCCTGACCATCATAAAGTTTCATTTTCTTGATGATCGACATGCCTTGCTTTTTCGAATCCTTCAGCCGAGATAAGACGGCAAACATACTCGCCACACGCAAGGTATGGGGGGCCAAGTGCACATTCTTCAATCCCGAATCCCCAATCAGCTTCTCGTAAATCCGCTGTTCGTCTTTGATCCGCAGGTTGTAGGGTACCCGAATCAAAATCATCCGGTCGCGGAGTGCCTCATTCTTTTTGTTTTCTACAAAGCGCTGATACTCGGCCTCATTGCTATGGGAAGCAATGACCTCATCGGCGTAAATCATCGCAAAGCGACCGGTTTTGATGCTTTGCTCCTGCGATAAGGTTAAGAGACCATAGAGAAACCGTTCATCACTTTTCAACATTTCAATAAATTCCATCAGGCCCCGATTGGCAACGTTCAACTCTCCATCAAACCGATAGGCACGAGGATCGGACTCACTGCCATACTCGCCGATCGTGGCCAAATCGATGCTGCCGGTAAGCTCCGAAATGTCCTGACTCTTAGGATCACTGGGGGAAAATGTTCCCACCCCAACGCGGTTTTTTTCTGAAAACAGCACCCGTTCGACCGCCACTTCATCGATTTTTCCTTGGTAAACCTCCTGAAGCTGTTGTTGACACCAGGGGCACAGATCGCCTTCGATAAACAGTCCAGTCTCGCGAAAAATGTCGGCTCGGAGCGCTTTGGGGATCAGGTGCAGCGGTTCTTCATGCATGGGACAGCCTCGGAGCGCAAACACGCGACCCGACTCGGTTCGTGAATATTGCTCCAGGCCTCGTTTCAACAATGCCACTAGGGTGGACTTGCCCCCACCGACCGGGCCCATCAGCAACAAGATGCGTTTTCGAACTTCCAGTCTTTGCGCAGAGGAATGAAAGTAATCGACTAATTGATCGATACAATGGGTGAGTCCGAAAAGCTCCTGTTCAAAGAATCGATAGCGAGTGCCGCCGTCTTCGTCTTGGTCGACTCCGGCGGCCATAATCATGGCATAGATCCTGGCATGCGCCAAGGCTGACCACTCGGGGTGCTCAGACACCATTTGGAAGTATTCGCGAAAGGTGCCAGTCCATCGGAATTCGCTCTCTTTATCGTGATACTCTTGCAAGCGTGCCCACAAATCCATGGCCAATCCCTCCTTTAAGCCCTCCAACTTTTCAGCGGCGTCACTGCCGCGCGGGCTCGCCGACGACGCGATTCATCCCTTGCGGGGCAGCCTCGCCTGGACCGACTGACTCCGCCCCCGCTTTTGCTTCTTGGGAAAGTCCACCGTCTTTATAACGTGGCTTTAGTCACCTCGTCCTGGTCGCAGCTGAGCCGGACCTGGCGTTCAGCCACCACGGTTTCCAAATGGACCGGTCGTCCCCACAGTCGATACACGTGGCGAAGCGTCTCTTCCGCATAACGTATGTCTAAGTCGGAACCGTCATGATGATGACGAAGCAACAGTTCTCCGCGATGGTGAAAATCGCCGTCGTCCACACTGATTACAGGAATGCCGCCGTGCATTAGGTCGTGGATCAATAGGTCGCGTACCGCCTTGCCATCGACGGTGTGAACAAAAATTTCTTGGTGTTCGCGTTCGGCCACAAATAGATGCATGGCTTGCACCAATTCAGGGCTCAAGTGATTGCGTAAAAACGAGGTGTCTTCTTCGACCTCCCTGGCCAAGAACAGAGCTTCATCTCCTCCTTTTTGCCAAATCGACTCAAAAATTCGGCTGCCCAGCGCGTAGGGATTGACCTGAAACTCTTGCGGAGCAACCACCAAGGCATGCATTCGGGCGAAATCCACCCAGTCGTCATCCGCCAAAGAAATCTCGCGCATCAAGCGCAAGTGCCAATAGGTGGCCCAACCCTCATTTATGATTTTTGTCCGCAGTTGTGGCCACAAATAGCGCATCTCTTCCCGCACCATGCCGATAATGTCACGCTGCCAGTCTTCCAGAGCGTCACTAGACGTCATCAAAAATCCCAACAGATCGAAGGTAGGACGGGGTAAAGGCCGACTTGGCGACGACTTAGATGGCGCGCTGGTCGTAGGCGACAGGTCCTCATATCTCGGCCGAATCGATTTTTCCGGAGGCGTTTGTACGTTCGCCACAGAACTAAAACCACGGCGGGCCGGTCGGTCCCAATCCACGTGTTCTTCGATAGCCAAAACGTGGTCCAGAAAAGATTCGACAACGTTCTTGCCATACTGAAATTCGTATTGGCGAATGCGGTCCGCATGATGACTGACGACATCGATCATGTTCTTGGGAGTATGAGAAAAGGCCTGGTTCGCCTGAAAGAAGTCCACATGACCCATCACGTGGCACCGTATCATGGTGTTTTCCAAACTCGAATTGCTGGCTAGTAAAAAGGCGTAGGCAGGATTCGTATTCACCACCATTTCATACAACTTGCCTAGACCGTAGTCGTATCGTGTTTTCAGCAGTTGATACTGCTTGCCAAAGGACCAGTGAGCCATCCGCCCAGGAATCAAGTAGGCAGCGTGTTCATAGAGCACGGACGCCGGAACGGGCTCGAAAATCACGGGACAGGGCCGAAGCCCGTGAGCCACGGCCAACTGCCAGATAGCATGATCATCAGGATAGGTTTTAGCCATCCGTCGCGCCCTCTTCCTGTCTGGGGAAAAACGTTTTCAAGGCCAAATACAAATCCTGGCTTCGGGAAATCGTCACGATTTTGAATCGTGGATGAATCAGTTTGGAGAATTGGGACATGAGCGTGCTCGAGTATCCGCCTTCGCGAATTTCGGCATAGCCCAACACATTGGCGACGGTTAAAATGCGTTGAATCGATTCCAGCGTGCGGCGATTGTCCGCATCGGACCAATTGTCACCATCGGAAAAATGAATGGGATAAATGTTCCAATATGCGTGAGGATAGCGTTCCCCGAGGACTTCTTCACAGAGTTCATAGACGGAGGAGACTTTCGTGCCTCCACTCTCTCCGAGTTCAAAAAATTCTTGTTCGCTGACCTCACGAGCTTGGGTGTGATGTACTAAAAAGACGACCTCCACCTGTTGGTACTGGCTTTTCAAAAACCCTAGCATCCAAAAGGCAAAGAGGCGCGCCATGCGTTTTTTGAAGTCACCCATCGAACCAGAAATGTCGCGCATGGCCACTACCACCGCATTTTGTTCGGGCACCTCTTCTGGAACCCAGGTTTTAAAGCGAAGATCTTGGGGCATCCACCTTCCCAATCCTGGGTGTCCCTCTCGGGCATACCGCAAAATGTTTGCGCGCAGAGATCGCCGTTTGTCTAAATTTCCCATCAGGCCGCGTCGGGCAATGTCTTTAAAGGCCCACTCGGGCTGAACCACCCGGGCTATCGGCTTGTTTTCTAAATAGGGCAGACCTAATTCCCGAAACAACATCTCCTCGACGTCTTCGAATGTAAGCTCGGCTTCAACGTAATCCACTCCGGGAATTTCGCCGGCACGCTCCCCCTGGTCTGAAGCCCGAGCATTTTCGGGTAGGCGGCCCAGCCGGTCCCCCACCCGGGGGACCGCTTGACTCTGACCTACCCGTTGGCTCGGCCAAGGATCGAATCGAAACTTGAATTGTTGCAGACTACGGATCGGAACTTTTATCGTCTGGCCTCGTTGCGATCGGATAATGTTCTCCTCGGTGATGAGGTCCCCCAGTTGGCGGCTGAGGGCCTCTTTCACCTTGGCCTGATGGCGTCGTTGATCGACTGGCCCCTTTTGTTGCAGAGACCAGTCCGTTACGAATGGCAACACGGTGGTCACCTCCCAGCGAAGGTAATACCAACCTATGCAACTCGACAACGATTCTTGCCTCAGCCCTGACTTGGCACACGCGCGCACGTCGGGCGATGGGCAAGCAAAATGCGATGATTACGATGCCATGGGGGACCTTTTCTTCGGACTCTGTCGCGCCGGTGGGTTGGCCTATCCTTTAGCCAAGATCGCCACCAACAACCCGACGATTAGGAAAATCCAGAGATATGCCAGGTATTGGGTCAACTGACCGGACTGGATTTTCCTGAGACTTCCCGCCACCCAAGCGCCAGCGCTTAAAATAGGTCGGTAAAACGTTTCTTCCACGCGATAGACGATGGTATGGCGATAAAACCTCCCCCCTTCGGTGTCGTGTCGATTGCGCTTCAGACCGTAAAATCGCTGAAAGGCCAGACGCAAGGGATGGACGAAGCCTTCCGCGGTATAGCTGGTGCGCGCTGAAAACGGTTCTGCGCCCCCGGTCCACGGCATCACGTAACGCACCCGGGTTCGCCTTCGCGCCCAACGCCGAAATAGCGCGACAGCGCCTCCTAGCAGCACTCCCATCAATAGCAGGACATACGGATCGCCGACTAAAAAGGCCTGGGGATAAAAGACCGTCCCCTGCGCTCCCGGCGCCGGGACCAAATTAATTCCCAGTTTGGACAAACCGAGCGCACTGTTGATATTGACGAAGGAAGGCGCAATCACGATCTTTGGGGTTGATATGAACGAAACTAAGACTCGGTTGGCCCAGGGTAAAAACCACACCACCCCGGGCCCGCCCAAGATCGGCAATACCCAGGGAAGCGCCAAGCCCATGCGCATCCAAACACCGGGGTCGCCGGTCAATGGTTCCCGGTCCGTTTGGTGCAACCGGCCTAAAAAAATGAAGGCGAACCAACGAAGGTACAAGGTGGCCCCGAGCGCGGTCGTCAAGGCCAAAATTGCGCCGGCGACTAGAAGCGCCAGATGCACCGGTTCCTGGGCTCTACCCACCCCCAACGGTTTAATGATCGCCTCCAGCAACAACCACTCGCCGACGAATCCTCCCAAAGGAGGAATCCCTGCCAAAGCCAGTACTCCTCCCAGGGTAAACAGCGAAAGCCAAGGAGCCTTGTGCACCAGCCCTCCCAATCGGTCCAAAGTATGGCCGAACCGCTCGCTATAGTCCGTGGCCGAAAACAGCACAAACTTGGCGCCGGCATGCACCACTAATAAAATGACCGCGGCGTCCAGAGCCATGGTGGCGGCCACGTTGTGCGGGCTCACGATTGACTCCAGCGACCATAAGCCCAGGGCGGAAAAGACTAGGCCCAACACCTCCAAGGTGGAATACGCCAAAATTTGTTTGACGTGACGCGATAAGATGCCGTAGAGGGCCGACGTGACTGCACCCAATACGCCGAGCAGCAAGACAATGATGGCCCAGACAAGGCCTGCGTGGACCACCTGATCGACCGCCAGGATCCCGCTGATGGCCAAGGCGGTCAGCAGCCCGGAGAAAATCCCTGCAACCACTCCTGGAGCCTGCGGTTCCGCCATGGGCATCCAAATGAGTACGGGAAACAAACCCGCTTTTACCCCAAAAGCGAGCAACACCAGCAACATGATGGTTGTTTTAGCCGCCGCACTTAAATGAGAAACCTGTACCGCCATCTGAGAAAATCCGTCGTTGAGCCCTATCCCGTGTCCTCCCAGCAACCAGACTAAGGCCACCAACAAGGCCATGCCCCCTAATTCAGACAAGGCCAAAAGTACCCAGCCCGCGTTCCATACGATCCGTGATCGCCGAGTGGTGATAATGCCAAGATAGCTCACGGCCGAAATGAACTCCCAGCTCAACAGCAGCAAGAGGCCATCTCCACTCCAAAGGTAAATCCCTATCCCGGCTTGGAGGGGCAATAGCGCATACAAAATGCGTCGCTGGCGAGGATCGGAGAGGGTAATCAAGACCGTCATTAAAAATAGCAGGGCCGCCACGGCCGACCATAACGAACCCAAGGGCACACTGCGCAACACCAATTCGGGCCACGGCGGCGGAAGGTGAATGAGCCCAGGCCGAGCAGACAAGGCTAATGTTCTCGCCATCAAGGCCAAAGCCAAGGCCCCCCCGGCCATCCATACCGCCAGCCACGTTCTCGATCCTTTTGAGCTCCGCCAATCGATCAGGCCAGCCCCGATCAGCGCTACCAAAAGATAGAACAGCCAACCAACACACCAGGCTACACTGGTCATCAGTCTCGGTCTCCTTCGCCGACCGCCCTCGGCACTTCACCGTCCAGGGCGGTCAATAATCCACGCAAAATATCTGGAGGCGCGGGCGGACACCCCTGCACCGATACGCTGACGGCCACCACGCCGTCTAACGATCCCAGCACCCCGGGCGCGTCTTTAAACCATCCCCCGGAAATGGCACAATCCCCCAGGGCTAAAACCCGCTTGGGCGTGCCCATCTGGGCGTACGCCTGTTTGATCACCGCCACCATCGGTTCGGTAATGACCCCGGTGACCACCAACAAATCCGCGTGTTTTGGGACTGGGGTATAGCTAAACCCATAGCGGGTAAAGTCATAGATGGGACTGACCAGTAAGGACAGTTCCGACTCACAGCCATTACACGAACCGGCGTCGACCTGGCGGATGGCACAGGAGCGTTGGATGCTAGACCGTCCCATCGCCTGAGTCTCAATCCGGGCTACACTCCCACTCTGGGCAAACCGCCGAACTTCTCGGTCCGGTTCGGTTGGATACCCCGTGGTCAAGGGTTTAGCTAATAAATTCTTTACCCAGTGCCAGTAATACATCGATCCCATCTCCCCCGCTTCATCAACCATCCCAGCCCGCTACCGATAAATTGAAGCTGGCATCAATGATCGGAAAGTCTTGCAAAATGTTTTGATGCGCCACCGCTGGCGCCACGACATACCAATTTCTTTGCGATGGGGTAGCAATCCCAAGATGATTCAGCTTGCCGTCTTCGGCTAACTCGACGCGGTAAGCCATCAAACCGCGTGGCGCCTCAATCCAGGCACGACCGGTGCGCCGTTCCGACACCCGCACCTCCGAATGCATTGCCTCAGATTCGGTCCCTGCGCTCAGCCGTTCAGGCCATTTCAAGATTTCAAGCACCATGGCGAAGCTTTGGGCTAATTCCTCAGCTTTGATCACATAGCGGGCAAAAGCGTCTCCCTCCGACAAGACTGGTGGATGGAACTCCAATTGATCATAAGCCAGATACGGATGCGCACTCCGCCCATCCATGGGCCGGCCGGCGGACCGGCCAATCGGTCCTACCGGACGCACAAACTCCCGGGTTTGGGCGGGAATGATCCCGGTTCCATGGAGGCGATCCAAAAAAGACGGGGTACGGTCTAATCCCTGACGCACCGACTGCACTTGGTTGAATCCCGAGCTAAGTGTACGCTGAGCCTTCGCATACTCTTCGGACTGCGGAAGTCGCTGACTAGGCGCCCTAACCCCGCCGGGAACAATCACGCCGCGCAAATATCGATGGCCAAAGAGATCGAAGTTGACACCGAGGACCAACTCTTTGACCGCTAGATACTCCATCTGCGGCACCGGCAGCCCGGTGGAGGCGGCTAGGGATGCGAGATCCCCAGCATGACTTGCCATGCGTTCCAATTCCGCCACCAAGGTGCGGATCCAAGTCGCCTGAGGTGCGACCGACCACCCGAATGCATCTTCGACCGCCAGGCTAAAGGCTAAGGCGTGGGCCACCGTGGAAGTGGTCGTCATCCGCTCCACCAGGGCCAACGCGTCTGACCATGAACGGCCTCGGCAGAGCTGGCGAATATGGCGGCGTTTAAACCCATTTTCCACGGTTAAGCGCACGATGTCGTCGCCCATGACCTGCAAGCGGTAAAAGACCGATTCCGACACATCCCCCCGCACCGGCCCTAAGGGATACGTGAAAATCCCTTTGCCCAGCACCGAGCGGTCGCGATACGGGTGATCCCACCCGAGCCACGGCAGGTCTTCTACGGCCAGCGACAAAGACCAAATGGCTTCACCCAGGCCCGAGTCTTGGGGAAGCGGGATCGTAAATGAGTCAGATGGCGTCAGCAGCAATTCCTGGTGGCTCCCGCCCGCAGGATGAAACATTAGGGTGCTGAGGCCGTCTTTTCTGCCATCGACCAAGATCGTCTCCCAGCCCTGCTCCCGTGCCTTCGCCCATGCATCCATCCATGATGTTAAGCCGTCAAACGTTTGCTCATCCGCTCGGCCCACCACACCCATCTTTGGTCATCCTCTCACGATCAAGTCCGCATCAGAAACTATGAGAAAACGCCTCACGCACGACGGCCTGCCACAAATGAGGCGCCACCAGGGGAGCACCGATGCCCCCGCCAATCACCAGGACGGCCAACACGACAGTCGGTAGCAGCAACGACCATGGTTCGTCTATTCGATCTAACCCTTCTTCTCGGTCGGCCGGACCCGGTCGGAACAACCAAGACGGCATGCGCCGAGCAATCCCGATAAAAATCGCCACCAGCAAGGCTACGGCAATGACCGTAAAAATTCGGTATTGGGGCACCACGAAGCCTCCGGCAACAATCAGCCACTCGCTCCAAAACGGGGCCAACGGGGGCAGCCCCACAATTCCAGCGGCCCCTAACGCCAGGAGGCCTCCCGTCCAAGGCGTGCGCGCTAAAAGATCTTGTGCCCCATGGGCGCTGTCGGAGGTATGATAAAGGATGCGCACAGTCCCTGCATTTTGAAAGAGCAAGGTCTTACTAACCGCATGGGTCCATATGTGCAGCATCGCGCCGATGAGCGCCAAGCCGCCAAATCCCATACCCAGAGTAATAAGTCCAATGTGCTCAATGCTAGAGTACGCCCAAAGGCGTTTTAAGTCCGTTTGAAAGGCGACAAATCCCGCCGCTATCAACAGGGATAACAAGCCCAGCACAATCATCCCATCGTGAAGAAATACGGCGGGCACGGTGGACGATACCATCTGAAAAGAGCGGTAAATCAATAGCGCTGCGCTCGCTAGTTTCAGCGCGGACAGCAACGAGGAAATCGGTGCCGGCGCTTCGCTGTGAGCGTCTGGAAGCCAGGTGTGAAAGGGAGCGAGGCCCGCTTTAGTACCGTAACCAACCAAAATCATGTAGGCCCCTGCCAGCGCCCAACGGGCATTGACGGCCAGAGGGTAGCGCAGCGCGGGGTGAAAACTCCATACCCCGAGCGAGTGTCCAGACGCGCTGACGGCAACGACCGTCCCGATGAGGGCCAAAAGCCCTCCAGCCTCGGTCACGATCAAAAATCTCCATGCCGCCTCTAACGACCGCCCATCGGCCTCGATCCCGACTAACACCACCGAGGACAGGGTGACGATCTCCATATCGACCCACAAAAAGAGAAAACTCGTCCACAGCGACACGGCCACCAGCGAGGCCACGAACAGCAAAAGCAAGGCAAAATAGGCTTTGAGCCGCGAGGGCGGCCAGCGGTGTTGGCGGGCTTCCCGCTCAATATAGGGATCCGAGTACCAAATTACAATGATGGCAATCACCGCGATGATTCGAAAGAACCAAGCAGCTAAAGCATCCGGAGCGTGCCAAACTCCCGCCCATTGACTAACCAATGCCGCCAGGAGAACCATCAGAGCCAGGCGCACCCCCATCTTCAGAAAACGGTCAGGCAAAGCCCAGATGACCATCCCCAACCCCATCAAGGTGCTCGGCACCCAGATCATTGCGCCGGTCATCCGATCAACTCCTTAATCTCACGCACGTCCACCGTGTGCTTTAGGCGCATCAGCGTGGAGGCGACCCAGGAAATGGTCAGCGCCAAAAACAGCGCCACGATATCGACGGCGAGATCTGCCGGCTCCTCGAGCGTCAAACCGATGACGAGTATTCCTGCGCCGCAAATGGTTTCTAAGCCAAGGAGCGCGCGGGCAATGCTCCAAGCCTCGTAGCGCGACGACATATGAATAAGCGAGACCAAGAGCGCAGCCAACAAAACCCCCACGAGGGTCGGGTGGCCGATTTTCATCCAGTGCACCAGGACCAAAGCAAACACCGTAGCCAGCAGAAAGAAAAACAGTAGCGCCGTGGTTCCAAACGGTGACCGGGCACCATAATCCCCCTGCACCAAGGGATCATTGTGAAACAATAGCCTGGGCACGATCAGCACTTTGATGATTAGGACCGCCGCTACGGTCAACCATAGCCAGGAGTATGGCAGAGTCACGGCCAAGACTGCGGCCACTGTGGCTTCGCCCAAGGCTTGGATGCGAAACAGTAAATTGACTGAACGGTTGGTCTTTACCATCGCCATGAGTACAGCGGTACTCCATAACAAAAACACTGCTAGATCTAAAAGCGTCATGAGGTCTTGCCCACCTCCCCGAATGTCACAAGACCAACCCCGTGGCCAACCCGGCCAAGGCTGATAAGAGAATGGCCGCCATTAAGAAGTCGACATTGCGAACCAAACGCAATTTGGCAAATCCAGCTTCAATGCTCACTAAAATCAGGGACACCAAGATGATTTTTACAGCTACCAAGACTACCGCGGATGCCACATCGCCCCAAGCCAGACTCTGAGCCAGCCCCCAGGGAGTCGTGAGCACGTTAAGCAAAATGACGTTCAACACCACAAACTTCATCCAGCCGCCCCACTCGTAAAGAGCCAAATCTGGCCCGCTCGACTCCAAGGTGCGTCCTGGATCAATCATCGAAAGTTCTTGCGAACTCGACGGGTTGTCCACCGGAATCCGACCGGATTCCGCGATGAGCAAGAGGAACCATCCGACCACTAAAAGAACGTGGGTTGGGGTTATGAACCATTGCGTCGATTGTAACGATTGGTTGACCACAAAAGGAATGGTCGCTCCCGCTGCCGAGGCTGCCCCAAACACTACCAACATGGCCAAAGGCTCGGTGAACGTTCCGATCAACCGAATTCGACTGACCCCCACCGCAGGATACGTTCCGCCGCTGTCTAATGCCGCCAGCAACAAAGCAAATCCGCCGGCAGATAAAATCATGCCGCCCGCCAACATGTCGCCCATCCAGGCAAACGGCAAAGGAAACGTCGTCAACACCGGAATCAGCATGGCCACCAGCATCGGAGCGATGACATAAAAAATCGGCGTCCATTCTGAAATCCAACTGCTCTCCTGACTGCGCACGGTTTCTTTATGCCACCATTTCCAAAGATTACGATACGATTGCCAAATCGGCGGGCCATGACGTCGGGCCAGACGGGCCCGATAGCGTTCCATGATGCCATGCAACAAGGGAGCGAAGAAGACGACAAATGCCACTTGAAACCCTTGAGCCAGGTACTGGTTGACCATAGACTCCCCTCCCATGACCGCGTGAACACATAAAATGACTCCTATCCTTCAAGGATAGGAGTCATTAACCGGAATCCTCCGGTGGTTTTGGACCAAGAGCGTCCTTAGGTGGAATCCATCACCCAAATCCTTATGTACCGTTCCTCCATACACTATCCAACTTTTCAGTGGGCGTCAACGGGGCCAAAACCTTGTTTCAACCTCTTCGATCGTTTCCTCTCATACTCCATCGCACACCTCAGCCTATTGAGCCCCGAAGATCTTCTGCGCGTCTTCCCTCACAAATAAAAGTTTTTGGCTGATGACCACCGTTCAGTATGTCTTTGACCAGATAGCCGCTCGTCTTGAGTCTCCCGAGTTTCAACGCGCGTATGCTCATAGGCCCCAGGACTTTTCTCGACAGCGGAAAGTCGGGTTGGTGAGCCTCGTCAGTATCATTTTGAATCGGATAGTGCTTACGACGAGCGTCGAATGATCGAACTTTCTTCAGCAACATCTTCCCGCCGTGGCGTCGTACACGAAACAATCCTTTTCCGAAGCCCGACAAAAACTGGATCCGAGGGCCTTTGTCGATCTCAATGACACGCTGGTCCGCCATTGGTATGCGGCCAACAATTACACCGTCATTGGGCAGATGATTCCCGTGGCGATCGATGGGAGCACGTTAGAAATTCCGAATACTCCCAAACTCCGCGAGGTCTATGGAGAAACCGGCGGTAAACAGGCTCCGGGACTGGCTCGGGCCCAAATGTCTCATGCCTACGATGTGGCCAATGGGATTTGTCTCAGTGCCGTGCTGGATCGGTATGAGGCGTCGGAACGGGACCTTGCCTTGCGGAACATGCAGGCCGTTTACGGCCTGGTTGGGCAGTTGTTACGGATTCTATGGCTTTTCGAGCGCGGCGACCCTTGGACTACGCCAAGGGCTTCCCGGGCTTAGCCTTCTGCATCCAGCTCGCGCAGATGGGAGCCCGGTTCTTGATGCGGGTCAAGGAGAGTTTTTATGTGGAAGAGTTTGGCTCAGTGGCCAAGGACGGATGGATAACCCTCGTGGTCACCAAGCGTCGGGCCCAAAAATTGGTCCGCACGGGCAATCCCTTGCCCGTAGGCACGGTCCTGCGTCTTCGCGTGATCAAGATCCCGTTGACCAATGGGAGCCAAGAAATTTTGATTGCCAATGTGCCGGCCACGTTGCTGCCTTACGAGCAAGTCGCAGCGGTGTACCATTTGCGCTGGGGTGTCGAAACGCACTACGATATTCTGAAAAACGACTGGGAACTCGAGAATTTCTCGGGTATTCGGCCCGAAGTGATTGCCCAAGAGCACAAGGCCACCGTCGTGACCAGTAACATGGCGGCGCTGGT
>JAMCVM010000131.1 GCA_023475835.1 Bacillota bacterium | reverse complement strand
TTTCTCAATCATCGACATCACTCCGGCTACCCACCCAAATTCCTTCGTCGACACCGCCTGTGGATCTTGCCCGAGGCGGCAACGATCCCGAATTTGTTCCGCGGTTCCCAGATATACCGATTCCGTTGTTACTCGGCTGGGGCCCGAGTTGGGCCCTTTGCCGCGATCTTCGGGTTGGAGTTTAATCCGATAAGAATGTTGGTAATAATAGACCGGCGTACGATGACCAGGTACCCGCTTTTCCACAATCCGAGCCACAAACTCCCCTGCTTTGCTAGTAACATACACTTCTGCACATTTCCTTTATTTCCTGCCGGCTTCGTCGAATAAAATCGTAATTTACACATAGCGGTGTCGGAAGTCGTTGTGTATAAAGGGTTTCCGATTTTCTCAAAAAATAACGGCGAAAGTGGAGTATTGCTAATTTACTCGCCGACAATAAATAACAGAAATATGCAGTGGTTTCCCGATATTTATGTTTGATGCTACGGGAAATACGCAATATCTGTCTATTTTCTCTCGACTTTCTGACGAGTCCCCCTGATTTTCACGAGGAAATAATCGCCACCCGCACTATTAGGCGCTACATCGTTACTACGTCGACTCTTAATAACAGAAAGTGCGTAAGAGCCCCCTATGACTGGTACGATCCGGAACCCCAAAGTGGCTCAATACCGTGCTCCATTTCGTCCAGTGTGCCGAGACCTGGATCGATGCCGCCCGAGACCACCAGAGCATCTGAACGTGGGTCTTCGGCAAGCCCTTCACGCGACGCAATGGATGAGAACGGTGCAATCGGATGGCGCGTCATCGCTGGGATATCGAGGAACACATGCTCGTCGAAAAACCCCTCGGATATGAGTATAAGCCCTTGATTCCCGGGATTGGAACGCGATGCAGGGGTTTCATCATCTCATGCCCATGGCGCATCTCCTCCATATTTTGGTGCTCCACCAACCCACGTTGGGGCCGATGGTCTTTTTCCTGAGCATCCGAGGGACGATGATAAAACTGGTGGAGCCGCACGAGATTCCGGGGTGGATAAAGCCCGGATCGCTCGCCGTGGCGAGCGCCGACACAAGCCCCGGTTGGGGTGGTAGCGCGTGCACCCCGAACTCGCGAGTCAAGGGAATAGAAAAAAACGACAGTTTCGCCCGGAGAATGACGGCGTTTTCACCGGGACGCTACCCCATGCCCATTATCACTATGCCCTTCGGGCATAGCGTGTCATCCAGCACGATGGGGAAGTCTGAGCCACCCTCCAAGTCCTCGTGCTCTTAGAATTGATAGAAATGCCCCCCGGTAGCGGCTTCAAACTATGCCTTCATTCTTCAGAGCTGATTGAGATCCAGGGTGGTGGATTTTTCGTCATCGGGTGTATAGTGGCAATATGGTCAGTATAGTGATTGTTGAAGATGAACCGGCACTAGGTGCCCTAGTAGCAGCTTATCTGAACCGAGCCGGATATACGGTGACGATCTATGGAGACGGGCACTCGGCCCTGCAGGCCATCGCCATGGATCCGCCCGATTTGGTTCTTCTGGATATTTTGTTGCCTGAGTTGGACGGTTTGTCGGTGTTGCGCGAGGTTCGCCGAATTCATCCCGAGGTGGCGATCATTGTCCTGAGCGCCCTGTCTCAGGAGCCTTCTCGGATCCAAGGGCTCAGCGCTGGAGCGGATGATTATATTACCAAACCCTTCTCCCCGGCCGAGGTGGTTTTGCGAGTTCAAGCCGTTTTGCGACGAACGAAGCCAGAACCTCCCGAACGGCTCCTGGAAGTCGGGCCGATTCATCTCGACACCCAAACCCGGATGGTCCGAGTGAACGGCCGGTCGGCCGTGTTGACCCCCTCCGAATACCTGGTCTTGGTCACGCTCATCCGGCATCCCGGTCAGACGTTTAGCCGCGACCAGCTCTTGGACGTCCTTCGGGGACCGGACGGCGACGCGGTGGATCGAACGGTCGATGTATTTGTCGCCAAGGTGCGCAAAAAACTTGGGTTGTGGCCGTCGCCGATTCATACTGTGTATGGGTTGGGGTATCAATGGGGCCTCGACCTTTCATGATCGGGACTTGGAAATTACGATGGCTGTGGTTTATGACGACAGGTCTAGCCTTAGCGGTCGTTGTCGGGATCATCGCCTTGGTGGTACAGCACACCGCAGCTCATCAACTGGCCCATTATGTCCACGTGCGCGATTTACACATCGTCCGCCACGTGGCCCATAAACTCGATGTGGCAGATCATCGGGAGGGATGGCGGCGACTCCAACAACGAGCCGAGGATATTGCCAATCAACTGGGCGTCAGTCTGGTGATCCATCCGCTGGGATCATCCGCGACCCTCAAGGTGGGAACGCTTTCAGGACAGGGAGGAGGGCCCGGCCGCGTCATCGTGCCATTACGGCGAGGGTCGCGCATTCTGGGATGGGTCACGTTGGTGAATCCACCGAGCTTCGAACCCGAACTGTCGCCGGTTCTCCGGGCGATTGAACGCGCCTTGATGGTCGCCGCCGGCAGCGGATTCCTGCTGGCTTTGGGGGTCAGTGGGTGGTTTGGTCGGATCGCGTCAAAACCCTTGGAAACCCTGTCAAGCGCGACCCGAAGGGTGGCCGAAGGTCGCCGCGATATTCACGTCCCCGTGACCGGGGTGGCAGAAGCGCAAATCTTAGCCAAGAATTTTAATGTCATGACAGAGGCCTTGGCGGCGAGCGAACATCGGGAACATCAGTTCGTAGCCGATATGGCCCACGAACTCCGCACCCCACTGAGTGTCCTGGGGGGCTATCTTGAGGCCCTAGATGAGGGTGTCCTGGTGCCAGGGTATTCTCCCGATACCGTCCTGCGCGATCAAGTCCGTCATTTGGTTCGGCTGGTGGACGATCTCCAAACCCTCGCACTCGCCGATGCCCGAGAACTGACCCTGCGCTGGGAGTCCATAGAATTCGCCTCCTGGCTCGGGGCCTTCCTCCAACCGTTTCGCGACGAAGCCCAGCGACGGGGTTTGACGTTCCATGATGACCTCCCGTCCACGCTGCCTCGAGTGGTCTGCGATGCAGACCGCATCGGCCAAGCGTTACACAATATTCTGCAAAATGCTTTCAAATATACTCCGTCCGGAGGAAACGTCACAGTCTCGGCTCAGGCGGACCTCGAGGCGGTCATCGTGCAGGTCCACGATACCGGCATCGGAGTGAGGCCCGAAGAATTACCGTACCTTTTCGACCGACTCTACCGTACGGATCCTGCTCGGAGTCGGGATACCGGCGGGGCGGGGCTGGGATTGGCAGTCACCAAACAACTGATTACGTTGCACGGAGGGCAGGTGGGAGTGAATGCTGGCCCAGGTCCCGGGACGACCTTTTGGTTAAAAATTCCTCAGCACCCGCGCCAATCTTTATAACTTGTTAACACTTTCGTCCTATCCTGATTCTGGTCGACATACCCCAAAACAGGAGGAGTGCACGATGAACTATTGGAAAACCGTCACGCTCACCATGGTAACTAGCCTGTCCTTGGTGGCGGTTCTTGGCGGAACGTATGCTGCAGCTCCACCGCATTCCACCTCCGAGACGACTTCGAATTTTTGGAGCACCGTCGCC
>JAMCVM010000010.1 GCA_023475835.1 Bacillota bacterium | reverse complement strand
AGTCAAACCGGTCCTGGACTGTCTCCCGGGGTGCGGGCAGTGCTGGCACAGGCCAACCAAGGTGGGATTTTGGCCCCCAGAGGGATTCTCGGTTCGCTGGTCGAAACCGAACCAGAATTTCGGGACGCTTTGGCGGTAGCTTTAGGCGGAGGGCATCAAGACTTAGTCGTGGATCGCGAGGAAGATGCGCGGCGATGGGTCGAGTGGTTAAAGACCGGACAGCGGGGTCGAGCCACGTTTTTGCCCTTGGACATTCTCAGTGTTCGAGACCTGTCAAGCGCAGACTTAGCGTACGCTGAGCTGCCGGGAGCGGTTGGCTGGGCCGCGAATTTGGTGAGGTTTGAGCAAGATCTGAGGCCTGCCGTGTACCATGTGTTAGGTCGGGTCCTCGTGGTGGAGAGGTTGGAAGATGCGACCAGAATTGGTCGAATTCATCGCTTCCGTTTTCGCACCGTCACTCTCGATGGCCAAGTGGTCTTGGTGGGGGGGGCGATTACCGGAGGTCAAAGACCGTCCATTGGTGACGGCAGCGGCAAAGAAATCAGCCGGCTGAAATCCGCGCTAGATCGCATACAGGCTGAAAAAGACGAGTGTCAGCGGGAACTGGAGACGGTTCAGGACCAACTAAAACAAGTGAGCGCCGATTTGGAGCAGACCAGTCAGAGATTGGTTCAGCGTAAGACCGCATGGCAACACGATGAAGCCTTGATTGTCACGCTGTCGCAACAAGATGAGCCTGGTACCTTGGCGGAACGAGAGCGCCGTTTGCGGGCAGAACGAACCGCGTTAAAGGCCGCTATGGTGGAGCATGATCGGTCCTCCGAGACCCTGCAATCGGCGATCAAAGCCAAGGAGCAGGAAATCGCCCAGGTGACGACGCGTCAGGCCGAGCATCAAGGCAAAGCCGCGCTCCAACAGGCTATGCAGGCTCGCGATGCGGCGGAACGAGAACGATGGCAAGTGGAACTAGAAGGGATCGAGGAGCGGGTACAGAAGCTTTCGCACCTGCGTGACAGCCACAAGGCAGAGGCTCAGACGTGGCGGCTGGAGGCCGAGAGCAGGCGGGAACGGAGATCAGCTATTGCCCATGACTTTGAGATGATATCGTCGCGGCAGGAACGGTTAGGAGCCGACCGGCGCGAATTGGCGGAGCAAACGCGTGCGTTGGAGCAGCAGCTGGCGAACGGCGAGGGCCGGCTAACCCAAAAGAGACGGCAGTTGGACATGATTACCCTACGATGGGAATCGTCGCCCTTAGAAGATTTTGAAAAAACTCTAGAACCGATGAATGCAAAGCAGTTGGCCCAGGCGGAACGCGAACTTAAGCGCCTTCGGGTCGAAATTGCCGAGATTGGTCCGGTGGATCGGGGGAGTCTTAGCCGTTGGCGCGATTTGAACAAACGCCAAGAGGATTTAGGCGCCGAGGAGGAGGATGTGAAAGCGGCCAAGGCAGAACTTGAATCGACTTTAGAGGAACTCGACGAATTGGTGAACTCCCGGGTTCGAGAGACCGCGGACCGCGTGGAGGCCGCCTTTCGGCAGGCATGCGAGACCTTATTTGGCGGCGGCAGTGCCACCTTTCGCTGGACCGACGATGACGAACCCGGAGTCGACCTTTTTGTGGCGCCCCCGGGTAAACGGCCGGCTCGGTTAAACTTGCTCTCCGGTGGTGAAAAGGCGTTGGGCGGGTTGGCTTGGCTGTTTAGTCTATTAAGTATTCGCCGGGCCCCCTTTGTCGTATTAGATGAGGTGGAGGCATCGCTCGATGAAATGAATGCGGAGCGCTTTGGCCGTTATTTGGCGGATCGCGGAGCGGAAAGCCAGTTCATTGTGATTACCCACCACAAGGCCACCATGGAAGCTGCTGCCGCCTTGTGGGGGATTACTGGCAATGGACGTGGGCAAAGCCGAGTGGTCTCGGTGCTTTTGGAACCACCGCATGCCACTTTTGGATAGACGGAGGTAAGAATTATGCCGGGATTGTGGGAACGGCTCCGAGGGGGGCTTTCGCGAACGCGCCAAGGGCTGGGAGACCGGATTCGGGCGGTGTTTGCTGGCCGTCAGTGGAGTGATGAGTTATGGGATTCACTGGAAGAAATCTTGTATGAGGCTGACCTGGGTGTGGATACCGTCAGCCATTTGTTGGAAGAGACGCGGACCTTGGTTCGGCAAAAGCGGCCGAAACTTGCCGATGAGGTCGTTGAAATGCTGCGCCGAGCCATGATTGTTGACTTGGCCGGCAACGATCACGACCCTTGGTACCTACCCCCTGAACGGCCAGTGGTATGGATGTTGGTGGGGGTGAACGGGACCGGAAAGACGACGACCGCGGGGAAGTTGGCCGCGATGATGAAAGCTAGGGGCCATCAAGTGATTTTAGGGGCGGCAGACACCTTTCGCGCCGCGGCCATCGAACAATTAGCGATCTGGGCCAAACGCGCGGAGGTTCCGGTGGTAAGTCAGGCGATCGGAGCCGATTCGGCCGCAGTGGCCTATGACACCGTCACCGCCGCGGTGGCTCGGGGCATGGATTTAGCCATCATCGACACCGCCGGGCGCTTGCACAACAAAGCCCAGTTGATGCAAGAGTTAGCCAAAGTGCATCGCGTCACAGGGCGTGCCTTGGCCGGTGCTCCTCATGAAGTGTGGTTGGTGCTAGACGCGACCACAGGTCAAAATGGATTGTCCCAGGCGGAAACGTTTGTGAAGACCGTCGCGGTCAGTGGAATTGTGCTGACGAAATTAGATGGTACGGCTAAAGGCGGGGTGGCTTTGACCATCGCGAGAACCTTGCATCTTCCGATTCGGTGGGTGGGCGTGGGCGAGAGTCTCGATGATTTAATTGTTTTTGATGCCAAAGCTTACGTGTCTGCGATCTTAGGAGAAACCCAAGGGACTTCCGAGTGAAGTCAGAGCCGAACGGGTGCTTCACAGACCTGGCGACAGATCGGTTGGGCGTTGCTTTTTGCCGGTGCTTTGGGTGGCCGATATGCTTGGACCTTCTCTCGACCCCGATGCGAGCTCGGACCGATTGACGACCACGCCGTAAATTCTTATACTTAAG
The DNA here is from genome assembly GCA_023475835.1 of Bacillota bacterium. Lineage (GTDB taxonomy): Bacteria > Bacillota > Sulfobacillia > Sulfobacillales > Sulfobacillaceae > JAMCVM01. Next base: position 15,252 of record JAMCVM010000010.1, on the reverse strand, counting down.
CGGTAACGGTTTGGCAACAACTGTTGCGTACACTAAATACGCCTAATCTTGCCAAGAGCAAGAGCGGAGGAACCAAGTAGTCTATGGGGTGAATCGCAAGAAATTGCGAAGGGCGAGCCATTTCCGTCCTAATCCGTCAGCTAACTTCGCAGGCGTCGGGGGCAAAGGTGTCATAGCGGTAAACCCTTTACGCTCCCCATGTGGTCGGAGCGTTTTTTGTTGCGTTTAGGAGGTATAGCATGATTGGACGGGTACTAGAATTATCGCTCACCGCCGATCCTCTCAATCCGATGGACGGCGGAGCGGTTGGCGGGCAGCAAATCTTGGTCCGAGAAGCGGTTCGAGGCTTGGCGCGCCAGGGGGTGGGGGCCGATGTGTTTACCTATCGTCAAAGCCGAAGGTTTGCGCCCGTGGGCTCGCAGTTGGCCCACATGAGCCGGGTGGTGCGGATCGGCAGTGAACGAGACTTTCCCCAAGAAGATATTGATTGGGTGGCTATGGCGGATGAAATCGCCGACCGGATCTATGCCAAAATTCAAGCTGAAGGTAGTGAATACGGCCTAATCCATAGCCACTTTTGGGTGTCGGGGATGGTTGCCCAGGAACTTTCTGAACGACTAAAAATCCCTTGGATCCATTCGCCTTATAAGATGGCAAAGTGGATCCACCGAGCGGGGCAGCCGCTGCCCGCTCGGCGGGTTGAAATCGAACGGAGTTTAATTAATGAAGTGGCGGCGGTTGTCGTCAATTATCTTGACGAAGGAGAATTGATTCACGCGGATTCGCCGAGAACCCCGCTTTACGTGATTCCCCCGGCTATCGAATCGACCACGTTTTTTGAGCGAGACTGCGGCCCGGTGCTGAAGAGCCTGAACCTCAAGCGGCGACCGGCAATTTATGTGGGACGACTGTCTCATGGGCGAGGAATTCTGGGTCTGCTGAAGGAGATGAGCAAGCGGGAGCTGCCGCCGGAATTTTGCCTTTTGGTGCTGGGAGGGGATCGAGGGGAGGTGGTGCATGGGCGGCCTGCCGATCCGGTTTTGGCGCAGTTGAAGCAGAGCCTAGGCGAGCGGGTGAAATTCTTAGGCCCTATGCCGCATGGAGCAGTCGCTCAATATCTTTCGGCGGCAGGAGTGGTACTGGCTCCGAATCAAGGACCGACCTTAGGCATGGCGGTGGTCGAAGCCTTGGCTTGTGGGAAGCCCGTGGTGGGCAGTCGGGTGACGGGCGTGAGCGATTGGATCACACCCGGGGTCGACGGATTGTTATACGAGCCCAACGACATTGAAGGCATGTTGAGTGGGGCTTTGTCGCTGTGGCAAGATGGGGCTAAGGCGCGCATGTTGGGCAAGGCGGGATATGATAAAGTTCATCGCCATCACTCCTTGGATTACATGAGTGAGCAGTTAGTCCGAGTGTACGAGGAGGTGATGGAAGGTGAACGGGTTGAAACGGGTTTTGGCCACGGATATTGATGGCACATTAGTCGGCCATGGAGGCGAGGAACGATTTAGTCAATTTGTTCAGGATCACCCGGGGCTGACCGTGGTCTATTTGACCGGTCGCACTCGGCACAACGCAGAAGCCGTCATTGATCGCTATGGGTTTCCGCCGCCTATCGCCATCGCCACCGAAGTCGGATCCGAAATTTATTGGGGAAGGCACATGGCCTTGGACGATATCTGGGCTTTTCAATTGCGGCAAGATTGGTCTCCGCGCAAAATCAAAAAGTCACTGGAAGCATTGCCCGGAGTCCATTACCGAAGCCGAAGTTCCCACTGGCGTCTAGCTTTTAATGTCGATCATGTCGATCTGGTTGACGAAGTGCGCCGCCGGCTGGGTCGCGAACAGGTAGCCGCCCGAGTGCTATGGGACGCCCACGATGGACGACTCGATATTTTGCCGGCTCGAGCGCAGAAATGTCGGGCATTAAATCATATTTTAACTCGAATGGCCATCAGGCCTCGCCATTGTTTTGTGGCCGGGGATGGGGAGAACGACCGCGATTTATTAGAAGGAAAATTTCCGGGCGTGGTAGTGGCAAACGCGGTGGCCACGCTGCGGGGGGTGCAAGATGCGTCCATCTGGCTGAGCGATCAACCGGGTGCCCTAGGGGTAGTCGATGGCCTCAGCCGATGGTACGATGAGCGAAAGGGCAAAAATAGGGAATCGGACGCTCTCAGATTTTACGGCTAAAAGATTCCCTCTACGTCCGCCTTAAGCTTCGAGCCCCCATGGTGGCTGATTCGGGGGCTCGAATATGGGGCCTAACCTAGGGCTTGATCCATGACATCATCTCTCGAAGCCTGGCGCCGACTTCTTCAATCGGATGTTGTCGGGTCTGGTCACGGAGCGCATTAAATCCAGGACGATTGGCTTGATTTTCCAAAATCCAATCCTTGGCGAATTCTCCGTCCTGGATAGCGTGTAAGATCTGTGCCATCGCCTTTTTGGTCTCTTCAGTAATGACTTTGGGGCCAGATCGATAGGCGCCAAATTCTGCCGTGTCGCTGATGGAATACAGCATGCGCGCCAGCCCGCCTTCGTACATAAGATCGACGATGAGCTTTAACTCGTGAAAGCACTCAAAATAGGCGATTTCGGGCTGATAGCCAGCGGCTACCAGGGTGTCGAATCCGGCTTTTACTAACGATGTGATGCCCCCACACAAAACTGCCTGTTCGCCAAACAAGTCGGTTTCAGTTTCTTCTCTAAAGCTTGTTTCCAAAACCCCGGCACGGGTGGCACCGATGCCCTTAGCGTGCGCCAGGGCAATCATCTTGGCTTGGCCGGTGGCGTCTTGATGGATGGCGATTAACGCTGGCACCCCGCCGCCTTCGGTATAGACGCGGCGCACCAGATGGCCCGGCCCCTTGGGAGCGACCATGATTACGTCAATATCGTGGCGAGGAATAATCTGCCCGAAATGAATGTTGAATCCGTGAGAAAATAGCAAGGCCTGCCCCGCTTTGAGGTGGGGAGCAATTTGTTCTTCATAGACCTTGGCCTGCCGTTCGTCGGGCAAAAGAATTTGGATGATGTCGGCCTGCTGAACGGCTTTATCCACGGCCATGACGGCAAATCCGTCTTCTTCTGCCTGTTGCCAGGAAGCCCCCGGTCTCAGGCCAATGATGGTCTTGACTCCGCTGTCGCGCAGATTTTGCGCTTGAGCATGGCCTTGGCTTCCGTAACCCAGCACAGCGACGGTTTTGCCGCGCAAAACCTCTAAGTTGGCCGCGTCGTCATAGTACATTTCTATCAAAAACGTCATCTCCTATCGATGAGGGTGCGAATATTTTCTCTGCCCTCATACCGCCATTGTAATCGATTTGGCTCAGGTCTTGGGGATGCTCGAGCGTTGACTCTGCACCCAAGCGGCAAACAACTTGCCGAGCCGTCCTTGGTTCGAGTCATGACGACGGTATTCTCTCTAGTCTTGGCTTGCGCTCGGCCGCCGCCTTGACACCGCGCCCGCGAATTGCTAATCTTTATTCTGCTGTAAAGCTCATTGCCTTGACAGTCGGGAGGCTTATGCTGAAGACCAATCGTTTGGAAGCGGCCTTGCTTTTTGACCTTTATGGAGAATTATTGACCGAACACCAGCGCAAGGTGTGGCAACTGTACTGGTCGGAAGATTGGTCGTTGTCCGAAATTGGTGAAGCCCAAGCGACGAGTCGAGCGGCGGTGCATGATATTTTAGAGCGCAGTCGCCACTCGCTTTTTGACTATGAAGCCAAGTTGGGATTACTGCGGTCTTGGCGAGCCAAACAAAAAGCGTTGGATGATTTGCGCCAGGTGCTTTTAGAATTACCCCTGGAGGCGTCGTGGCGCGCTCGCGTTTGGGCGGCTTATGACAGAGTGGCACAGGAAGAAGGGCTCGGCGATGTTTGACAGTCTTTCTGAAAAACTTGAGGCGGCGTTTCGACGCCTGCGCAGGAAGGGTGTACTTTCGGAGGCCGATGTTCGCGAAGCGGTGCGCGAGGTGCGTCTTGCGCTATTAGAAGCGGACGTCAACTTCAAGGTGGTCAAAGAGTTTTTGGCCAAAGTGGAAGCTCGTGCCGTGGGTCAGGAAATCCTAGCCAGCTTGACTCCGGACCAAGAGGTGGTCCGGGTCGTGCGCGACGAACTGAGCGAATTAATGGGGCGCCAACCCGCTCGAGTGACGATGGCATCCAACCCTCCGACGGTGATCTACTTGGTCGGACTGCAAGGATCGGGTAAAACCACTACCGCGGCCAAACTCGCTCGGATGTTGAAAGATCAAGGCAGGCTGCCGCTCTTGGTAGCCGCTGACATCTATCGGCCTGCAGCTGTCGACCAATTGCGCACTCTGGCTTCGCAATTGGATGTACCGGTGTATTATTCCGAAGGGGCCAATCCAGTGGAATTGGCCGTTCAAGGCGTAGCCCAGAGTCGAAAACTGGCTCGTGACGTGCTCATCATTGATACGGCAGGTCGTTTGCACATTGACGAAGGTTTGATGGCGGAATTGGAAGCCATGGAGAAAAAAGTTCCCGCGCACGAAACGCTTTTGGTGGTCGATGCTATGACCGGTCAAGATGCGGTTCGGGTGACCGAAAGTTTTCGCCAACGCTTGCCGTTGACCGGCGTGGTGTTGACCAAACTGGATGGAGATGCGCGAGGGGGGGCGGCCCTGTCGATTCGTGCCGTCACCGGCCTTCCGATTAAGCTGATTACGACCGGGGAAAAGCTGGATGCGCTTGAGGCGTTTCAGCCCGAGCGCATGGCTTCACGAATTTTGGGCATGGGCGACGTACTCTCGTTGATCGAAAAGGCCGAATTGTCACTGGACCGCGCGGAAACGGAAGATTTAGCCAAACGGGTGGAAAGCGGCGACTTTAGTCTCGAAGAGTTTCGCGCGATGCTCCAACAAGTGAAGCGGCTGGGCCCTCTGTCCAAGGTCATGGAAATGATTCCGGGGATGGGGGCGATGGGCAAGCTCAAGAATCAAATCGATGACAAAAGCTTGGTGCGAGTCGAGGCGATCTTGAGTTCGATGACTCCGTTAGAGCGTCGACGGCCCAAAGTCTTAGATGGCAGCCGACGGCTGAGGATTGCTCGCGGCAGTGGGACTACCGTTCAAGAAGTCAACCGCTTATTGAAGCAGTTTCAGGAGATGCAAAAGGTAATGCGTCAGGTAAAAGGCATGCGCAAAGGCAAGCGCGGCGTGCCCAAGTTGCCGTTTCCGCCGATGCCCTAAGGCTGAGCGTTCGTCGTTGACGATGTCGAGGGAGCTACAGGGAACGCTATCACCAATCACGATATGAGGAGGATACAAAGCTATGGTAAAGATTCGTTTGCGTCGAATGGGGGCTAAGAAACGCCCGTTTTATCGCGTGGTGGTGGCAGATTCGCGCTCGCCCCGCGATGGACGCTTCATTGAGGAAATTGGCTATTACGATCCCACCAAGGATCCGGCGGTGGTGAAAATCGATACCGAAAAAGCGACCCAGTGGCTGCTGAACGGAGCTCAACCGACGGATACGGCGCGCTCGCTGTTACGACAGGTCGGGGTCCTGAAGACCATTCAGGAAGGCAAGCGATCCGTGCCGGTCGATGGCGTCTGAGAGCTCAGGGAGCGACGGGGTGCAAGTGGGGGAAGTCGGGTCGCCCCACGGCACGATGGGAGCGTTGCGTGTGCTTCCTACGACGGATTTTCCTGAGCGCTTGAGGGCGCTTGAGCGGATTTGGTTGGACAAAATCGAAGGGGATGGCTGGGAGGTACGGCAGTGGACGGCGAGTGGACGGATGACCATCTTGCAGCTAGCTGCGGTCACGTCTCGGGACCAGGCGGCAGCGCTTCGCGGAGCTCGCATCCTGGTTTTGCGCCAGAGCCTACCGGATTTGCCGGTTGACTCTTTTTATTGGTATCAACTGCTCGGGATGGCGGTGCGCGATTCGGATGGCCGCGAATTGGGCCGGGTCGTTCATGTCCATCGCCAGGGAGGCGCGCATGATTTTTTGGAAGTGTCGCGACCGAATCAGGCATCGTTTTGGATCCCAATCGTTCGGGCCATGGTGAATCGAATCGACCTCGAGCAGCAAACCATTTGGGTATCATTGCCTGAGGGCTTGGAGGATCTTCATTAGAATGGTGATTCAGGTGGTCACCTTGTTTCCCGAAATCTTGGCGCCAATGCTAACCACCAGTATGTTGCGGCGGGCACAAACCGTGGCCGGGGTGGAGATTCGACTGGTGCCGTTGAGGCCGTTCGGGATAGGCATTCACCATCAGACCGACGATTATCCGTTTGGTGGCGGTCCGGGAATGCTGCTTCGGGCGGATGTCGTCGTACCGGCAGTAGAATGGGCGATGATGCACCACAAGGCCGTGGCTCGGGTGATTTGGACCTCTCCGCAGGGTAAGCCCTTAGACCAAGCGCTGTGTCGAACGCTCGCTCAAGAAGATCATCTCATTATCATCGCGGGGCATTACGAGGGGATTGACGAACGTGCCTTGGAGATCCTCGGAGGCAGCGAAGTGTCGATTGGAGATTATGTATTGACCGGGGGCGAACTGCCTGCTTTGGTTTTAGTGGATGCCATTACACGATTGCAGACCGGCGTGCTGGGCGCCCAAGGCGGGGCGTTAACCGATACGTTTGAGGATGGCAGCGGGGGGCTGGAAGGCCCGCAGTACACTCGGCCCGAGCAGTATCGGCAATGGCGGGTGCCACCCATATTATTGTCGGGCAATCACCAAGCGATTCAGGCCTGGCAGCGAGCGATGAGTGCAGAGCGGACAACAACGCGTCGCCCGGACTTGCTCGACGCCAAGCGAATCGACGATGCGGATTGAGCATGCTATAATTTGGACGATTTCAAAGGGGGAAACCGGAGTGGATTACATCGGCTTAATTGAGGAAGAACAGATGCGAACCGACTTGCCCAAGTTCCGTGCAGGGGATACCGTGCGGGTGGGCGTGATTGTTCGCGAAGGCAATCGCGAACGAGAACAGCAGTTTGAAGGCGTGGTGATTTCTAAGCGCGGGGTGGGCTTATCGAAGACGTTTACGGTTCGGCGGGTCAGCTATGGCGTCGGCGTCGAGCGAACATTTCTCCTGCATTCGCCGCGGCTGGCCCACATCGAAGTCACGCGGCGGGGCAAGGTGCGCAGGGCTAAGCTTTATTACCTTCGAAACCTCCGCGGCAAAGCTGCGCGGATCAGGGAACGCCGCTAGACTGAAGACACCGGAAACGGTGTCTTCACATTTATGTCTCTATCGGGTTCTAAGGGGGTTATTATGGATCAGAAGCAAGAAGTGGAGAAGAAGTCGGCCAAGGAACGTTCGCCGTGGTTGGAAGTCGTCGAGACCATTGTCTTGGCGCTGATTTTAGCGTTTTTAATTCGAACCTTTGTCATCGAGTCGTTTGAGGTCAACGGCACCTCAATGTTGCCCACCCTCCATAATGGTGACCGGGTACTCGTTAATAAGTTTTTGTACGACTTTGAGGAGCCCCACACCGGGCAAATTATCGTGTTTAAATCCCCGGTCATTCCTAGTCAAGATTGGATTAAACGTGTCATCGGCATTCCCGGAGACACGATTTCTGTAAAAAACAACGTCGTCTACATTAACGGCAAGAAATATCCGGAACCGTTTTTGAAGTATCGGCAGTCGGTCAATGTGCCTCCGACCTATGTCCCCAAGGGATATCTGTGGGTAGAAGGCGACAACCGGCCCAAAAGCTACGATAGTCGATTGTTCGGATTGTTGCCGATGAAGAATGTTCGCGGACAAGCCTTCTTAATTTGGTGGCCGCCTCACGACTTTCACTGGCTGAAATAATGGGAAACTGGTATCCGGGGCACATGGTCGCTACCCAAAAGAGCATTCGTGAACTGGCACCGTGGGTCAGTGCTTTTGTGGAAGTGGTGGATGCGCGCGCGCCCCTGGCTACGCGCCATCGACCGTTGTTGACCTGGATCGGCAAGACCCCGTTAATCTTAGTCCTGAACAAAGCGGAGTTAGCCGCGCCTGGACCCACGCAAAAATGGCAACGGCAGCTGGGATCGGATCCACGAGTCCTCGCGGTGGTTGGTCTAACGGCCACCGATCCCCGCGCCCATCAACTCTTAACCCGCATTCTCGTCGACAAGCTGCCGCCGCCGCGCCGCTTATCCGTGGTAGGGTTGCCCAATGTCGGCAAATCCACACTGCTCAATCGCATGGTGGGTCGGCATCGAGTGCCCACTGGGGCGAAGCCGGGCTTGACCCGAGGTCCGCAATGGATCCGGCCGGGTGATGGCTGGGAGTGGCTGGATTTACCGGGAGTGGTAACACCGGCCAAATCACGGGATTGGAAGCTTCAAGCGCTGGGGGTAGTGGCTTTAAGTCCAGACGACATTGAAGAGGTCGCCGCACGGTTGACCACCGTGGTTCCGGAGGCGCGTTTGGGCCCATTGGAAGCCTGGGGACGATCTCGCGGCTATCTTTCGGTTGGAGGCAAAGTGGATAGTCTTCGAACTGCGCAAGCGGTGTTAAGTGACTTTAGGCAGGGAAAATTTGGGCGTTTCAGTTTGGAACTTCCTGAATAATGATGGGCCGTAAAACGCATCCCTCCTGGGATCAATTGATCGAGTGGGAACGGGGCATATGGCAACTGGGGAAGATGCGCGTGGCCGGGGTCGACGAAGTCGGCCGCGGTCCGGTGGCCGGTCCGGTGGTCGCGGCTGCCGTGGTGTTGGTGCCTGGCTGCAGAATTGAAGGCCTCGACGATTCGAAGCGTCTATCGGAAAGCCAGCGGCTGAACTTGTTGCCCATCATCATGGATCAAGCCGCCGCTATCAGTCTCGGTTTTGTCGGACCCGAACAGATTGAGCGAATGAACATTTTAGAAGCGAGTCGCCGGGCGATGGGTTTGGCCCTAGAGCGTCTGCCCGAGGTTCCCGACGTGGTGTTAACCGATGCCATGGAGGTGTCAGGCCCGTGGCAAGAATGGTGTTTGTTGCACGGCGATGGCCGATGCGCCAGTATCGCGGCCGCGTCGGTGGTAGCGAAAATTGCGCGCGATCGGTACATGGAGGAGTTGTCCGAGCAATATCCGGAGTATGGATTTGGCAGCCACAAGGGCTACGCTACCCCGTTGCACCGTGCCGCCGTGTTGGAATTTGGGGCGTGTCCCGCTCATCGACTGAGCTTTGTCCGTCATTGGCTCAGTCGCTCGTCGGGTAAATAGGCGAGACAGCGAGGGATATCGCTTACTCAAGCGTGCAAAGCGCACGGGGCGGAATCCGGCTATGCTTAGCGCACGCTGTGAGAGGCCAGCCGGCGGCAGATGGTTGCCACCGGGGATAGGGGGCGGTTTGATCCTAAGCTTGGGGCAGACTGTGATAGGTCCGTAGTTTGATATAATAGGAAACTGCTAATAGGGGAGGTGGTCGTGTGGCCAAGCCGAAACCGCTGATCATTGTCGAGTCACCTGCAAAGGCAAAGACGATTAGCCGTTTTCTGGGTTCTCGGTATCAAGTCAAGGCATCGTTGGGGCACGTACGAGACCTGCCCAAAAGTCAATTTGGGGTGGACGTCGACAACAATTTTGAGCCTCGTTACATTACCATTCGGGGCAAGGGGCCGTTGTTGAAGGAACTCAGGGACGCGGCAAAAAAGACGGATAAGGTATATCTTGCCACCGACCCGGATCGCGAAGGTGAGGCGATTTCGTGGCATCTAGCTGAAATGTTGGGTCTCGACATTGCCAATCCGCAGCGTATCGAGTTTCACGAAATCACGAAAGAAGCTGTGACCGCCGCCATTCATCATGCTCGGCCGATTAATATGGAACTCGTCAATGCTCAGCAAGCCCGTCGCGTCTTGGATCGAGTCGTCGGTTACAAACTTTCTCCGTTGTTATGGCGCAAGGTGCGGCCGGGGTTGTCGGCGGGCCGGGTTCAGTCGACGGCGCTTAGAATCTTGGTCGATCGCGAGGTGGAAATTGAATCCTTCGTTCCGGAAGAATACTATACCCTCGGATTGGCCGCTGGCGATGGGGTAGGCGAAGCGATTGTGGCTTCGTATGCGGGACCGCTTGGCGAAAAGGGACGGGTGTCCGCGGAAGAGGCGGCTCTGGTGGTCTCCAAGCTAAGTGGGCAGGCAGTCCAAGTCACTTCGGTGAAGGAGAGGGACCGTCGCAGAAATCCGGCACCGCCTTTTACCACATCCACTTTACAGCAGGAGGCTGCCCGAAAACTGGGATTTACGGTGCGCAGAACGATGAGTTTAGCGCAGCAACTCTATGAAGGGTTGGACGTCGGGGAGGGTCAGGTCGGATTGGTGACCTACATTCGTACCGACTCCACCCGAGTTGCAGAAAGTGCAGAAGCCGAGGCCAAACAGTATATCTTGGATACGTATGGAGAGCAGTTGTTGGCGGTGCCGGGCAAGCGCGCCAAGAAGGAACGCCCTGGCGTTCAAGATGCGCACGAGGCCATTCGACCGACCTCGGTGCTGCGGACGCCCGAGCGGGTGAAGGCGCGCTTGAATCGCGACCAGAATCGGTTGTATCGTTTGATTTGGGAACGGTTTGTGGCGAGTCAAATGGCACCCGCGGTTTATCGCATTACCTCGGTAGAGTTGGAAGGCAGTGGACACCAGTTTCGGGTGAGTCACTCCACGGTGACGTTTCGAGGGTACCAGGAAGTCTATCAGGAATCGAACGATCAAGAGTCAGGCGACTTTGCGCTCGACGGTTTGCCGACCACTTTGGCGCTCTTGCAAAAGGGCCAGACATTGACGGTGCTAGAAATTCAATCCGAGCAACACTATACCGAACCTCCAGCCCGGTTTACGGAAGCCAGTTTGGTGAAAACTTTGGAAGAATTAGGCATCGGGCGACCGTCAACCTATGTGCCAACGATTGAGACCTTGGTGACCCGCGACTATGTGACCCGCGAGCAACGTCGTCTCAGTGCCACCGAATTGGGTCGAGTCGTGGTAGACTTACTGCGACAGTATTTTCCAGAAATTGTCGATACCAAGTTTACTGCAGCGGTAGAATCTCAACTCGATGAAGTCGAAGACAACGGTTTGGACTGGCGCGACGTGCTGAAAAAATTTTACGGACCGTTTGAAAAAGAGCTTGAGGTCGCCGAAGCAGATATTGACCGCATCGAACTGCCTGAAGAGACCACCGACGAGGTTTGTGAAATTTGTGGTCGGCCGATGGTGGTTAAGCGCGGACGGTTTGGCAAATTCCTAGCCTGTTCTGGGTATCCAGAGTGCCAATCCACGAAGCCGTTGTTGGAAAAAACGCCTGGGATTTGTCCGAAGTGTGGATTGCCGATTGTCGTTCGACGCAGCCGAAAAGGCCGCACGTTTTACGGATGCAGCGGCTATCCGCAGTGCGACTTCGTCACCTGGAATCGGCCCAGTGATGCCGTCTGTCCGAAATGCGGAGCCAGTTTGGGCATCCGTCGGCGCGGGGGCAAAGAAGGGCTGGTTTGCCTGCGCGAGGGCTGTGGACATGAACAAGAGCAGGCTTTGGGTTAGTCACCGAAAGCGGGTGAAAAGATGGTCGACGGGAAGGTTTGGCTTGAGCGCTACCTTCGTTATTTAGTGGCCCGGGGGGCGTCAGAGCATACCATCAAGGCGTACCGAACGGACTTGACGGGGTGCTTGAACGATCGTTGGGACTTAGCGGCATGGAGCCATCGGGAACTGCGTGGCTACGTGGTCTCGATGGCCGAGTCGGGATGTCAAGCCCGGACCGTGGCGCGCAAGGTGGCTGCCGTACGATCCTTTTTTTCTTACGTTGTGCATGAGCAAGGGCTCACGGAAAATCCCGCCCGACGTCTTCTAGCCCCCCGTTTTCGGCGGGGTTTGCCTCGAGTGCTCACCCTGGATGAGACCTCGGCCTTGATTGAGGCGGCGATGCATAAAGCGGGGCCTTTGGGACTGCGGAACTGGGCGATGCTAGAGAGCCTTTATGGGGGAGGACTTCGGGCCAGTGAACTGGTTGGATTGAGTCTTGAGGACATTGACTGGTCGGAACGATTCTTTAAGGTTCTCGGGAAAGGCAAAAAAGAGCGATGGGTGCCGTTTGGCGAAAAGGCCTGGTTGGCATTATCGCGATACCTGAATGAAGCACGACCTCAGTTGGCGTTTCCTGGCGAAGCCGCACTGTTTGTGAATCACTTGGGGACCCGGCTCAGCGCCCGAAGTGTAGGTCGAGTGGTGAAGGCGGTGCTTGAAGAGAGTGCGATTGGGCGAGATATCAGTCCCCACTGGCTGAGGCATAGTTTTGCTACCCATCTGTTAATGAATGGGGCGGATTTGCGGGTGGTTCAGGAATTGTTGGGCCATGCCAGCCTCCGTACCACGCAGATATATACCCACGTTTCCCAAGACCACTTAGCTCGAGTTTATCAGAGTGCGCATCCTCGGGCGTAGCGGACCAAAGCTGTGGTTGGAGGGATTTTACCGGCACGAGCCGATCTCGGATCATAGGAGGATACGATGGAGAACGAGACGAGTTTTCATGGCACTACCATATTAGGCCTGGTTCGAGAGGGTGAAGCCGTGATCGGCGGCGACGGGCAAGTCACCTTTGGCCAAAATACGGTGATGAAGCATACGGCAGTTAAGGTTCGGCGTTTATATCACGATGCTGTCCTCGCAGGGTTTGCTGGTGCGGTGGCCGATGCCTTGACGCTGTTCGAACGATTCGAGGGCAAACTTGAGGAATATCGGGGCAACCTGACCCGATCGGCGGTGGCCTTGAGTCGGGAGTGGCGGACCGATCGGATGTTGGGCAAATTGGAAGCCTTGCTTCTGGTCGCTGACGGCGACCATTTACTGATGTTATCAGGCGCCGGGGAAGTGATTGAGCCCGATGACGGCATTGCCGCCATCGGTTCGGGAGGCAGTTATGCTTTGGCTGCGGCGCGAGCGTTTTCGTCCTTGGAGCCGAGATTGCCGGTACGAGAAATTGCGGAGCGCTCGCTTTTAATCGCATCGGAAATTTGTGTCTACACCAATAATCACTTGACTATCGAAAGTATACCCAAGAGGGAGGCGTAGTCCATGGATGAGTTGACCTGGACGCCAAAGCGCATTGTGGAGGAATTGGACCGCTATATCGTGGGTCAGGGGGATGCTAAGCGCGCCGTCGCCATCGCCCTGAGGCATCGATGGCAAAGGAGCCAGTTGGATCCGGAGTGGCAAGAGGATATTACGCCAAAAAACATTCTGATGATCGGACCGACCGGAGTAGGAAAGACCGAAGTCGCTCGACGACTGTCGAAACTCCTCAAGGTGCCGTTTATCAAGATTGAGGCGACCAAGTTCACCGAAGTGGGTTATGTCGGCCGGGATGTCGACGCCATGATTCGGGACCTGGTAGAGACGGCGGTGCGGATGGTGAAAGAGGAACGTACCGTGTCGGTCGAGGATCGTGCGGCTAGATTGGCTGAGGACCGTATTGTGGACGCCATGGCGCCGTTGACTCGAGATGATCAAAGCGCCAGCAAGAATCCGTTTGAGGTGCTATTTGGCGGCGCGAGTCGTGATTCTCAAAGTAGCCAGATCGACCAGGAAGAGCGCCGTCGCATCGAAGAAGAGCGCCGACGGATTCGTGACCAACTGCGCGACCGCACGATGGAGCAAGAACTGATTGAAGTGGATGTGGAAGACCAGGCGCCGGCACTGCCGATGATGGGTGGGATGCCAGGTAACGATGAAATGCAGATGAATCTTGGGGAAATGTTCCAGGGTCTGATTCCTCGGCGCACCAAGCGAAGGAAAATGACAGTGGCCGAAGCCCGGAAAGTATTGACCCAGGAAGAAGCTCAGAAACTGATTGATGGCGACGAAGTTAACGCGGAAGCGGTATGGCGTGCCGAGCAGCAAGGCATCGTCTTTATTGATGAATTTGACAAAATAGCTGGCGGCGATTCTAGCCATGGACCGGACGTATCCCGGGAAGGGGTGCAGCGCGACATTTTGCCCATCGTCGAAGGGTCGACCGTCAATACCAAATACGGACCGGTTCGCACCGACCATATTTTATTCATCGCCGCGGGGGCCTTTCATGTTTCTAAGCCGAGCGACTTGATACCGGAATTGCAAGGCCGGTTTCCGATTCGGGTCGAATTCGATGCATTGACCGAGCAGGACTTTTATCGAATTTTAACCGAGCCCCGCCATTCACTAATCCATCAATACCGTGCCTTAATGCGCGCGGAAGAGGTGACCTTGGAATTCGACGACGATTCAATCTTGGCCATGGCGCACTATGCGGACCAGGTCAACCGGGACACGGAGAACATTGGGGCTCGCCGGTTGCACACCATCTTGGAACGCGTGTTGGAAGAAGTGAGCTTCAATGCTCCAGAACTTTCTGGGCAGACGATACCGATTACCAAACAATACGTCGATCAACGCCTATCGAAGATCGCGGAAAGTATTGACATCAATCGGTATATACTCTGAAATTTGAGTTTCATTTGCCCTGATGATCCGACCAGTATGATATAATGTCGTTGTAAAACCAGGCATTGAAGCTGGTTAAGGTCTGGAGGGAACTGAGTTGCTGGAATTGCTGGAAAAGACGCGGAAAGTCAACCGGTTGCTGCAGCGTACCGCGGGCAATCCGGTAAACTTTGAAGAAATGGCCCAGATTTTGAGCGAACTGATTTCTGCCAATGTCTATGTGGTAAGCCGTCGCGGAAAAGTTTTGGGATATTCTTTGTTAGACTCCTTCGAGTGTGATGTGATGGTGCGCGAAGTATTGGATGTGGAAATGTTCCCACATAATTATAATCGCGGATTATTGCGAGTGGATGAGACGTATCCCAACGTTTCTCAAGAGGCGCGCCGTTGCGTGTTTTTTCATGACAAGGCCTGTTTGTTCGAGGATAAGATTACGACAGTCGTTCCGGTTAACGGGGCTGGTGACCGCTTGGGGACGTTGGTCTTGTCGCGATTTGGCACTCAGTTTAGTGATGAGGATTTGGTGTTGGCCGAATATGGAGCCACCGTGGTGGCGATGGAAATTCTTCGATCGAAATCCGACGAGCTTGAAGATGAGGCCAGAAAAAAGGCTGCGGTGCAAGTGGCTATCGACACGCTTTCCTATTCAGAACTGGAAGCCGTCCAACACATCTTTGACGAGTTGGGTGGAGGAGAAGGTTTGCTGGTGGCGTCCAAGGTGGCTGATCGGGTAGGAATTACCCGTTCGGTTATTGTTAATGCCTTGCGCAAGTTTGAATCGGCCGGGGTGATTGAATCGCGG
>JAMCVM010000113.1 GCA_023475835.1 Bacillota bacterium | reverse complement strand
CTTCCGATCTAGCAAGGTATTGTTCTGATGCGATCAATTGTTCTAAACGGTGCTCGCGGGCTTTGGCTTTTTTAGCGACTTTCTTGGACTTTCGGCGAATGGTGGAGTCAATCGTAGACCGTTGCGTAGAGCGCGCTTGTTCGCGGGTAGTCGCGACATCTTGTTGAAGTCGCTCGATGCGCAGTTGCTGATCCTGGTATTGACGCCGATAGGCGGATTCTTCGGCCTGACGATGTTCAAGATAGTCGCGAGGTGTTCCAGCAAACGTTCGTAAGCCACCACCGTCAAGATGCCAGGTCACCGTCGCCACCTGGTTCAAAAAATCAAGGTCATGACTTACCAGAAGCATTGCCGAGATTCGACTTCGTCGAATCCACCGGACCAGCTCTTGTCGATGGCCAAGATCCAGATGACGCGTCGGCTCGTCCAACAGCAGTAATTCGCTGTCGCCCCGCAACAACGATCCCAGTGCCTTCCACTCACGCTCGCCCCATGACCCGGCTTCCTGGCTCGGGTGATCTAGCCAAGCCACTCGCGCTCCAAAACAATGCACTCCTCCGGCACTCGCTGCAGTTCGGCCAGCGATGATCCGCAAGAGACTACTCTTCCCGGCACCATTGGCTCCGATCAAGGCAACGCGGTCGCCGCCTTCCAGCAAAGCATCCACGTTCTCAAATATCGTGCGCTCATCGTAACGCATGGCTAACCCATGGAGTTGGATAGGTTTCATGGTCACCCCCGGTTAATACCGGGACGTATCCCGGTTATTTGCGATGCTTTACACCGTGGAACATGACCCATCCTCCCCCCTATGAATCCATAGCACGCGAATCCCTTTCTGAAAATCATTGTATTTCGAACCGGTCTAAGGGTCAAACGCAAGATCTTGAGGAAACACTCGGCCCGCTTGAACCTTTGATGTCCTTAACATATCAGGGACGAACCCCTCGTTAGCTTATGAGCCTCCTGTGCGACTTATTTTAAAAATAGCATCGCGTCGATTTTTATCGTAACCATCTTGATGCAGTCGGATCGAAAGCCCCCCTAACGTGCCCCCACTGGCCTTCCCCTTCTGAATTCCCTAATGGCCAAAAAAACTCTAAGAAGCGTTCCACCCATCGAAAATGATGAGACCGAAGGATAAGCCAAGCAGGACAGGATCTTCTCTGATCCGCTGGGTGAGGATGTCGACCAAACCTTTTGTCTCACCCAGCCCTTTCGCAAAGCCGCAACCTGGCCACGGGGACCCTTCGCCCGCCACCCACTCCAACCAGCAAAAGGCTGGCCCCATAAACTTTGCTGCCGTGATAGTTGCTCAAGCCGCTGACGATGGGCGGCATCGGCTCTGATCTATCTTCCCGACCAATCCGGTCCTCCTGCTCAACCCAGCTCGGCCTTGGGCATCCGATGACTGCAAAGCCTGGATCTATTTCCATCCGTGCCCACTATCCAGGCTTGAGTGCTGCACCTATCAGGCTTGCCCGGTTCTGCCCTTAAGCCCCGCGTCGCCATCGCTGGTCGGGTCGCTCACCCAATTGCCACCATGCGTTCTAGGGGAATTAACGCACGCTGTCGAATCGCCTCGGGGACTTCGACCACAAATTTTAAATCCCGAAGGCCGTCGCGAATCTTCTCGACACTGATTCGATTCATGAACGGGCAGAGGGCCTCCTCACTGGCGGCCAAAAACTCTTTTTCGGGATTTTCTTTCCGCAGCCGATGCAAGAGCCCAATCTCCGTGGCCACAATGAAACTCTTGGCCGTCGATGTGTGACTGTGGCTAATCATCCCGTCGGTCGAAAGCACATGGGTCGGCACCCCTTCCGGCGGCAGAGCGAGCGCCCGGGTGGTACATCCGCATTCCGGGTGCACTAGGACTTCAGCCCCCGGATGGGCATGGGCGGTGGCCACCAACGTCTCTGCGTCGATGCCTGCATGCACGTGACATTCACCCATCCACACCTGGATATTTTTTCGGCCAGTTTGCCTGGCCACATGCGAGCCCAAAAAGAAGTCGGGCAGAAACAAAATGGCTTTCTCGGGGTCAATTTGTTGAACCACCTTGACCGCATTGGAAGAGGTACAGCAATAGTCGGACAGAGCCTTCACGGCGGCCGACGTATTCACGTAAGAAACCACCACCGCATCCGGAAATTGTTGCTTCCATTCTATTAATTGTTCCACCGTAATCGATTCCGCCAATGAGCACCCAGCGCTGGGGTCGGGGATGAGCACCGTTTTTTCGGGAGAAAGAATTGCCGCCGTTTCGGCCATGAAATAGACCCCGGCCACCACCAAGGTGCGCGCGGGCGAACGTTCGGCCCAGCGGGCCATCGCCAGCGAGTCGCCGACAAAATCGGCAAGATCTTGGACTGGCCCCGGCTCGTAGTTATGTGCCAAAATTACGGCATTGCGTTCGCGTTTGAGTTGCTCAATTTCGGTCACCAAATCTTCTTGGACCTCGATCATCGTGTCACTTCCTCCGTTCTGTAAAGCGCGTGGCCGGAGCGTTCAGCCGATACGGCCAGCAGCGGGTGTTCTTGGTCGGCATCAAGCGCTTCGAACCACGGCGATCGGCCTTGGCGGTGCAAAAAATGACCCCGATAGCGGCTATCGTTGTCGGGAAAGTCGCGGCGGACATGAGCGCCGCGGCTTTCTTGCCTGAGCCGGGCGCTGTCGGTGGCCATCATGGCCAGGCGTGTGGCGGCTGATTCAGGGAGGCTGGTTAAGTATTCAGCAAATTTTTCCAAGCTGTCGCCATCGCGGATCACGCCCAAACAGCGATCCATCGCCTCCGGCAACCCGGCAGGAACTGTCCAGAAGTCCCGATCCTTGACCCACGAAGAAGCTCTCGGTTGGTCCCAACGTCCACGGTACTCTTCGTGCACAATCGCCTGAGCCGCCCGTTTAGCATAGACCAAACCTTCCAAAAGTGAATTGGAGGCCAACCGATTCGCCCCATGCACGCCCACCATAGCGACCTCGCCCACCGCGTAAAGTCCCTTGGTGTCGGTACGACCCGAGGCGTCAGTGACCACTCCACCCATGGCGAAGTGGGCGCCGGCACTGACAGGGATGCGGTCGCGGGTTAAGTCCCAACCCCATCGGGCCAGAGCCTCGACAATACCCGAAAAATGGGCGTGAATCCTGCTGGCGGGAAGGTGCGCCATGCTCAAATACACCGGTTGATGGGTAAAGACGGCCTGGGCGACGACATCCCGGGGCGCTAGTTCAGCCGCTGGGTGATCGGCCATAATCCGATTCCCTCGGGCGTCGATGAGATGCGCCCCCGCCCCCCTCAAGGCCTCACTCAATAACAGGCCCGGTCGCTTCTCTCCTCCACGCAAAATCGTCGGATGAAATTGCATGAATTCGAGGTCCGCCAGGGTAGCCCCCGCCTGGTATGCCAGCATGAGACCATCGCCGGAGGTCTCAACCGGATTGGACGAGAGTGCATAAAGACCCGCCATGCCTCCCGTAGCCAACACCACCGCCCGCGCGGAAAGAAATTCAAGGGTATCGCGTCCAGTGGCAATGAATGCCCCGATGACCCGGTCTCCGTCCGTTCCCAGTCCGATTACCCGTGCCTCCGTCCAGGCAATGGTGGAAAGCGACTGGGCTTTTTGAATCAAATTGGCGGTAATCGCCCGACCGGTCATTCCGTCAGGGCTATGCACAATCCGGGCTCGATCATGTCCCGCTTCTTGGGCTAGATC
>JAMCVM010000008.1 GCA_023475835.1 Bacillota bacterium | reverse complement strand
TAACGTCTGGTCTTGACGACGCGATACATTTTACGTTGCCCACGATTGCGGGAGACAACCGCCAATGTCTCCATTTGTCAAAGGGCGAACACATTCTGAGTATAGCACCCAAGGTATAGCTCGGAGAGGACAACCCTTCGCCTGACGGCGAGCGCCTGATATCCCCATAGCTAAACCTAGGGGTTTTACGGCGCATTTGATAAGGCAATTTTTTAAGGCCATCGGCACCCCCGGGCCTTCAGATTCTTTTTTTCGTGCCGAGGCCGAACGGGGTCCAATAATGAGGATCTAGCCATGGAGATCTAGGCACGATAGGAGATGAGATAAAATGGTCGAGTGCAGACAGCTCTCGAAGTCGGGTCGCCTTGGGCCAACCCGGCTTCGCGCGGTCCGAGCGCCCCGTACGCCAGCACTGGCCGATAACCAATTGCGAGCGGGGTCAAGGCTCAGGTTCACGGTCCCCCGCGGCGTGGCGATGTGCGCCAGCCTGTGAGCCATTAGCTGTTGAAGGGCGTCATCGACCCATTGAATGACCCAAGGCGGAGGGGGATCGATAATGTCGGTGGTCGTAATGGGAAGCACCTCGAGGCCGGGGGAGGACGCCAGTCGTTCGATGAGAGCCTGGGACCCGGCAATAACCGCCCAGGTCAAGTCAACATCGCCTGCGACGCACCATGCATGGTCGTGCGGCCACCAATAGTTCGGGGACCCGCTATGACCGGGAGCCTCCGCCAATGTACCCGAGAATAGGACGTAGTCACGTCCCGGAATGCGAATCCGTGGTACCGTGTCCACGTCTTCCTCGGACATCGCTGCTCCGGCCACCCATTGCAACGCGGTGTCAACGCCCCAACCATCCCACGTGGCGTACCACATTGGGGTAGAACTCGGTGTAAATTCGGCGAGAATATCTCGGAGATGATGGGCATCGGAACGGTTAAGCAATCCGGAGTTGGGAGCATATCCATCCCAAGCGGACTGGTTTGGGGGGACTGTCTTGGGAAGCGCAACGTGCATGAAATCAGAACACCTGGTCAATCGGGTACCATTGATGGCGGCAATGGCACGCCAACGGATCGAAAGACCGCTCCCAGTTTCTGCGGGAAACAGTAGTCGTCCATAAGCCGGGAATCCGGTAGGGGCCGGTCCTGCCAAGGTGCGGTTCCAGAAATTCTTCATATGGGAGATAAACCACTGGGCTTCGATCTCGTTAAATTCCAATTTCATGAGACGCCTCCTGAGTGATTAGCCTGCTTTGGGTTTCATATCGGCAAGTGACCGCATGGATCAGGTCAATTCGAGGATGGACGGGTTGCTTCATACCGTCATGAGTGGATTTCTCCAGGCGAATCTAAGCACGATTCTGGTGACCTATTTGACCAAGGTGGCAAGGGCCCTGCATCGTCAGCATATGGGTTACCGCGAATAACGCTAGCCCGGTGATGTTTATCTTTACGTGGGTAGTCAATCGCCAATCCCTCAATGCACAAACTTCCAAACAATGCCCCCATTACCCACTCGTAGTGTACCACGCCACGGCTCTAGCTCCTTGGAAGCACTCGCCTAAAGGGGTTGACCCGTTCTGATGGATTTAGCCAAATCCTACCATTCGTGATCCGATCTGTCGCCATCTTCCCCGCTTCGCCATGGTCAGATCATTAAATCGGTGGGCAGTCATAGATTTTTCGATACTCGACCGTAATTGGACGACAACCTTGCAAGACGGCGCTGCGGCCCGCGAAAAATGATTGGCCGCCGGGGGCTGGTAGGTCGAGCTGAAGCAGGCCGAAGCAATAGGTGGGTTAAGATGACTCTCCCATCGATCGAGTCGAAAGTTTAAGCAACCAAGAGCCCGCATCCATCCCCCATTACGAGGCGTATATTTAGGAACAAACGGTTCCGGTCGAGGGGGTTCTGACAAGATGTTAAGAAATGCTGAGCAAGCCCTAGCGGAGTGCTGCCTCTCCGACCGTTGAGAGGGGAAACGATCATCGGGTTGGCACAGGCCAAGCGAAGACATGCCAACGTTGCCGAGCGCGTATCCGACCATGAAGGTTCGGTCGGTCGCTCGGCTAGCAGAGGGAATCTGAGGTCCACTCCGTGCAGCCAAGCCATCAGGGGTGAAACCAGGGCATACGTCGCTAATGTACCCAAACTGCAGATCGTATCGGCCCGAAAGCCCCCAATCCTTGGCTCGCGAGGGCTGCAGCGACCAGAGAGGGGGCCCAAACGATCGCCCAAGCGAGCCATCGCTTGGGCTCGGCGGTCGACATCCGCGTGGGCCTCTTTCACATCCGCGCTGAGCCGGCCAAATGGTATGGAAGTTGTCCGCTGACCACTATCGTAAAATAGCGCACCACTCAGCTATCACTCGCGTGGAGCTGACAGGCCGAAACGAACTGGCCGCCAAGACCGGGCAGATGCTCACGAAGTCATAAAACCGAAGGCTTCGGCCTGTGGTACAATTTCCTGAAAATATCGCCACGAGTGGGTTCGGGATAAGGCAACCGTCATGTTGAGATGCCGGGGAGGCTTGATCGTTGATGGTCACGGAGCGACAAGCGACGTCCGCGCTTGACTTCGATGGGTGGTATGGACGACTTCGAGAGCGTGAGCGCTTGGAAGCGTGGTTGGCGAATCCATTGCCTCCCACGGAGATTTGGACCATTGCTGGTGTGGCCGGTAGTGGGAAGAGCACGGTGTTGAGAGCGATTTGGTCATTAGCCAGACAAAAAGGGGTATCCGCACTGCTGGTGGACCTCCATAGGGTGCCAGCCACTCCCGCCCATTTTCTGGAGTCTATCCAACAGGGTTGGATTCGAGACCAGGGGGGTTCGGCAGCGATTGGGCCCGATGCGGTCCTGGAGTGGATGCACCGCGATAGCCGGTCGAACCCCGTGATCCTCTGCATCGACTCTTTTGAGTCGCTCAGTCTGATGGAAGAGTGGTTTCACCAAGGATTTGTGGCCAATTTGCCAGAACAAGGGGTCCTGGTGTGCGTGGCGTCTCGAACTGGCATATCCTCGGATCGGCAGCGCGATTTCCAACGGGTGGGTTGGTATCGGACCACCGAATTAACCGGATGGACCTGGGACGAGTGCCGACAGATGTTAGCCCAATATGGGATGGACCATCCGACAGTGGCAGCTTCGGTTTTTCGAGAAACCGGTGGGCTTCCGCTCGGGATTATCCTCTGCGCCGCCTATTTGCGCCAGTATCCGCAACGAATGGAAGAGCGATTGTCGTTAGTCGCCCACAAAGTTTCGGCGGAACTCCTTCGCGATGTGACCGCGGTGGATCTCCATCCGTTTGTGGATGCCTTAGTGGTGGCACACCGCGCGGATCAGCATTTGCTGTCGGTGATTACAGGTACCGTGTGTTCGACTCCACGCTTCCATGCCTTGTCCGACCTATCCTTTGTGTGGCCCTCATTATCGGGGCTCGCGGTTCATGAGACGGCTCGGTCCATCTTGCTGTCGGACTTTCTCCGACGCAATCCGACCCAGTTTTTTCAATATCATCAGCGGGCTCTGCAAGAAATCTTGCGTCTTCGCCGCCACGGATATGGTTCTAGGAAAGACGAATACGGATGGCAGTTGCTCTCCCTCTGTGCAGATGTCTGCGCTGCCTTGACGTATCCGGGCACGGAGAGACCGGCGACGTGGCAGACCCTGCCCGACGTAGGGAAGTTGAATCCAGAAGAAGCCCCGGACATTGAGGCGA
>JAMCVM010000205.1 GCA_023475835.1 Bacillota bacterium | reverse complement strand
GCGGTTCCGACCCTGCGGAGGGATGCCGGAGACGGCTAGGAGCAAAACTGCGGCCTCCGAAAGAGCGAACAATTCCAGACGTGTTCAGGAATGTGCAGATCTAGGAGATTTCTGCATGGGTCTGTGCAAATATGCTTAAGCACGTTATAGCGGAAAGGGGGATCCGTCACGAAGATCAGGAAAATCGAGACCTTCCAGGTGCCGCCGAGGTGGATCTTCGTCCGTATGGAAAGTAGCGACGGATTGGTGGGTTGGGGAGAAGCCATTATCCCCAAACGTGTTCAGGCGGTTCGCGGTGCGATTGCTGACATGGCAGAAAACATCGTGGGTCAGCCGATTAATGCGATTGAAGAAATCTGGCAGCGGTTATTTCGCGGCGCGTTTTTTCGGCGTGGACCCATCATGATGACGGCACTGGCGGCGATTGAGCAAGCTTTATGGGACGTCAAAGGTCAACGCTACGGGCTGCCGGTGTACGAATTTTTAGGCGGGCGGGTGCGAGAATCTATCCGCGCCTATGCCTGGATCGGTGGAGATCGGCCGGAGGACGTGGTAGCTCAGGCGGATATTCGAAGGGCTCAAGGCTACCAGGCGATCAAGATGAATGCCACCGGACCGATGCACTATCTCGCCGACTATAGCGAGGTGGAAGCGGTCGTGGAGCGCGTAGATGCCTTGCGATCACACCTGGGCCAAGATTTTGGTATCGCCCTAGATTTTCATGGACGAGTCCATCGGGCTATGGCTAAGACCTTGCTGGTGGAATTGCAGCCTTACCACTTGCTCTGGGTGGAAGAGCCGGTCTTGCCCGAGCATAAAGACTTGCTGCCGGAATTGGCCAATTTAGCAATTCCGCTGGCCGCTGGGGAACGGTGGATGGATCGTTGGGATTATAAAGCGGTGCTGGAACAAAGGAGTCTGGCGATTGTGCAACCGGATGTTTCTTTGACGGGGATTCACGAATTGGAGAAAATTGCGCGCATGGCGGAAGCGTACGACGTCACCGTGGCACCGCACTGCCCCAATGGGCCCATTTCCTTGGCCGCTACTCTCCAGGTGGTGGCCACCATCCCGAACGCAGTATGGCAAGAGCATAGTCAAGGAATCCACTACCACCATCAGGATCAAGGCTCGGCGGGAACAGAAATGGTAACCTATCTTACCGGCCCGATCGATCTTCAACCCGATCGAGGGCGGTTGACGATATCCGACGCCCCAGGGCTTGGAATTGCCATCCATGAAGATGCCGTGCGAAGGCAAGACGGGGCCTGGACTTGGCCGGATTCTATCTGGAGAAATGACGATGGGACGCTCGCCGAATGGTAAGCCGCACGCCGATAACCGTCCTCCGAGGGTCGAACGCAGCGATTGCACGGGGTGTTAAGACCAGGTCCGGTGATTGGGACCGGACCTCCATTAGGGAACAAGACTGGACTGTTTTGGCTAACTCCTTTGGTCTATGGTTTGGCTAAGTCCGTGGGCTTTTTGGTGAGCTTTTCAGCGACGAGCGATAGGGCGAGTGCTGGCAGTACTGGTGGTGCGTCAATCAGACCCGGACCCGGACCTGGCCCCAGGCCGAGTTGAGGTCGAATCCGGGCCTTTTGGGCGGAAGACGTGCTAACCGATGCTTCCTGGCAGCGCAAATCCGATTTCTTCATCCGGGAATGTGCTTTAGCCCTGCTGGCTAACTCGACTCCCTGCTGGCCTTCGATCCGGGCAGGGGAATGCGCGGGAGTTTCGTTTAACCTGGCCCGGACGTCTGAGTTCGATGACCGAGTTGGGCAGACACTTCATGCGCTACTTGCGTGACTTGTTGAATCACATGGGACAGCACCTCATCGCGAATCCGGGTTGCCGGCCCAGAGACACTCAAGGCCGCCACGACGTCTCCGCCATAGTTGCGCACCGGAGCACTGACACACCGGACCCCGTCGCGATGCTCTTCATCGTCGATGGCAAATCCGTTTTGCCGCACTCGACCGAGTTCCATAGATAGATCGTCAGAACTGACCAGGGTGTTCGCGGTAAACTGAGTATATGGTGCCAGCCGCCACAGCAACTGCAAGCGGTCGGTCGGTAGGAAGGCGGTTAAGGCTTTGCCCAGCGCTGTGCAGTGCACGGGTCCCCGTGAACCGACTCGGACCTGAAGACGAATCGACTGCACGGCCTCCACTTGGTCGATAAAGACGATGTTCCATTGATCTAAAACGCCGAGATTGGCGGTTTCGTTGGTCGATGTTGCCAGTTGGCGTAAGCCTTCATGGGCGATTTCTTGAAAGTGAGGACCTAACAAAGCTTGGGCACTCAGCGTCAAAAGATGATAACCGAGGCGATAACGTAGAGAGTGCGGGTCTTTGATGACCCAAGCGGCATCGGTCAGCGCGTTTAAAATCCGTAAAAGACCTGGCTTTTGCGTCCCTAATTCGCGGCACAACGCATTCACCCCGACTCCTTCCGGGTGTTCAGCCAAGTATTGTATTACGCTGATTGCCTTGTCGACTGTGGTCGAGTGGGCTCCCTTGGGCCCGGTACTCTCCTCCATCTTGTTGATCGCCATCCTTATCCCAAAGATTCTATAGAGATCTTAACCGATTTCTCAAATTTTCGCGATGATGAATTCTTACCCACACATTTTCTGCCGATTTTATACTGCGCGCGGGTCAAATTTGACGGTTTGATACCAAGGCTCAGACTTCCCCAGTTGGGATCGGGGGATGCAACCCTAGCACACGGATGGATCTGGGTGATAGCGCGACGCTGCGCGATATGTAGGGGAACGTCATCAAATAAACCCATAGATATTGACATCATCGGAGATCAGACTGATTAGCGCGACTAATAGGATAATAGAGAGAATTATAATAACGGATATAAATACCGCGGGGTGGCGAATTTTGAACATAGCGTTTTTGTTGATAACCTGTGCATAACCGCCATGCCAAAGATAACGGAATCGAGTGTCTACTCAGTTATCTTTGGGTTTTTTACGTTTCGGTAGTCGGAAAACGGCACCGGGACTAAGGCCCAAATAATGACTATATATTTCTTTTTATAGTACAGTATTGCAGTAATGACCCTTAATTTGAATTATTGTGCACAGCAACCGTCGCGGAAGACCGAATTATTCCGCAAATGAAACCCAGGGAAGTCTGAGGCTGTGGGCGTCTCAACCCCTGGTTGCATAATGGTTTTCCAAGACGATGGCGTTCTGCCAAAAACGAAAACTATGACCCGCGCGCAGTATAACGGCCGAACGGGAAAGTCCGTGGTGTAAGGATCGCACGATCGGGGCGCCACTCGATGGCCAATGCCATCTCATGCATTGATCGGAGGCCGTCCAGTCAGTTTTCCCCTTCCGTTTAGTCTTTATTTGCCGATCGGAGTGACATCGGGAAAGTCTAGTGCGCTTTCCAAATGCGAGTGACCCGCGGCGTCCGTTCGGGATGGGGCCGTGTCTAAAGAGAACGAGAACGATGCACTTAAATATACATACATCCCCAGATCAGTCAGGTTGTAGGGACGAGTCTCCACCGACTTACTTTACGGAAGCGTATTTCCTTGAAGCAAATTCGCCCATCCGATCGATTTTTGCGGTGGACATTTGTATGACATGTCATCAGTGATGACATGTCATACAAATTGGATTCAGGAGGCTGATTGGATCGGACGAAGCTTCGTACGAGGGGCAGGAAGCATTAGATTTGGTGGTCCACTGGATTGGAAGACGCATACGGAGACAATAAAACC
>JAMCVM010000087.1 GCA_023475835.1 Bacillota bacterium | reverse complement strand
GGCGAATACTATCTCATGCGTGTTCCTTCGACATTTTACCCTGGAGAGTTTGGCCCCGTTGAGCGTGATGCGTGGGAAGCCCTCGGCGCAGTCCGGGGGTGACGATCACGGTCACGCCGGAGCGGGCCCGGGAGTTTGCCGCCCAGGGACACCCGGTGCCAGTGGGCACCGTATTGCGCCTGCGTGTGATCAAGCGGCTCTTGCGCATCGACTGATAGACGCCCGCACCAAGTGGTTGCTTGTTTAAGGAGTCTTGGCGTACCGAAGCATGGGGAGGGGGTATAGCCGATGCCGAACTCATTCGTTCCAGCACCATACCAAGCGGAAACCTCCATGCCGCTAGCCAAGTGCCCTACCCGTCGGCACCGATATCAGTCGATGGGCAAGAGCCGATCAAGCTCCTCTTGTCCAGTGGCGAGACGGAAATCCTCGCCACCAATGTGTCGGCGCAAGAGTTGCCGTACGAAAGGGCTGGGGCGGTGTATTTTAGCCGTTGGGGTGTCGAGGTCCATTTTGATGTCCTCAAAAATCGGTTTGAGATCGCTAATTTTGCGGGCATTTTGGCAGCGGCGATTTATCCGGAGCATCAGGCTACCGTCCTTCTAGGCAATTTGTGTGCCTTGGCCGAGACCGAAGTCCAGGCCTTGTGGGATGCCCAGCAAGCGGAGCATCCCGAGGACTATAAGTACGCACGGTATAAAATCAACACGAGTGTGGCGGTGGGACAGTGGAAGGATGCGTGGGTCACGATCCTGCTCGCCGAGGATGCCGACGTTCGCAATCGGGCGTTTTGGGACTTTATTCATGAGATTCGGAAACACGTGACGACGATTCGGCCGAATCGGCAGTTTCCGCGCCGGCCGCACCGCGAGCCAACCGCTATTCCCATAAACGTCGCCGTTCCCTTTAGAGCGAACTCCTAAAGGGAACAGTCCCAACCCCTATACGGCGCAATATTCTGACGAATAATGCCTTTCGTCGGCTGAAAACCCCACGCCCTCGCGATGCTCGGCCAGCCACTCTCGTTCTCGAAGCCTCAGCAGGAATCCACCCATGCCATGCCTTTCGACCGCGTCGGGGTCAAAACGGCGCGTAGGCAATCCCGAAAACGCCAGTACTCTTCTCAAAACGCCGAATTAGTACCTCTCTTCGGTGTATTCAGATATCGCTAAGTTGACACCACTTCGTGGCGTCCTTCTGCCAGGCGGACAGGTTCCCGGCTTTGAGGACGATCATGAACTGCCATCCGAGTCGGTCAAGGTATTCAAACAACGGGCCATTAGGGTAGAGGCCGTCGAAGAGGAAGACGAGAGGCCAACGCGGAAACGCCTCGTGGAGGCGTTTCGCCACCCGATAAAACGCTTTGAGTTCCGAATCCTGTGGGGTCGCCGGAGCGGCGTCAACCGGATTTGTAGAAAATTCGGCAAAAGCGGCAACGTGACCCTCTGGGGACAGACCAAGACGACTTCGACGACATACGCTTGATACCACGTGCCCGCGTCGGTTTTCTTTTTCAGCGCTTCTTCGGCCCATTGATACGGGGCTCCCCATTTGACGGCGCCATCCACGGCCGCCAAGTAGTGGTTGAGCACCATCCAGTGCCGTAATTGCCCGTTTTTTAGTAATCGATGGATCGTCTTCACGATCACGGTTTCGAACGTCTCGGGAGGGATCGCCTCGATCCATCGGGGGAGCCAGGCCAGCACCGTTTTGAATCAGGTTTTGGTGTCGACTGGGCGCGCCTGTTGCTCCTCGTCCGACGACGTGAACTCACTTTTTCGATTGGGGAACGTATTCGGTGCCAATTTTTCGGGATTCGCTATCAAAATCGCCGCCTGGGAGTTTGGTGCCAGACGTCAGAGTCCGAAGACGTGAGATCGGCTGTACGTACCATGATGGCACAGACGAAAATGGAATACCAGCCCCCCGACGGTTAATTTTTTGACCGAGACCTCGAACCCCTTGCAAGGCAAGGGGTGGCAATAGCATGCTTCAGAGCTGGGACTTTTAGCGGATTTCCCATCTACACGAGAGAAAACTTGTTGGCACGCACCTAGTCGATCATACGGCGGAGAGGTTGCGGTGAGATCGAAGGATTGGCCGACTTGGGCGCTTTGTCCGCAACTTTGTGCGGCCGACTATGGGCCAAGTCCCGAGCCCCCGATACCCCTTTAGACTGAGTGTCAATGATCGAAGAAAACACGACCAAAAAGCACTGCCGATAGTCTGGGCTTCAACGGCCTCGATCGCCTCCACCAAGGCCTCCACCTCCAGAATCGTCTCAGGACGAACCCGTTTCCTGGGTTTCTTCTGTCGGGATCCAAAAAGAGGGCCTCCGCACCGTCACCATGCGGAGGCCCTCTTCATATGGATGGAAACTACATCATCATGTCTCCCATGCCGCCGCCCATTCCTGGAGGAGCACCAGCCGGTTCTTTCTTTTCTGGCTTATCCGCCACCAGCGCCTCGGTGGTCAACAGCATGGCCGCAATGGAAGCCGCATTCTGCAAGGTGGAACGCGTGACCTTGGCAGGGTCCACGATGCCCGCTGCCACCATGTCGACAAATTTCAGAGTAGAGGCATCGTAGCCATAGTTCCCGGCTTCCTGCTTCACTTGGTTGACTACGACCGAACCTTCAATTCCGGCGTTGTTGGCAATCTGACGTACTGGTTCCTCCAGTGCGCGGCGGACAATGTTGATACCAATGCGCTCGTCGCCTTCAGCTTCCAGTTTGTCAATACCTGCAATCACGCGTAAAAACGCCGTGCCGCCGCCAGGAACAATGCCTTCTTCTACGGCTGCGCGAGTTGCGGAGAGAGCGTCCTCAATGCGGAGCTTCTTTTCTTTCAGTTCCACTTCGGTTGCCGCACCCACTTCAATGACCGCAACTCCACCCGAAAGTTTAGCCAGCCGTTCTTGCAGCTTCTCTTTGTCGTAATCCGAGGTCGTGTCTTCGATTTGCTTGCGAATGACTTGAATCCTCTTGTGAATCTCCTCTTGCGCCCCACGTCCTTCGACCACGGTGGTCTCTTCCTTGGCCACCTTCACCTGGCGAGCTTGACCGAGCATCTCGGGGGTCACGTTTTCCAACTTCAATCCAATATCTTCAGAAATCACTTGACCGCCCGTCAACGTCGCGATGTCTTCAAGCATGGCCTTACGCCGATCGCCAAAGCCCGGTGCCTTGACTGCAACCGCCGTCAGGGTTCCTCTGAGCTTGTTGACGACTAAAGTGGCAAGAGCTTCTCCTTCAATATCTTCCGCGATAATCAGCAACGGTCGACCGCGTTGTACGATTTTCTCCAATACCGGCAACAGGTCTTGGATAGCAGAAATCTTACGGTCCGTAATTAAGATGTAGGGGTCGCTTAATACCGCTTCCATCTTCTCGGTGTCCGTCACCATGTAGGGGGAAATGTATCCTCGGTCAAACTGCATACCTTCAACCGTTTCTAAGGTAGTCCCCATAGTTTTGGACTCTTCAACCGTGATAACGCCATCGGCCCCAACCTTTTCCATCGCCTCGGCAATTAATTTGCCAATTTCTTCGTCGTTGGCAGAGATAGCCGCGACCTGGGTGATTGCTGCCTTACCTTCAATGGGTTTGGCAATCTTGCGAATTTCTTCTACGGCCACTTCAACGGCCCGCTCAATCCCGTGCTTGATACCCATCGGGTTGGCTCCGGCAGTCACATTCTTCAAACCTTCTTTAATCATTGCCTGAGCTAACACGGTAGCCGTCGGCAGTG
>JAMCVM010000073.1 GCA_023475835.1 Bacillota bacterium | reverse complement strand
GACCCGTCATAGCGCAGTCCTACCCAACAACGCCGATTAAGGATGGCCGACACCATCCCTAATCGGCGTTGCCCTTTGCCACGCTGGACGTACCGAAAATTTCGTGCCGCTTACAGGAGCCCAACCACTGCGATTGGTATACCTAAATAGTTACGCGCCGAGACGGTTGGCCCCAGCCGGCTGACGCGGATCTCCCCAGGCGCGCCTTCGGACCGTTCTTCGGATGGGTATCCATCCCGCGTTAAATCTCTCCGTCTTGATCAACCACTTCAAATCGGCAGTTCGCGTCGGATGCGGAACCGCTTTGCTGACCACTTACGGAAGTTCTATTGGGCCCCCTACTTTTGGCATCGCGCCTATTACGTGGGAAGTGTCGGCAGCGCCTGGCTAGCGACGGTGAAACGCGATGTCGAGGCTCAAGGTTTCCAAGAAAAGCCTCCAAGGCTGCCTTTTGGCTGCCTTGCGCTTGACCCCTTTTTGGCTTGCGCGTAAGAAGGGGAATGCGCGGGCGTTATGTTCAACGCAACGAAGCAGCCTATGCGGTGAGGACGATGCCAAGCGCAAGATTTTTAATGTCCAAATCACCCACGTCACCGTCAGTGACATCGTTGACATTTCTCTGGCGTCCTAGTGCCGGGTTGAGGGCTATGAATCCTTAGGCCTGCGGTTTTCCCGGATTGGGTTCGAACTAGCGGACAAAAACGTGGCCAAGCGCCTTTGGGCATCGTTTGAAGCACTGCTTGAGGCCGTCCTCTCCACAGTAGGCGACTCCGGCCACAAAGTCTCTAGCCATTTCAATGTTCGTCCCAATACGGTGCGTCTTCCTGGGAGGCTTTCATCCTGTCCCTGGCGCACACGCAATGCGAGACTGCGACGGACAGATCACTGTTCACTTCCTCAAAACACGGCGCCAGCCCAAATGTTTGCCAAACTTTGACCGGACCTTGTTCTTAACGTTTGCCTGGTTGAGTTCCCAGTGGACGACGCCCTGGGAGGAACCCGTCCACTGGCTCGACAAGTTGATCCGATGAATCAGCGGCAGCGTCGATTTCGTTGAAAAATAGTAGGTGCCATCCGGCGTCGTCGACCAGCGTACAAAACCCATGCGACGTCCATTGATCAAAAGAGGAACTTCCCTGATGCCCTTGGAAGCATGGCCTGACGGCAATGTCCCGTCGACATGAATCCCTCGGGGAACTGAGATTTCAACGCGTTCGATCACGCCATGGCCATTAATCGGCCACTGAACCCCGATCCCGCCAGCCTGTTGCAAGGCATTGCCCAAGGTATTGGCTGAAATCCAGGTGGTGCCGTCATGCACCCACAGCATTCCCCCCGCTGTTTCAGACCCATCAGGCTTCATCCGGGTGCTCACGAAAATTGCGCGGTAATCGGGTGCTCCCAGTGTCCAGGTGATTTCCTTGGTCTGAGAATCTATATGCCACCGCATTTTGATGTGCAGGCGACGAAGGGTGGCAACAGTTTTGACAATGGGCAAGTATGGAGTGCCTGATCCCGGTTTTCGCAACAGCGGTAGCCATACCGCAGCATAGCCAGGCATATCCAGGGCAATAAATTCTCCAGTCGGGGGCGCCGGGGTGGACCGGAGATTCGTCGCACCCATTGCGGATGCGATAAATTCTAGCCTGTCTTTGTCGAAAGTGGTGGAAATTCCAATATCCGTCATAATTTCTCGAACTAAGCTCAGGGGCATCCACCAGCCGTGAAACACTGAAACATAGTGCGCCACATACCCGCGGCTTGACGGGAGATTGCTCCAACTGTCGGCGGGCACGAATTCCGCTTGGATCACGCGGGGCGGAGTTCGGGATGGACTCGTTCGACTCGCCTCCGCCTGAATCATTCCGCATCCGTCTAGGCCAACTACCAATCCGATAAGCACCATGGTTGAAGCAAGCACTTTCATCACAGAGCGCATACGGTCCACTCCGTTCCGCCTTCGTTTTAAGAAATCCGACGGACCCTGACACTCCGTGGCATTGAAGACACTCGCCCGAGGAACTCTCTTTTTTTAGTTTAACACTCGTCTCCCCTCTTTGTTCTGAGGCGATACTCTCATATCTTCATAGTATTCTATGCTCTTGCCCCAATTCCTCCGGGCGAAGGAACAGAACCCGGTGATTGGCGACAGGTATCATCCGCTGCTGTCTGCACTACCCCAACACCCCCATTAGCACTAGTTGTCGAAATCAGACAGCTTGGGTGATAATAGTGAGAGACTGGAACAAGGAGGCAATAACCCATGGCGAGGAAACCCAAGGCAGGCGAAGGAATGTGGCACGGACTGATTATTGACCCTGAACCATTTATGTCCGGTATGGAATACGGCCTGTATAAAAAAGTAGACGATGCCACTATCTCCCCAAAAATCGCTTTGACCACCGGACTAAACCGATACCCGGCGACCTGGATTAGCGCTGCGTTGCGAGCCCATGGAATTCCGATGACCGGAGTCAAACGGGAGAAGGTCGAAGCCATAGCTGAACGGTTGCGCAATCCTCAAACACTTTCTGATCTGATCGCTAAATTAGACAGCGACGAACGCGAGATTCTCACCAAGGTCCTTAGCCAAGGCGGTGTGGTGAAATACCAGAGCATTTCGCGAACCTACGGAGACGAAACCCCAGACAGCTATTTTTGGGACTCCATGCCCCCCCAGTCGCCAATCGGTCGACTGCGCGAACGCGGTCTAATCTTCGTCGGTCGCATGCAACTCGGATCCCGTCGAGAAAAAATGTTGGTGGTCCCGCTGGAACTGAGAAATCCTCTCAGCACCATTCTCTCCGTGGACGGTGCGCCTACCACCACGGACAAGACAAAGGCAAAAGCCGATGCAAACAAGTCAACCTCGGAACAAGCTTCCTTAGTTTATGAGTTAGAGGTTAGCTTATTGGAGGTCACGCCTCGCGTTTGGCGGCGGTTTACTATTCCCGACTCGTTGACCCTTTCTCAACTCAGTCGAGCTATTCAAATCGTAATGGGTTGGAGCGGGAGTCATCTCTACGAGTTCGAAGTCGCGGGAGAGCACTACAGCGATCCCGATGCCGACATTGACGCGAAAAATGCGATTCGTGTGCATCTCCAAGACCTATCACTCAAACCGGGCAGCGCATTCGAATACGTCTATGACTTCGGCGATGACTGGCACCACCGCATCACCGTCCGCAAAATTCGACCGATCGAACCAGGGGAAACCGTGCCTAGCATTTTGGCGGGCGCTCAGGCTAATCCTCCAGAAGATATTGGAGGCGCCTATGGCTACTTAGATTTCTTAACTATCATTGCGGACCCCAAACACCCCCAACATGAAGAAATGAAGGATTGGGTCGAAGGCAATTTTGACCCTACCGCCTTTAATTTGGAGAAGCTTCAAACCGAACTGCGCACCCAGGCCCGCGGTGGACGTTGGCTAAAGCTACCGTCGAAAACGTAATCTCGTGATGGGGCTAAGGCATTCAAGGACCCAACCGGGCACCTAAATTGCCTTGGCCTCCTATCAACCCTCGCCACGTCTCTGGCTTCATTCACAATCTTGCCTTCTCTTCGAACTGAAGCAACGCAGGTTGTGCCACCTGCTTTCACAAAGTCACGCCCGACATTCTTCCCTTGGCATACCCTCTGAGGGTCATTTTGATCCGACGCTATCGCTACGCAGCGAATATTAAAAAATCCATCTTTACCGATATTTGCTCTATATTCTTGACTTAGATTTCTGAACTATCTAGATTTGTAATTGAAAGCAGTTTCATTAATGCCATGGAGGTGTTCTTTTTGAGACTTAAGCAACTCTCACGCACGGTCGCCGCTATTAGCCTAGGCGTGGTTCTCGTCGCCTCGTCGATGACCATCACCTTAGCTCAGACGGCGCCGCCAGAACCCCCAGGAACGTCCCAGGGAACGTTGTACTCCTCGACGCCGCTATTCTCCGATGACTTCTCTTCCGGCACACTGGCCCCCTTTGTCCCCACCCGGGGAAGCGATTGGAGCGTCAACTCAAGCGGCCTAGTCAGCACCAACTACGGCAATACCGGAGTCGCTATTGAAAACCAAACCGCTTCGGTGCCCAACATTGGTCAAAACGTAGTCATCGATACTAGTTTTACTATCAATCAAGTCGATCCTGCGGAATATTACCGCATCGGCGTCTTTGGTCGCGGAAGCGCCCCCAACACCGGTGTCTCCCAATGGGATCTGGTCTTAGACAAAGGGAATCTCGATCTCATCAATCAAAACGTCGGCACGCCGGCCGTCGTACCCTTTGCCGTTCAGGCAGGCCAATCGTATCAGATGATGATGGTCATCGACGGCACGTGGGTGGGGGGTAAGATCTGGGCTAGCGGTAGTCAAGAACCTAGTCAGTGGACGATTACAGGTCAGTTCGCCGACACCGGGCCTTTGACCGCAGTGGGTGTGGCCTCCGGCCACGCCGATGTGACTTTTCAAAACTTTACCGTGTATCCTGCGCCACCGACCTTAACAGTCACCCCGAACCAGTCTAGTGCCATCTATACCGGCCACAACGCTTCATACACCGCAAGGCTTCAGGCCAACAACAGCAGCGAAGGCGGACTCTATTATGTCAACTATGATGTGACCTCGCTCGATGGATCCACCATCAACCAAGGCCAAGTGCCGATGGTCCTTCCTCAAGGGCAAAGTGCGACGGCCAGCATCGCCGTGCCCAACCTGGATTACGGGTATTACAATACCACCTTTAGCTTAACCAATGAAAAAAGCAGTCTGACCTACATTCCTCAGTTCCCGGCCACCTCAACCCACGCCCCGGCCAACTCTCTCGTCTCTCCTGGGCCGGCCATGACGCCTCCTCCCGGACACAATTTAACTCTGTTACCCACTGCACCCAACCTTCCGGTGGTGCCTCCACAGGATTTGGCGCAGAGCACCTCGACTGCCCCAGTGGAAAACACCACCAACAGTATGGCGACGGTAGTGCCGGCCCAAAACCAAAACGTCGTGGATCCGTCTTCTGCGTTTGGCATCAACGGCCCGGGCAATCGCTACGGCGATATCACCAGCGCCCTTGAAGCCCAATGGGTCAACGTCGATTCTTTGCTCAAGGAACAGGGAATCGAATGGGTGCGCACCGAGTTCACTTGGTCATATGCCGAACCCAAAGCCGGGGTCTACGACTGGAACACCTCAGACGGCCTGCTTGAAGCCGGGCATAGCACCCATGAAAACTTGCTCGGCTTGGTAGACTACTGGGGAAGCTACGTGAAAGATCCCTATGCGCCCGCGAACTTTCCCAACGCCGTCCAACAGTATGACCAGTATTTGGCCGCTCTTGTTGAGCGCTATATGCCTGGCGGTACACTTGCCCAACAAGAGGGCTGGCGCACCTACGGCATCACCGCTTGGGAAATCTGGAACGAACCGTCTACGCCAGCTTTTTGGGGCGGCACACCAGAACAATACGCCGAATTGGTCAATTCGGCCGCAGCCACCATCAAAGCCATCGAACCCTCGGCGACCATCCTGGCCTACGACTGGACCGAAGATACCATCATTCCCACATCGAAGGGCTCTTACACGGGGATTTCCATTCACGACTATCCCGGCGCCGCTTATCCCTCACTGGCGGAATTCTATACGGGAGTTCAGAATCTGCGCCAGTATATGACCGAAAATGGCGTGGGAAGCGATCCCATCTGGATGACCGAAAACGGATGGAGCACCAATAGCGTCACCGAGACCGAGCAAGCCGAATATTTGGTCCGGGCCGCTCTTCAAAGCCTAGCCGGCTCGCTGAACAAATACTTTATGTTCGAGTGGCAATACCCTGCCGCAGGCTACGGAGAACTTAACGCCGCGCTGAACCCCCTGCCGTCCTACGCCGCGCTAGCGGGGATGACCGCGATGTTAAACGGATACACCTCGGTGGCCGCCGCCAATCCCATCGAGATGGGAACCGCAGTGCGCGCCTTTGTCTTTCAAAATCAAAACCAATCCTTGGTCGCGCTGTGGTCCCCCACGCAAACCGGCACCCTTACGCTTCCTCCTGGTCCCATCCAAGCCTATGACTGGATGGGAAACCCCATTGTTCCTCAAGATGGAAAACTGATCGTGCCCTTAAATGGGGAACCGGTTTATCTCGTCGCTCCCATTCCGCCTTCGTCGCTCGCCCATCTGGTGCAATCCGGCACCGAGAGCGGCATTCCTGCGGTCACCATGACTTTCCAAAATCTCACCAGTGTGCCAGGAAGCTTACCCAACCTGAGTCTCACCGTCACTAATCAACTCAATGTCTCTGAAAGTGGTACGGTTAATTTGACTCTGCCCTCAGGATGGGAAGCGGCACCGCTCACCACTACCGCTGCCACTTATTCGCCCGCGGCGGCTACCTATACCCCTTCTGAGACCTTTGGCCCCCTGACATCGGGGGAGTCCTCCACCATGGCGTTTAGTCTCGATCGTTTCGAGTCCAGTACGGGCAATCAGTATACGCTGACCGCGGACGCATCGGTGACTCTAGATTCCTCTCCATCCTCTGCCGATTCCCAAACGCCAGGGTCCAGCCCGCCTAATCTTCTCGCCTCACCTCTCTTACCGCCAAATTCTGGGCCAACGCTCGGACCCGGCGGCCCGGGAGGCGCTAGTTCTTCCTCGGCAACGGTTGCCGCCTCGACGATCATCTCCGCCTATGAAGCGGTATACGGTCAGTCCCAACTGACCGGGACCTTCCAGGATTGGACCAATGCGGTTCCCTTGCAAGTCAATCAAGCCAACCAAGACTCGGGCATTCTCAATTGGACGCCGTCGCTGGAATCGGCTACCGCCTACACGATGTGGAATGGCCAGTATCTCTACTATGCTGCCCAAGTAACCAGTAGCTCGCCTTTTTATGAGCCCTATACCGGTGGCAACATTTGGGCGGGCGACAGTATTCAGGTTTTCCTCGATCCTAAGGATACGAAGACGACTGGCTATAACGCCGCCGATGGGGATACGGAGTTGGGGTTCGCTCAGACCCCGGACGGCATTCAAACGTATGAATGGGATCCCACAACTGGGCCCCTGGCCAACGTCAAGGTGACCATAGTCCCCGGTCCCAGCGCTGGTGACATGTGGTATGAAGCAGCGATTCCGGTCGCCGACCTTCCCGACTTCAACCTTCAGGCGGGTCAAAACTTCGGCTTGGATTTTCTCGTCAACTACAACCCGGGTAGCGGACGGGTGGGATGGATCTGGCTGACCCCAGGCGTGGGCAACGCGTTTGACCCGGCCGAGTTTCCCACCTTCACCTTGGTGAATTCGGCTAACCTGGCGGCAATGCGTTTGGATTCCGCCAACGCGACAGGTAGTGTCAGTTTCACCCCCAACGCCGAAGGTGCGCTCTTGACCGTCAGCAATGACGGGCTGCAGACGATCGCGGTTACCCTTTCTAATGGGGCTAGCTTAACGCTTCAAGCCACCCCCAATGCTGCCGCAGTCGTCACGCCTTCGGGTGCTAATCCAACCGTGCCGATTCTGGCCAATGGGACCACCACCATCAATCTGACCCACTACGTCTCTGGGACGAATGGGATCGCCTTGACCGCTTCGTCAACCAGCGACAGTGGGTCCTCAGCAGTGCTAGGGGTTAATAACGGGGTCACCCCGTAGCCAAGATACGGTCCGAAAAATCATCGCGCATTCACTAGGTGGACTCGGAGCACTCCGTGTCCACCTAGTTTTTTCCGCTATTCCCGACATGGTTTTCTGGGACCCGAACGGTCTCTTTTAGGATTCTCCTGGCCGGCTCAAGAGCATCCCAACGCCGGCACTAAATGACCATCGGGTTCTCGCTAACTTCCTCACCCGTCTTAAATTAATTCCACATTTTCGGAAGGATAATGGTGACTCGATAGCGAACGTCTGACCATCTGGCACGTGAATCAGCCTGAGGTGATGCCTGTGGACCGAGTGCGAAACCCGGGGGCCGGACGACGTCGGTTGACCGAGAAAGATCCGACGCCACAATCCGATCTCGCTGCGCTGATTAACCCCGTGACGCGGGGCGATCCGGAAGCGGCCCTGCGGTGGACAAGTAAGAGTCCCCAGAAGCTCGCGCAAGAACTGCGCGCCAACGGGCACACGATCAGTGACCGCACCGTCAGTCAGCTCTTGCGAGAAGCGGGCTACAGCCTGCAAGCCAACCAAAAAGTCGTCGAGGGAGCCAAGGATCACCCGGATCGGGACCTACAATTTCAGTGGATTGCCGGAAAAGCGGCCGCTTTTCAAGATGCCAATCAACCGGTGATTTCCGTGGACGCGAAAAAAAGGAACTGGTCGGAGAGGTTAAAAATAGCGGTCAGGAGTGGCAACGAGAAGGGCAGCCCGATCCGGTTCAGGTCTATGATTTCCCTTCGCTGGCCCTGGGGAAAGCGACGCCGTATGGCGTCTACGATCTTACACATAATGAAGGCTGGATCAGCGTCGGCATCGACCATGACACGGCTGCGTTCGCAGCCGAAAGTATTGGGCGGTAGTGGGATTACATGGGGCAGAACCGCTACCCTAACGCCCAACAGCTCTACATCACGGCCGATGGTGGAGGGAGTAATGGTTCGCGGAATCGCCTGTGGAAGGTGTCCCTCCAAGCCTTGGCCAATCGAACGAAGCTGACCATTCATGTCAGTCACTTCCCGCCCGGAACCAGTAAATGGAATAAGATTGAACATCGGTTATTTGCGTTTATCAGTCTTAACTGGCGCGGGCGAGCGCTGCGGACCTATGCCACGATCGTGAATCGCCAACACACATACCGATGCGGGGCTTACAGTTACAGTACAAGCGCAACTCGACACCACCGTGTATCCAACCAGAATCCGGGTCGATGATGGGACTATGGCCGGATTATCCTAGGGCCAGCAGTCTTCCATCCCGAGTGGAATTATATGATCAAACCCCAGGCACCAAATGCGTAATTTATTTTTTCGCAGACCCTAAGATCGGTTACGATGGTGTCGACCATGGTCACACCGAGAGTATTTCCTGGCCACACTTTCCCATAGAGGGGATCGCCCGTCGCGCGAATATCCCGATTTGGCTAAAGGACTCGTCACGCCGTCCACCTACGTGGACGGCGAATCGCAAAAAGGGTGGGCTCGTGATCCGTGGGAGCTGCAGGCACAGCATCCGAGACTGCCCCTGGTTAATTCGACAGATATTTTTTATTTTTTGAGGATCATAGGATTGACCTGAAGAAAAAACCGCGAGTAAATGATGAGAGTGCCACAACCAAGCACGCCCACGAGCCTCGGCCTCCGAACAAAGAGGCAGAGGGCACCTTAAGTTTGTTACTACATATAGATGCCTCCTTATAGTGCCTGAGCGTCTCGGAGTACGAACGACCCATCGCGAGGCGAAGAGCGTCCGTCTAACGAGAACTTTTCCGCAATGCATACCAATTCACAACCGGTCGCAGTCCGCGGTTGTGAATGATTCCATTGGGATTGCTCTACTTCTCCACGAAGGGCTCGAGCGCCCAGGCGAAGGACGGACGCGTTCCCCAACTCAGTCCACTTGCTTAGACACTTCCTGCATCGCCTTCGCAAAAAGAGCGGAAGAGTTTTCGAAGAGTAGCGTTGGTCCCAGCACGATCGATTGGTTTGACTTCCAATGGATCGATTCCGCTTTCAGATCATTTGGCTAGGAGACCCAGTCGAAGCGGAACGTGTGGGTTCGGCACCACGCCTTAAGTGCTTCATTGCTCGGCAAGGCGGTGATACTCTCCAGCACCATCGACCCGCCTCGGGATCCACGCATGTCACGCTGTTGCTTTCGTTTGGCGACACAGAGCTTGTTCGCCTTCTCGCCCCGATTACTAAAATTGCGCAAACGAGTTAAGCTCGTAACGCGTAACCGGGGATATGCTGGCGATTAGGTTCGACATACTCGATCAGTTGGTCCACGAATTTCCGGGCCTTCATCTGGTCGGACCCTAATACGCGATGGCCGCATCGACTGAGCCGAGCCACATAAAGGGCGTCCGGTCTCCCACGACCGGACCAGCCATGGTTTTCTCTCGCAGGGCCAAACTCGGTTCCACCTTACATTTTCCGTGCAGGTGATACCAATCGAGGATACTCCGCAGGAGCCGAACCCCATACCTGTGGGTCAAGATATCAGCGTGCAAACTTCATGCGCCATCGATGAAAAGACAGCAGCTGTTTATCGCATCCTCTCTCGCTTGACGAATCGGCCACAGCCGCTCTCGGTTCACCGGAAAAGGCCATCTACCGCCGAGACCTCAGGATAGATGCTACGTCGCTCCCAAGTTCTAGCGTATCGTGTAGACCCACTACCTTTTCGTGCCCGGTCAGGCGGTATCCACCTCAACAGCATGTCGTCCACTCGTTGTTGGTCGAATCTGGATAACATCGCATGCAACGCCTTGCTCACGCACATACTACTCCCCATGACATCATGAGCGAAGCGAGGTCGAAGATTCCATGCCAAAACGCGGGGGATTTTTCCTAGTTTGCACCCGTCCGCAAACCAGATTGTGGTTGCTGGTCGCGGCCGGTACAATCCTCATGCCCTTCATTTCTGGATGTGGCAGTCACTACGTCCTGCTGCACCCAGCTGGCCCCGTAGCTCGACGAGAATTAGATCTGACCGTATACGCCGCCGTAACCATGGCGGTTATCGTCGCCTTTGTCATCGCGCTATTAATCCTTACTTTAATTCGTTATCGCGACCGCCCCAACAACCCGCATGCTTACACACCGGAATGGCATGACCACCGGCTGATGGAATCGCTTTGGTTGATTATCCCGGCCGTAGTGTTAGCAGCGGTAGCCATTCCCACCGTAAAGACGACCTACGCGCTAGCTCGGCTGCCAAAAGGCAGCCACCCTCTGGTCATTGATGTCACCTCGCTCAATTGGAAATGGATGTTCGAATACCCGGACCAGCACATTGCCACAGTCAACTACATTGAAATTCCGACCAGGCGGCCGGTCCTTTTTGAACTCACCGCCGATTCCCCCATGAATGCTTTTTGGATACCCGAACTGGGGGGCATGGAATACACCATGTCCGGGCGAGTATTGCCGCTGTGGCTTGAAGCCGACCGGCAAGGCCTTTTCTGGGGCCGAAGTGCTCAGTTTTCAGGGATCGACTTCGAAAAAATGCTGTTTCATGTTCGCGCGGTGTCTACACCCTCGTTCAACGCCTGGACGGCTCACATTAGGCACTCGAAGCCAGCCATGACCTTAGACACCTATCACCGTCTGCTTCGATTCAACACCGTCGGCGTCGAAGAATATTCGTCCTATCCGCGTTCTGCGTTCCCATCAACAACTCACGGGTTTGGGCTTAGCGGTGGGATGTATCCGGTCATGTCGAACCATCCTCAAAAGAACTAAAACCTGCTTGGAAAGGATGACTCTAAATGTCATTTATGGCTGTCTACCTCTTCTATCTCTACATGATCCACACGCTCTTCCCTGAAAATGTTCGTCAGCCCACTGAATTAGGAGCCGACGTGATGATTATCGGCGCGGGAATCATCATCGTCTCCGTGCTCACTCGCTATAAGAAGTGGAGATGGCTCTGGAGCGAGTGGCTGACCACAGTAGATCACAAGAAAATTGGCGTGCTCTATCTGATTTCCGCACTAGCTATGCTTTTTCGCGGCGGTGTGGACGCTTTGATGTTGCGAACCAACTTGGCCTTGCCCAACATCCAACCGATTGGTGCCAATGAATATAACGAAGTCTTTACCACTCATGGCACCATCATGATCTTTTTCATGGCCATGCCCTTTATCTTTGCGCTGTTCAATGCGGTGGTCCCGCTGATGATCGGCGCTCGCGACGTCGCCTTCCCTCGTCTGAATGCCATTAGCTATTGGCTGTTTGCTTTTGGGGCACTGCTCTTAAATATCTCTTTTGTCCTGGGCGGGTCGCCCAATGCCGGCTGGACGGCCTACGCTCCGTTTACGGAGCGTGCCTTCACCCCTGGCGTCGGCGAAAACTACTACTTTATGTCGTTATTAATCGCTGGTATCGGCACCACTATGACGGGCATTAACTTTTTAGTCACCATCATTCGCATGCGGGCTCCCGGCATGACTTTCATGCGGATGCCTTTGTTTGTTTGGACCACGCTCACGACCTCTGCCTTGATTATCTTTGCGTTTCCTCCTTTGACCGTAGCGCTGGCTCTGACTCTCATTGATCGCCTGTTTCACGCGTCCTTCTTCACTTTAGGGCATGGCGGAATGCCCATGATGTATGTCAACTTGTTCTGGCTCTTCGGACATCCTGAAGTCTATATTGTCGTGATGCCTGCCTTCGGTATTTTTTCGGAGGTCGTGGCCACGTTTTCTGGCAAAC
Source organism: Bacillota bacterium (assembly GCA_023475835.1). Taxonomy (GTDB): domain Bacteria; phylum Bacillota; class Sulfobacillia; order Sulfobacillales; family Sulfobacillaceae; genus JAMCVM01. The sequence continues at coordinate 6,288 of JAMCVM010000073.1, read as the reverse complement.
AGCTCTTCGGCTATACAGCCATGGTCCTTTCGGTCGTGGCCATCATGTTATTTGCCTACGGCACCTGGGTCCATCACTTCTTTACCATGGGCGCAGGGCCTAGCGTTAACGTCTTCTTCGGCCTCTCCACCATGCTGATTGCCATTCCCACTGGCGTTAAGATTTTCAATTGGATCTTTACCATGTGGGGCGGACGGATCCGAATGACCGTGGCCATGCTCTATCAAATTGCTTTCATCCCCACCTTCGCCATCGGGGGAGCCACCGGGGTCATGTTCGCGGTGGTCCCAGTCGACTATCAACTGCATAACGGCTACTTTCTCATCGCCCATTTCCACAATGTGCTCATCGGCGGAACGCTCTTCGGCCTCCTCTCTGGCATGCATTACTGGTGGCCGAAAATGTTCGGATTTTCCCTCAACGAGCGCTTGGGGAAATTCGCTTTTTGGCTGTTTTTCATTGGGTTTTGGATCACCTTCACCCCTCAATACATGCTCGGCTTTGAAGGCATGACTCGTAGGCTCTATACCTATCCGCTAGGCTATGGCTGGCATATGCTTAACGTGATTTCGACCTTAGGGGCGTTTACCATGGGTGCGGGATTTGTCGTCTTGGTCTATGACATCGTGTGGAGTCTGTTCAAAATGCCGCGCGACGCCACCGGGGACCCCTGGAATGGTCGCACATTGGAATGGGCCTTGCCTTCGCCGGTGCCCGAGTACAACTTCGCCCGCGTTCCGGTCGTCACCAGCCGCGATATGTTTTGGTGGATGAAGCGGCACCATGCTACCATTGCCGACCAACTGAAGCCCAATGACATCCGTGAACTCGAACTACCAAAGAATTCCCCCGTGCCTTTCATCCTTGGGTTGGGATTCTTCATCTTCGGCTTCGGTATGGTGTTTGAATGGTGGCTGCTCGCCTTTTTAGGCCTGGCCATCATCATCGGGTCGCTGATTTATACCGGCTTTGACTACGATGAACACAAACAGGTTTCGGCCGAAGAGATTCGGCATATCGAACAATCGCTAGGGAGGTTACAAGGATGAGTCTACCCGTCGATCCTAAAGTGATACCAAAGCCCCCCGTGCCTTTAGAATTTTCGGTGAAAGCCGAGAGTATAAAAATCACCGGCTTTTGGATGTTTCTTGTCTCCGACATGCTCATCTTCGCCAGTCTATTCTCGGTATTTGCCGTCTTCCGTAGTCGCATCATGGCGGGCCCCACCCCCAATCAAATTTTCCATTACGGGTCCACGCTGTTGGAGACGCTGCTGCTCTTGACCAGCAGTTTTACCGTCGGCATGGCCATTTTCGCCATGCGAAAGTCGCATGCCAAGGTGATGATGGCGTGGTTGGTACTCACGTTGGTGTTGGGCGCGGGGTTTGTTGCCACCGAAATCCACGAGTTCGTCACCGACGTGCAGCATGGAATCACCTGGCATGTGAGCGGGTTTCTGTCCGGGTTTTTCGTGTTGGTCGGCACCCATGGCGCCCACGTCAGTTTCGGCATCGCGTGGGCGGTGACCTTGCTCTTTCAGCTCTCCCGACGCGGGCTGACGCCAGTAACCAGCCGAAAGCTCTACACTTTCTCGCTGTACTGGCATTTTCTAGATATCGTCTGGGTGTTCATTTTCACCTTCGTCTATCTCTTCGGCAAAATTACCTAACCGGTCCTGGCGGGAGTTGGGTGGCTTGGTGCGTTCAAAGGCGAACCTCTTTTGCCATAATCGATGGCGATTACCTGTAAACCTTGAGGAGGAATCAATGTGGCGAAAGAGCCCTCAGAGCAAATCATTTGGGATGAAGAACGCGGCGAACCTGAATTCGGCTTCCTTCGACCCCATTTTCACCAGGAAATCTTCCCAACCTCGCAGATCGTTGGCTATGTCCTCTCTTTGGCACTCACCTTGACGTCCTTTCTGTTGGTAATCCATCGGACATTTTCGGCCAGTCCCCTCTTAGTGGCCATTCTCATTCTGGCCGGCGGTCAAGCCGGGGTGCAAGTGGGGATCTTTATGCACCTTCGGGAGAGTCGCGGTCCGGCTTGGCAAGTCGTCCCCCTTTTCCTAGGGTTTTTTATCGCCGGCGGGATGATTGCCATGTCGATTTGGATCATGATGTTCAAATGGGGCGGATACTAGCAGGTCCTCCCTATCTGAGACGGCGCCGGTCTCTATAGTCGGTCGCTCGGATCGATATGACGGTGGCGACCAGCGGCCTATTTCTTGGCCTGACTTCGGCTTGTGCAACTCGGTTGCTATAAAATGGGTGGATTTTGCCACGCTAACTGTTCCTCCACCGGTCCAGACCGGTCTTTCCTCCACTCTCTCACTGTCTAGACCCTGAAGATGGCCGCGTCGAACGCTTCCCCGAACCGACGATTTATGGTCAAACTTCAAATTCTTCGACGCGCGTAACTTATTCACCGCTTCGGTGTTCTTAGCCATGCCCATGTCGCAGGCGGCCACCGTGCCAACCGCGGTTCAACAACTACTCCCTCAAAGAACCACCCTAGGTAGCGCTCAGGCGTTCACCAACGACGTCCATCATTACGAATTAATCACCACCGTCGGCAATGCCGGAGCTAATCCTTGGATCATTGTCGGCGAAGAAACTCATGCCGAACAATGGACCCCCGTCTTTGCGAGTCAAACCCGATTTGCCTACCGCGAATCAGCCACCCTTATCGGGCCCGCCTCCCAAAACACGCGAGCAGTCACGGTGGAATTCATTGTCGACGCCGCCACCGCTTTAATGTCTAACATCGACACTCTGCTCGTCTCTCCAAGTGGTGTTCACATGGCCGAAGTATTGCCGGACGTGGTGGCCGCTCAAAAACTGCAAACCACCGTGAACGGCTTTGAGGTAAATGCACTCAATTTGCAGGTTCGTGAGGGATTTGAGCATGGCCGATGGTCGACCAGTTTCACGCCCACTCAACAGTTGCTGAGCGCGGCGGTGAGCCATCCGGTCTGGTTCGTCATGGGATCGGTGTCTCAAAACGGGACGACCTCGGAATCTGCCATTAATGTCCTCGGGCCTTCGACCATTCAACTAAAGGTCGGGCAAAGTCTCGCTTTTGTTCCGGCCAATGCCAACGCTCTCGACTCCCTGTGGGGAGACGCCGAGCACCTCGGCTACTCTGGCGGCATTGGCATCTATGCCGCCGAAGGCCACCAAAACGTCGTCTTGGACCAAGTCTCGGAAGTATTCAACAATCACGAAGTCTTTTCCAGTCCTGGCGTCTACCAGTTCGCCATCGTTCCTCCGAATTATCGATCATTAGCTCCGAACAAACAGGTCGGCTTACTAACCGTCGACGTCTCCAAGTAGACCGCTGGCGTAAAGCACCGATTTCTTGGCGGGTGGCTGTTGTCCGGCATCCCCAGATTACATCTGGAGATGCCGACGCTACCCTGCTACGGCCGTTGCGATTGACCAAGGCTCGAACTGGCCAAGAAAGGCCAAGAGAAAGTAAGCATCGTCAAGCTCGCCAAATGATCTGGTCAGCGATGCGCCGCCGTGTTGCCGCGATGCGGGGCTCGGTGAACTCCGATCGATGATTTCAAAACCCGGGCGGCAACTCCAGTGAATATCGCAGGATGCTAGCTCTAAAGCACTGTTTGTCAGACCACTGGGTGCTCCCAGATTTTCTGAATTTCTGGGTCGACGATAGATCGGTGGATGCCTCGACCCGTGTTCGCTTCATCCGTTCCGAAGTAAGAGAACGTGAATAGCCTCAGCGTCCGGCGCTCGCAGGCCTGAACCCAAAGCCGCGCGCGTGATCCGGTAATCGCTGGCGAATATCCTTCCCCCAACCACGATGGCCGACGGTGAGATCCCGCCCCAAGGTGAGGCTTCAGCACCCAGGTTCGAGTGTATGCGGCCACGCTCAAAAAACCCATGAGTCATTGCAATACGAAATATATATCACGGCCGATGGAGCCAGGCATGGACGATCCCTCCAGGCGAAAACTTGGAATCGGCGCAAACTCCTGGTTTTTTGAGAAGTATTCAACCTGGGTGAGTACCCTAACGCTTACCGAGAGGTCTGTGCGAACAGCGTGGCCGATCGCCAAGTCTCCATGTAGAACAGAGATTCCGTTTACACAAGAATTCATTGGGGGCTTTGAGTTCAAGAAACGCCACGCCCGATTCGGCCGTGAAATTCTGAACCGACGGGAACCGCGCGTGGACCGCGTCCACCATTTGGCGAGGGGTCTCATTCCCAATTCGCAACCCCAAGGGCCGAGTGAGAACCATATCAGACACTGCGTGAGCGCCAACCCATCAGGAAAGTCGTCGCCGACTGTTCTTCTTTGACCAGGGCTAAGATTGCTTTCGCAGTGGATGTGGATGTTTTCGTCGAATTTTCAGTGCCCCTCTTGAGGCCTTCCTTGATTGTCCGAGATGCAAGGTAATTTTAAAAGACGACTGTTTCGGACCCCCCCAAATCGGATCACACGTTCCGAATGGTCTTACTATATACCCGGCATTAAAGATCTGATACTGGTGCCGACCAGGTTTGAGTGCCTTGGCCTTCTTCGTCAAGGAGCACGTTTCAATTCTTTAGTGCCGAATATATAGCTACTCCTTCAGTCTCACGACAAGGCCAAATCCTGGGTCTTGACTTCTGACTAAGATTAGGAAAGGAAGGGATCTTGATGCATCGATCAGCAACTCGCTTGGGATTGCCATTGGCGGCTGCAGCCTCCTTGATTTTTGCGACTGGAGCTGGCAGTGCTTTCGCAGCCAGCAATGTTCACGTCCAGTCGTCGGTCAAAGGTCGTATCCAGTCGGTTAACAGCGGCCACGGCCGTATCAAAATTGACGGTCGCCTATTTGGAGTCACTCCTCGTTTGATCCATCTCCTCCAGCAACTAGAAGGTAAGATCATCGTCGACTTGAAGCTGAACGGCTACGGTAAAGTGGTCGGTGTTAGCCGGGTCTCGGCTAAGCAAGACGTAGCATCCGGCCCTGTGACCGCGATTAGCTCCACCAATATCACGCTCGGAACAACTACCTATGCCTTAGTTTCCGGTGCTCCCATCCACTACGGCCGCTATCTCCTGACCCCAGCGATGGTTCCACTCAATACCACCGCAACGGTCGAACTTAACAGCGCTGGGGAAGTCGAAGCAGTGCGGCTAGCGTCCGATGCAAATCTACCTAGGAACTCCCACATCTCTGGAACCATTACGGCGGTAAGCAGTACATCAATAAGCCTCGATGGTTACAATCTTTCCATCGCCCCCAACGTCGTCGTCCGAGCCGACGGTCAGAACGTCAGCTATACCGATGTGGCGATCAACCAGAAGGCTATGGTGCAGCTAAATTCACAAGGGGAAGTTGACCTCATCCGGTTAGCGGGCCAAGGCTCAGTCACTGGCGCGGTCACCGCCGATACCGCATCGACTATTACCGTTGGCACAAGTACCTACCTCTACGCCAGCGACGTGCAGGTTCGCTATCGCCAGTACACACTGACACCTGAGCAGATCCCGATTGGAAGCACCGTCGTGGTTCGTCTCAACGCCTTCGGCCAAGCGACCAATGTTCAACTCCAGAGCGACTCCAACCTGCCCACTCGCAGCAAGATCACTGGTACCATCTCGCTCGTGTCTGGCAATACCATCGATCTCGCTGGCTACTCCCTAACCATGGCGCCAACCTTCGATGTGTCGTACGAAGGCGTCAGTTCACTGAGCAATTCGGTCACCGCAGGCGAACAAGCCAGTGCTTGGCTTAACTCTTCCGGCCAGGTAGCTCGCTTGGTGGTTGGGACCAATACCCAAAGCCAGGGAAACCAGGGCAATTCCTAGCTTCTCTAGCTAGGTAGCTTCTCTAGGTAGCTTTCAATGCTGTAGGAGAAGGGGGGCTCGGTCTCCCCTTCTCCTACGCACCACTGGATCCGCTGGCATCCGGTCGACTCATCGCTCGGACGCCGGCAATATATTGCCCGATCCCGCACTGCTCGCCTTCGTCATGCTACCAAACCGCTATAACGTGCTTAAGCATATTTACACAGACCCATGCAGAAATCTCCTAGATCTGCACATTCCTGAACACGTCTGGAATTGTTCGCTCTTTCGGAGGCCGCAGTTTTGCTCCTAGCCGTCTCCGGCATCCCTCCGCAGGGTCGGAACCGCCACCTCGAAAGTCCTGCCGGTAGCCGTGGCCGTTCCCGTCATCGCAAAGCCCCCAGGCGGCTTTGCTCGGGTACTCAGTTTCCTTCCGGCGACAGGGGGGATTCGGCCCCCAACCGCCACCTTCTTGCCTGTCCCGT
>JAMCVM010000134.1 GCA_023475835.1 Bacillota bacterium | reverse complement strand
TGCCAATAATTGATACCATCGTTGTAACTCCGCATTCACGGGGCATCGCCTCCTCGTAGCACGATAGCACTGGCGAGCGGTTTTGTCCAGGTAAATATTGGAAGTAGTCCACGCAAATTCACTTTCTATTCTGAAACCAAGCCAAAGCATGTATAGCATGTATAGCAGTGCTATACAAATTGACACGAGAGGGACTAACTGCATTCGATCTCGAGGTGGCAAAAAACCGCAAAGTCCACAATTTATTTGGCCGACAAAGTCGCGATTGACGTGACCGTTTCGAATGCGTTCCCCTTTTAGCACTGGCCGAATGGATGGGCAGGGATTACCTGGGCATTCATTCGGCCAGTCCCAGTCTGAAAAGGCTGTATCACAGCCGAGGCTGTGCCTTCATTTGGTGTTCACAGAACGGTGTGATCGTCACGTGGACGCGCGATGGAAATCGTGGCAGTGATCTCATGCCTGGTGTGGACGCCAAAACTATCCGAGAAGGCAGTTTTCACGCTCAAAACATTGCCAAGGAATTTGAGAAAACCCTCGGATTTGTGGCCAAATAACCTGAGATTCGACAAAAATACGGTTCTCAGGCCTCGAGTCGCGGGGTTCCCCTCACATCGCTCCCGTGGCGAGACCTACCATGCTCCACATTTGCGTCTAATGGTTCGTTCAAGTTTGCAAATTTACTGTTAACCCAAAACCGGGTTCACCGAATATATACTTCGGGTGAAGCGCTTCCGGGAATCGTATCATAGCTATACCAAGACCGATCCGTTGGATGCATTCATTTTAGCGAAATACGCACAAACCTACGGGAACCTAGTGCGACCGGTGATTGAATCAGCCGACTCGCGCTATGCGTAGTTACGGGACCGGGTGAAAGAGATCTGGCGGATGAGTCGCGATCTGGGCTCCCTGGAAAAACGGGCCCAAGCGCTGGTCGACCCGTGGATTCCGGAATTTGGCGCGTCGGCACCCACGCTCACGAGCAAACAGGGTCCCATGGTTTATGGGGAGGTCTTCCAGGTGTTATGGCTAACTCCTTTTGTCTTTGGTTTAGCTAAGTCAGTGGTCATCAGTTCTAGCCTATTTCCGAGGATGCATCGGTGGTCGGGGAACTCCCCCAGGTGTACTCACAGCATTCGCTGATTGGCGTAGGCAGTGGGTTTTCTGGGTGCGTCAATCAGCGAATCCCAGTCCCTTGGGCTGATCTCGGCTTTACGTCTTTCGCTCATCGGTTGTGTATCTGATGACCCGAAAGTTAGTCGAAGTGATGACAAAACCAGTTAGCGCCAACACCAGGCCTTTGAAGAAACCCCCGTTTGGAGGGACTGTTCCGCGGCGATCCAAACCCTGGCCCTTCGAACAGAAAAAGGTGACCACGCTCGAAATGACGGCCCTCTATGAGGCGCTAGACCCTACCCATCTCGTGCAATCTCTCATCGGAGTGAGCACGACCCTGGCACCATTTTTGCTGGCATTACGGCCCGCGATTGAGACCGTCAAGAATTTTCGGGCGCAAGAACTATTACGGCAGCCGCGCCGAATGCGAGCTATACAGCGAGTACTGGTTGAGTGGCGAATTGGCCGCCATGGTGTGGACATTTTGGGCCACGGCGGACCAAATGGGTCGCAATCCGATGGACTATCTCACCGCCTATGCGCAAAACGGGAACCAACCGTTGTCGCCCACGGCCTTGGCCGCCTTTCTTCCGCCACCCATCGTCAACGAGTCCGTGACAGCCACCTCTTCGGGCTAACGGCCCAACGATTCTGAGGAAGCCTTTCTGGCCCCCTCGTCATTGGCCATGCGGAGGGGCGAATCCACGGTGGGATGTCGACGGTGACGCGTCACCCAGCGCTGCACGGTCACTCACGCGGCTACCGGGATAGCCGACCGCCCATAGGGCCTCCACATTCCGTTTGCCTTGCTCCCATAAGGTCTGCAACTGAGGGATATAGGGATCCAGCAGGGAGAAACGTCGATGGCTAGGCGTCGGCGATGGGCAGGTGGGGGCGGTCGCATATTTATGGACCGTTTTGCGATCGTGGGCCAGCTCTTTGGCAATGTGGCTGATGGACTCGCCACGTTGCCGTCGGGCTTGAATCTCGGTATAGCGCTGGGTCCGAAGGGTATGGCTGGGAGACGCTTCGGCCGTCTCCTGCGTCGACGGTGCCCCAAAATTCTCCAAGACGTGAAAGCGGTCGGCCACGGGTTGTGCCTCAGGGGCCCCCTCTCGACTTGCTTTGGCGTAGGCTTCGGCGCGATCGCGATTCACCACTTCGACACTCGGATGGGCTTTTAGCCACTGGGTCACGGTCTCCACAGAACGACTGGGCACTCAATCGATGATCTGTCGCCGTTCCAAATCCACGATCACCGGTGCGTAGCGATGGCCCTTGCGCAAGGCCCAGTCGTCGATACCGACGACCTTTGGGGGCTCCTGGGGTGGATCGGGCAAGGGTCGGATCAGGCCTAATATCGTGTCGCCACTGACGACGACCCCATGACGAGCGGCCGTTTCGGCCGCTTCTTCGGCACACGTAATGAGCGCCCAATCGATAATCCACTCTGCGAGTGCGAGTGTTCGTCGCCCATAGGCGGGCGCCCACTCTAGGCGTTCACAAAAGATCTGTGGGTCACACTTCGGCTGGTCGCACCAAAACCGGCGCGCGACCACGAAAAAGCGCAGCCGGCGATCCCCGAAAGGGAGTTCGTTGGGTTGGCACACATCGCTGGTATGGACTCGGTCGGAGAGTGTGCCACAGGTTGGGCAAGGTCGAGCGGGGGTCACGGCCATGAGCCAACACGCAACCCATTGGGCCTCCGGATCCCACGCAAGGTGCAGGAACTCCATCCCTGGGGGAGCCTCTTGAGGAATCCATAGGTCGGACATAGGACAGGCCTCATTTTCCCCAAACTGGAAGGACCCTTCGGGTTTCGTGACCGAAGGGAAAAATTCCTATGTCCGAGGCGTCTCTATCGTCCGCAATATTCCTCGCCCATCACGGTGATTCGACAATTCCAGAGAAGTCACATCAAAAGTGCGGATGAGCCATTTTCTATTGACCAAACACAACCGCTCATGGTGGCTGCTGCGAACCGTCTTCGCGTTAACGTAAAGACATCGTTTCGGGTTAGGTGCCGTTCTGATCATGGAGTAACCGGTTATACTAAAAGAAAGCGATCAGACATGGAGCAAGGAGGTGGAAAGATTGGCGTCGCCAGTCGCCCGAGAGTTTCCTGTCGTATTGGTGTGGGATCCCGACGAACAAGTGTGGAATGTGAGTGTGCCGAACATTGCTGGATGTTTCACTTGGGGCAGGACGTTGGAAGAGGCCCTACAACATGCAGAAGAGGCTATTGACGTGAATTTGGAAGACATGCAAGCTCGGGGTGAGACCTTGCCGGATTCTCGCCGTGTCATGGTGGGCACCGTCATACGATGACGGTCACGGGATCTCAGTTAATCCGGATCTTGAAACACCAGGGGTTCGTGGTTCAGCGTCAAAAGGGCAGTCATGTCCGACTCCAGGGCCCGCAGGGGCAACATGTCACGGTGCCGGTACATGGGTCAAGAGCCCTACCGAGCGGCACATTAGTGGCTATTCTCAGAGAGGCGGGCCTAACGGTCCAAGACCTGGAGAATAGACGATAGGACTCAGGGCAGGGTGAAAGGGCCTGATCAGTTCACCATCGCGTTGTCGGACCAATGCATTGGTTGCCCTTCACCGCACCCTACTTCCAGGACGGAAATCCTTACGGTGTGTGTTAACGGGGGCGAGTGTGCTCTA
>JAMCVM010000120.1 GCA_023475835.1 Bacillota bacterium | reverse complement strand
CGGAGACGGCTAGGAGCAAAACTGCGGCCTCCGAAAGAGCGAACAATTCCAGACGTGTTCAGGAATGTGCAGATCTAGGAGATTTCTGCATGGGTCTGTGTAAATATGCTTAAGCACGTTATAGCGGTAAAACGGAGACACTGGGTGAGTATTTTCACGGTGTCTTGTCCGCCGAACCGTCGGCGATCGTCCACGCCCCAGCACCTCGGGCCGGGTTGACCGGGTGGACAGACGGAAAGGAGCGCGTCCTTGGTCTGCAAGGGTTGCGACTTCTGCTGGAATCCAGTCACTGGCCGCCCCCGAGCGATATTGTGCGGATGCAGGGACAAAACGCCCACAGAGACCGGATTCCCGACCGTAACGGAGGCTTCAACCATCGCCAAAAGAGGTTCAAACTGATGGAGGGGGCTTTGATAGTGAGTGAAACGGTGTCGTTGGATTACGAAATTAAGAGTTCGATCGAGCGTGTCTGGCATGCCCTGACTAATCCGGCCACCTTGATGCAATGGATGTTTTTTGAGACCGAAGACTTTCAACCAGTCGTCGGACACCACTTTCAGTTTAGAGGCAAGGCGGCGACAGGGTGGACGGGAGTGGTCGATTGCGAGGTATTGGCCGTCGAAGTGCCGCATCGGCTGTCGTATCGGTGGGTGACCGCGGGGCAAAAGGATCTGCACCAGACGATCGTGACCTGGACACTAACAGCAGTGGACCATGGCGTGACTCAACTGCACTTGGAGCAAACCGGATTCGACAGCACAGCTAAGCAGGAGATAGGAGGGGCGAGGTACGGTTGGACGCATCAGTTGGACCAATTGGAGACGCTGCTTACCCGAGAAGGTCGCGTGGACGAACCCCCAAGGCAACCAGGCATTTGGCTGGCAAGGGGATCTTCGGGTGCGGGACGGGCCCAAAAGGGAGATCAAGGGAGTGTTGGCAATGGCCTATGTGGTTGATTTTCATCAGGTGTCACCCGTGGGGTTGGAGTCTTCGCCGGTAGCCGAGGCTTTGGCTGGGTTACGGGCCAATGAAGCTCGATACTTTAAAAACAAATACCAGCACGACTTTACGGTGGTGCCGGCAGCCGAAAGCGCGGAGACACTGGAGTATGTGCGCCGAATTTTGAAACACGAACGGGACCTTGAGTTGGCCGCGAAGCCTTTAGAAACTTCGCGTTTTCAAGTGGAAAACATTCAATTTGCCTACGTCTTTTACGAGGATGGGCTGGTGCTCAATGTGCTTTATACCGTCGACCAGGTTGGGAAGCGAGCGGTGGGATTTAAGCTTTCGGAGGGAATGGAAGTCCCCCAAGAACTAGCGGGGAAATTTAAGTTTGCGCGGCAAAAATCTAAACTCGCAGGGACTATTCGCGGATCATTTTTTGTGGTTAAGGGCACCTATTGACCCAGCCAGGTGCCATACTCGGGGTGGCCAGCTCAGATAAAGAGGACGAGCGCCTGAAGCAGTCATCGTAAATCCGGTTGGGCGTGACTGGGTCAACCAGAAGAGCGGCCCCGCGGGACGATGCGAAAGGCACAGTGAGGCCGAGGAGGAGCCGCTCTGAGCGCCACCGTCCTTTGGCCCGGCGCGTTCTCTCCCTGCAGTAGTCTGCCATGAGGGATGCATTGCCCAAGGATCTTGAAATGGCGCTCGCCTTGTCCGCGAAAGTCCAAGGATACCCGACCCCGGAACCCACGATGCGGCTCCGGCAGGCGGTCGATCCTCATGCTCGGGATGTCATCGCCGCGCAGAAATTGGGGACTCAATGCAGAACCTCCAATAAGTCGCGCTGCACGGGGAGACCTATCGACCATTGCGAGCACAGTGGGGGTTTCGGCTGCAAATGGCCCAATCGGTGAATAAAACGGTCATGGCCCGCTGCCAGAGGATGGTGGCGGGCCATGCGTGGTTCCGGGCGCAATGGACGACCCCCCATTGGATCTCGTCTAGAGTCGCGACTATTCCCTCCCTCGGGGTTCACGGGTTCTCCCTCAGTACGCCCGCGAGCGGCATGAAGAATGAAGAGATCCTTTCCGGCGCGGAGGTCAGGTTCTCACCGCGACGGTTTGGGTTTGATAGAAGAGATAAACTCGTGCCTGCGCCTGGACAGGCGACGTTCTTCGGGCATTTGTCAGGGGGATGAACGCGGCTTGACTCATGAGGTCGACCAAAGGCCATGCAGCGCAGTCGCAGAGATCGCGTCGTGGTGCTTGAGGTTCGCCTGGTTAACGGGATACATGGGTCTCACAAACATGCCAAAACGGCCAGCCTCAGGGTAGCGTGATACCACCAATACCAGCCCGAATTTGGGAGCACACGGAGTCCATGGACCGATGGGGTGGATCTTCTGGGGTCAGAAACCTGGAATTCAGGCTGTGAGGATTCTCCTTGGCTCAGGACCCGCGACTCGAAAGTCAAAGACGGACCCAGACCATAGCCCCATACACTTTCCCGTCGGCAAAGTACGGTTGAGAACGGTCTCATGCATGGTCTACGGATCGGTTGCGTCGGGGCCAGAGTTTCGTAATGAAGGTCAAAATAGTGTTAATGACGGTCAAAATGTTGCAAGACACTGACTGACAGTGGACGGTAGAATTAAGCACATGAAGCTTGCAGAAAATTCATTTCAATTGTATTCAACCATTCAAATTTGGATGCGATCCCTAAACTCATCGGTTTATCCGCCTGGGAGTGAGAACCCCAGGATCTAGCCGACGTGAGACTGGAAAGGAGTGATGCGCGAAGTCGCAAGGACCAAGGTGTGGATCAACAAACGACGGAGAGATTTCAACCACTAAACCATTCGATGGAGGGAACTAGCAGTGTTGAACAAAATGAAACGCAGTGTTTCGATGGCCTCGGTAGGACTGGCAAGCGCCGCGCTTTTGGCTGGGGGAGGTTGGTTCGGGGCGCAACCCATAACCGATGCCGCTACGACCCAGGTGACGTTGACCTATCCCGCGTCAGCGTTGTCGTCGCTGGACCCGATTAGTTGGAGCGGCGAAATTTTGGTGGACCAGGGTACGTTATTCGATGGCCTCTTCGGGTACAACCAAAAGAACCAAGTGGTGCCTGTGTTGGCGCAAAAGTGGACGTCGACTGACGGGGGACGGGTGTGGACGTTTTGGATTCGCCACGGCGCCAAGTGGTCGAATGGCGCTCCAGTAACCGCCCAAGACTTTTACTATTCGTGGATGCGCTTAGTCGCTCCGAGCGACAGTACCGGTGCCATTTGGGCTAGTGTCATGCAGTACGTCAAAAATTCGTATACGTATCATGCAGGGGGAGTCCCGGCGAGTGAGGTGGGAGTCAAGGTCATCAATAATTATGAGATCCAATTGACCTTGGGCGGCCCCCACGATATCTTAGGCGACCTGCCCTTGGCCGGGTCGATGCCGCTCTATCCGCCCGATGTCGAAGCCCATCCCACCGATTGGTGGATGCCGAAGTATTTTGTCGGCGATGGCCCTTACGTGATTAAGAAATTTGTGATTAACGGCGACGACACCATGGTCCGAAATCCCCACTATGTTAATATGCCCGGTCAACCCAAGCCTGGCAATGTACAACAGATCAACCTCATTCCTGCACCGACAGTGCCGGTCGAAGATTTTGAGTCCGGCGCCTTGTCCGCGGGTCTGATTACGTCCGCGTCCGACTACAAGTATGCTTTGACCCATTTTAAGGGGGAACTGCACGCTCAAGCTCAGGCCAATTTGGGTACGCTCCAGTGGGATCGTTCGGCCGTGCCGTCACCGCTCTTCAATCTGAAGGTACGCCAAGCCATTGCCATGGCGGTCAACCGCGCGCCGATTGCCAATCCCGTCTTAAATGGTATGGTCGGAGCCACTTCGGTGTTCGGCTACAAAGGCTGGCCGACCGCAGCCCTGGAGCATGGGCTACCCTACAATATCAAGGCTGCGCGCAAGCTGCTGGCTCAGGCCGGATACCCCAACGGGAAAGGGATGCCCCAACTATATCTCTATGCCGAGGCTCCGGCGGGGAGCACGTCAGTTCTCACGGCCGAAGCGGTCGCTCAAGAATTGAAGAGCGCGCTCAACTTGAATTTTAAGATAGAGCCGATGAACGCCACTCAATGGGGAGATATCACCTGGGGTGGACTCAATCAGGGGATCTTACCAGGATATAACATCGGTGATGGCACCGCCAATTGGAATGATGCCACTTATCAACCTCTGCAGGCAAACCAACAGGTGGGCGCCGAAGGCACTTACGGATCCGAGGCTTTCCTCGCTTATGCGGCCAAAAATTGGTATTACCCGGCTTATGATCCTAACGACGTGAAAGCTTGGGGGAGTCCTACGAATACTAGCTTAGGCGTGAACTACTCCACCTGGCAACCAATCATCAAAGCGGCCAAGGCCGACATTGCCTATATTGATGCCTGGACGGCCAAACAGCCCAAAGCCTACCAAGAGTACCTAACCCCACCCGGATCGGAAAGTCTGAATCAGCAAATGGCGTACTATCTCAGCCAATACACAGCGGCGAAAACCGATTCCGCCAAGCACGCGGCCTGGGAAACCTTCTGGAAGTGGGTCGGTACCTATTCTACGGGCAATGGCGGTGCTAGCATTGGATTGAATGCGCAAGTGTACAGCGACAAACACGAACCGCATGAAGTGTATTTGTGGACGATGTGGCAGGACGAAGCTGGCAATACCGTCAATGCCAGCCAAGCGTATCATTTGTATGCTCAAGTGGTCGACGGATTGATGCAGCAAGGCTACATGGAACCGCTCTATTACACGAAGGCGGTTTTCCTTGAAGCTAAGAATGTGACCGGAGTGATGGCGAACCCATGGGCGTATGGTGGGTTCTACCAGATGCAGTACGTCAGCGTGAAATAACGCCGCAGGGTACGGCAAAGTTAAGCGTCGAGAGGGCAATGCTGTCTTCTCGGCGCTTGTCGATGTCGGTCGCGGTTCCGATGCCAAACGGAGGCCAGCGCTTTTATTGGTCGCTGGCCTCCTTGTTTCTCGCCATCTTGACGGATTTTCCAAGGAACTATCCAAGGGCAAGGTGATTGGCCGATCACACGACGACCGGGCCAATGACGGCTGGCACGCATTGAATATGGGATCCCGAGGGAGGCGCCGGAGGGTTTGGACGGGCGTCCCTGGGAGGCCGCGGCAGCCTCGGAACGACCCGCGGACGCTTAGAGGATTAAAGGAGAGCGATGTCGAACTACAGCAAAACGGCTCTAATTAGCTCAGTGCGGCCGTAAGGGTGGTGCATCGCGGCCCTCAGGCTGCGATCAACGAGAACATGCCAATTTTGCCGAGATGATTGGAGCGTATGCGGTGGGCCAAGGACGCATAGAGCACTTACGATCGGAGGACGCCATGAATACGGAGGGCCACTTATTAGAAAATCGTGCGCACGGCGACTGCATGTTTCCGCTCTCGACCTACTTTGTTGTGCTCACCCCCGGGCCGACGCAGCAGTCGGTGAACCTGCATTGGCATCGGGAAACCGAAATAGTCTTGGTAACCCGGGGCGCGGTTCGAGCGCGGGTAGGCATGCAGACGAAAATATTGCGAGCAGGCCAAATGCTGTTAGTGAATTCCGAAGAGGTGCATGGATTGGAGGCTGGGGACTGGATTAGCGAGGCCTATGCCCTCGTTTTTGATTTAGAATGGTTGGCTAGCTCGCATTACGACCGCATCCAACACCGCTTTATCAAACGGCTGCTGGATCAAGAGAGCCGACTTCCGATGGTGGTAACCGGGGAAGAAGCCGGAGACCAACGCATGGTGGGCAGCGCCGAACAAATTTTCGACAGCCATGACTACAAGGAGGAAGGATATGAACTTCGGATTAAAGCAAATTTGTACCTAATCTTATATGAGCTGTTTTCAGCTAATCGTTTGTTGCAAAGAGACCCGTCGACGGAAGCGGATGGATTGGGGTTGGACCGGTTGAAACCCATCTTGTCGTTTATTCATCAGCATTATGCGGAGCCGATTCGAATCGGGGATTTAGCTCAAATGATCCCTATGAGCGAAGGATATTTTTGCCGTCATTTTCACCGATTGATTGGCGTGACCCCAGTGCATTACATTAACGCATATCGGATTAATCAAGCAGCGTCTATGCTCCAGTCTACGGATTGCTCGGTCCTCGATGCCTGTTGTGCGGTGGGGTTTCAGAATATGAGCTATTTTACCCGGGTGTTTAAGCAGTTTCGGCGAATGAATCCGTCGGATGTGCGGCGGATGTCGCGGGTAGCCCAAATCGTATAACCGCGGAAAGAACAAGCGTGGATTCCATGAAGGTAAAAATTGTGCAACAGTGAGTTCGAATTGTGTGAGACGATTGCGGACCAGAAAGATACGATGAAAAGGTCTTCGGTTCCATGAGGGCCGAATGGCTCTATCGTTTCTCCTCCTTGAGACGTCCCCCGTGATTGGCTACATCGGCTAGTCATGGGGGATCGATGGATTTTGACCCAAAGAATTTTTTCCTGACTCAGCGGAATGTCGGTGGTGGTCAGCATCGTGGCGGCGTTGCCTATCGCATTGCTCTAGCTAGGGTTCAAGTGAGGGTGGCAAGATTCCGTGACCGGGAAAGTTCAGCGCCACAAGGGTCCAAGCTGGTGCAGGGCCGTAGCTCAGGAATTGAGAAAATGCTCTGCAGGGCCGCCTAATCCCGGCCACCGCACAATCCCATGAAGGCACAATCCAATCGGGGTCGGGGAGGTCGTCGTCAGAATGCGAATTCGGCTCTCGGCTGCCTTTAAGCATCAGGACTTCCATTCTGGGGGGATCGCCCTAGCGGATGTCGGTGGGAACCTGGTAAACAGACCGGCCAGGACATGACCTGGCCCTGTGCCGAGGGCTATCGACGAGTTGCTCGTCGTTACCGATGGAAACTGCGAACGCACTCTCCTGTCGGCCCAGCGCACGATCGGAGATTAGGAAAGAGTACATTAGGATCCAATCGCTACGCCCCTTGGGGTACATGGGCGCGCCGACCAACGCCAAAAACTATAGCCTAAGCTCCCGTGTGCCTGCTCCACGGTGAGAGATAAAATCTCTGACCGCAGTGGGAGTGGGATCTCAGGAGGGGCCTGCGTACAGCGAGAAATGGCCGTGCCTTCCGCCGTGGCCGAATCCCAGTTCACGGCCCTGCTCAATGGATAAACGAATCAAGCAAGAGGCTTCCCGCGTTTTCGAGTAGGTGGGCTTACCCGAACCGGGAGGGCCGCACAGCATCACGACCTGAGACCTCATGATGCACCACCCTCCGGGTTAGAGCCGGAATTTTAGTTCTCGCCGTGTCTCATGCCTTCCCCCTAACCGCCGTAGGACTGGCGAGCGGAATGTAAGCACCGCCAAATCGCCGTCAGGCACTCTGATGGACTTGGGTTGAGTGGTGCAGGGTGCGATTGAACGCATCCAAATACGCTTGGACGGCGGAAATGACCACATCCGAGTCTGTGGCCCGCCCGATGAATACGTCGGAGCCAATGGCTAATCTGACCGAAACCCTCGCCTGGGCGTCGATGCCTTCCGTTACCGACTGTAACGAGAATTCCAGTATCCTGACGGTTTGACCGAGGATGCGGTTGATGGCGGAATAAGCGGCATCCACCGGACCCGAGCCTGTCGCCTCTGCGCTTTTCTCTCGCCCATCGGGCAGGCGAAGCCTGACCGTGGCCCCAGGGGAACGAGTGGTCCCAGACGAAGCCTCTAAAGATAACAATTCATACGCCGATGCAGCCACTGCATTTTCCTGAGTCAACAAAGCCAGCAAATCTTCGTCGTAGACCTCCTTTTTACGATCGGCCAACTCTAGAAACTGCTGGTGGAATAATTCAAACTGCGCGTCATCGATGGTCCGCCCTAAGTCTTGAAGCCGGGCACGCACTGCGTGGCGGCCGCTGCGAGCGGTCAAGACCATGCGGGATTCAGCAATGCCGACACTCTGAGGGTCGATGATTTCATACGTTTGCCGGGATTTTAAGACGCCATCTTGGTGAATTCCCGAAGAATGGGCAAAGGCATTGGACCCGACGATAGCCTTGTTGGGCTGCACCCAGATTCCGGTAAGATTACTGACTAGACGGCTTGTGCGTGTAATTTCTTCGGTGTGGATGGTAGTCATGACCTGATAAAGGTCCGCCTTGACCTTAATCGCCATGACCACTTCCTCGAGTGCGGTATTGCCGGCACGCTCGCCAAGTCCATTGACGGTGACTTCGATCCGGCGGGCACCGTTTTTAATGGCGGCAAGGGTATTAGCCGTGGCCATCCCCAAGTCGTTGTGGCAGTGGACCGACAGGATTGCGCGATCGATGTTAGCGACTTCGGTCTTGAGGGTATGAATAATATGGCCAAACTGTTCTGGGTCGCAATAGCCGGTGGTGTCTGGAATGTTGACCACGGTGGCGCCGGCATCGATCACCCGGGATACCGTTTCCTTCAAATACTCAAGATCGGCTCGTCCGGCATCTTCGGTCGAATATTCCACATAGGGAGTATACTTTTTGGCATAGCGGACTGCTTCTACCCCCATGGCTAAGACCTCTTCCCGCGATCTCCGGAACTTGCCTTCGAGATGAATGTCGGAAACGCCGAGGACAATGTGGATTTGGGGGAACTCAGCTTCACGCACGGCTTCCCATACCGCATCAATGTCTTTGGAGACGGCGCGGGCTAACGCGGTGATGCCGACCCCACGGACTTCCTGAGCAATGGTGCGCACGGCCTGAAAGTCCCCAGGCGACGAGGCCGGGAATCCAGCTTCAATGACGTCGACGCCCAGAACGGCAAGTTGCCGAGCAATCTCAAGCTTCTCGCCGGCAGCTAGTTTCGCCCCTGGCACTTGCTCTCCGTCCCGTAACGTTGTATCTAAAATATAAATTCGATCCATGACCGATCTTCCCTTCGTCTAGAATGGCGCTTGTCTCAGGCATCTTCCTGAAACGGGTGCGGGTGGGCGAGTGAAGTCTTCACTACTGGATTCGGCTCAGTTTAAAGGATTTCCCCGTTGACCAGATGACCACCTAAAAGCTCCTAAAAAGGTTGCCCTTCACTAATCCACGGGCTTAAACTACTCCCATCTGAATAGAAAATATTCGCCAATACCACAAAATATCCTGCCTCGGTCGCGGAGAGAAGATGTTGAGATTGCGATCATCGAAATACTGGCCTTGGGATGAGCGCAACGGCGATTCTGTTTACCATTATAATGCGAATAGGGACGTGCGATGGCATCGATTGTTCGATCGATGGTCAGCGCAGGGCTGGTTGGGTTTTGATGCGATAGGCTGCTCAAACGGTGAGGAATTCTTGAGGCTGGCACGGGTTGCCGTGAACTGTCTAGGTGTTTGGTCATAAAGAATGCACCCCTACACCTGAATCTTACTCCTGAACTTTAAGGAAGCTAAAGCACTCCACTCTGGTCGGCACCCCGCTCAGATCGGTAATGCCGCGCAAATAGCGACCCCTCGTGGGCCTTAGAGTTTTCGCTATTTGCTATCTGAGCATCCACCCGACACCAACGTCAAGCCCTCCGGATTATCCATAATGCCGTACGGCTGAAATTTTTCGTTAGCGAAGAGTCAGCGCGTAGTCATTTCGCCCGATCAGGGACGCGCCCTGACTGGGTCTTAAATCCCTCAAATGTGTTCTGGGCGCGGCAAAGTGCCAAGGAACAATGTGCCCCTAGAGACCCAGTCACACTCAGCGCGAGCTATAACCTTCGGCAACAGCGGAGCCGGGCTCAAGGGATTCTGATGCGTCGTAGCTGCCTGACCCAGAGCGTTCTAACCAACGCCGCCCTCACGGTGACTACGGCTACCACGAAGAAGACGGGGAGATCACTTTCTGATACCGACCGCGACCGGTATTGCAGAGTCGTCCCGTCAAACAATTTCGGGAATTCGTTGCACCTTTGGGTTTTTGGGCATATTATACTGGTAGAGGGTAGGGGTAGGAGGCGACGGCAACGTATCAATACGAACACGACAAGGCCGGTTTGATGGCACGATTAAAGCGGGTTGAAGGACAAATCAAGGGCATTATGCGAATGGTGGAGGAAGGCCGGTATTGTCCAGACATTTTGCAGCAAGTGTCGGCGATGACGGGAGCTATGGACGAAGTGTCCTTGATTCTCCTGCGCTCGCACATCACCGGATGCGTTAAAGACGCCATCGAACAGGATCAAGGCGAGGAAGCGATTGACGATCTCATAACGGTGGTGCGCAAAGTGATCCGGCGTTAGGAGGGACCCCATGGATTCGTCAGCACAAAAGGTATCGAGCGTGATTGGTGAATCGGAACTACAGTTAGAAATCACTGGGATGACGTGTGCGAGTTGTGTCCATCATGTCGAACAGGCCCTGCAAAAGGTGCCGGGGGTTGACGGGGCCGAGGTCAATCTAGCGTTGGAGAGCGCCCGGGTGCGGTTTCAGTCGACTCAAGCCGGAAGCCTGGACTTCGTGCGCGCGATTTCGAATGCTGGGTACCAAGTTCGTACCGAGTCTCGGGTTTTTGCGATGGCGGGACTGGATGAAGCACCGGCCCGAGCGCGCGCTGAACGGGCAGTGAACGCCGTTGCTGGTGTGATTCAGGGGCTGGTGAATGGGGCGCAGTCCACCTTGACCGTCGAACGCGTGCGCGGAGTGGCAGAGGATGCAGTGCTGATGGAGGCGCTTCGCGGGGCCGGTTTTGTTCCTACGCTGGTGACCGCTGAAGAACAAGATCCGAGGCTTCAGGAGGCGCGTTCGGCGCGGCGAAGAGTGGCCTTGGCCTTGATTTTTACTTTGCCGTTGTGGGCAGCTATGCTTCGGATGTTTTTTGGGCTGGGCCCACAGTGGGTAGGCAATCCCTGGCTTGAACTCGTAGTGGCCAGCGTGGTTCAATGGGGACCTGGATTTTCTTTTACTCGACGCGCCTGGCTTAACGTACGCCATGGCAACGCCAACATGGACGTATTAATAGCGACCGGCACCTTGGCGGCATGGTCTGTCTCAGTCTACGGCGTATTTGCGCATGCGCCACTGTACTTTGATACCTCGGCGACCGTCATTACCCTGATTTTGGTGGGCAAGTACTTAGAAGCGGCGGCCAAAGGCAAAACTTCGGAAGCGATTCAACAGTTGTTGGCATTGACCCCAAAAACCACTCGACTGGTTACGCCCGACGACAGGATTGAAGAAGTCGCGGTGGATGCGGTGGTAGTCGGGCAGACGTTAGAGATCCGTTCGGGCGATCGTATTCCGGTCGATGGCCGAGTGACAAGTGGGACGGCAGTCGTCGATGAATCGCTGTTGACTGGCGAAGCCGAAGTGAAGACCAAAGCGGTGTCAGATACGGTTTGGGCCGGTACGGTGCAACGAGGGACGCGTGCCTTCCGGATGGAAGCGACTCGGGTGGGACGCGAGACCACCTTGGCCCAAGTGGTCAAAGTGGTGGAGGAGGCACAGTCGGCCAAAGCTCCCGTTCAACGATTCGTCGACCGCGTGGCCAACGTCTTCGTGCCGGCGGTGTTGGCGGTGGCCGCGCTAACGTTCTTGGGCTGGGGGCTAGCCACTGGCGACTACCGCATGGCTCTCTTGCGTGCGGTCGCGGTGTTAGTAGTGGCTTGTCCATGTTCGCTAGGCTTGGCGACACCGACCGCGGTCATGGTCGGAAGTGGTCTGGGAGCTCGTCTGGGCGTACTGTTTCGCAACGGTGAAGCTTTAGAGCGGGTCTCCCGGGTCGATGTGGTTGCCTTAGACAAAACCGGGACGCTGACCGAAGGGCATCCGGAGGTTTCTAATCTGACGATCCTGAAAGGGACCCGCGAACGGGTATTAGGCTTGGCCGCCAGCCTGGAACAAACCGCGAACCATCCTCTGGGTCAGGCCATCATGCGGGCGGTGAGTTCGGTGGACCCTATTGTCTTAGAAGACGTATACGCTGAAGAAGGGCAAGGCATGGTCGGATTTATCGACGGTTCGCCCGTCCTCTTGGGTAATGAACGCCTGCTCGATGGCTTTGGACTTACTGTGCCCAGGGAGGCGGCATTGCGCCTTCAGACGGATCAGGAAGATGGACGTACGGTGGTGTGGCTGGCCGAAGGCGAGGATGTTCTGGCGGCCTTCGTCATTGCCGATAGGATTCGTGGCGATGCCAGGCGTACGGTTGAAGCACTCAAGCGCCTTGGCATTTCCACCATGATGCTGACCGGCGACCGCCGGGCCACGGCAGAACGGGTGGCCCGCGAGGTCGGCATCGACACCGTGCATGCCGAGCTTTCGCCCGCAGAAAAGGCCCAATGGATCGAACGAGAGGAAGCCGATTCCCATCATGTGGCCATGGTCGGTGACGGAGTTAACGATGCTCCGGCATTGGCTCGGGCTTATGTTGGCATGGCCGTGGCCGGAGGCAGCGATGTGGCGGCGGAGACGGCCGAAGTGACGTTGATGCGCCCCGAAGTGGGGGCGGTCCTGGAGGCATTGGCCGTGGGTGCAAAAACCATGGCGAAGATCCGCCAGAACCTCTTTTGGGCATTGGGTTATAACGTGGTGATGATTCCTCTAGCCGTGATTGGCATTTTGCCACCCATGTTGGCTGGAGCGTTTATGGCCATGAGTTCGGTGACCGTGGTCTCCAACTCGTTGCTGTTACGATATTCCGTGAGGAGAGTGTAATCTGATGGAACGTGTAGAATTTACGGTAAAAGGCATGACCTGTGACAACTGTGTAGCCAGCGTCACCCAAGCGTTGAAACAGGTCGATGGGGTCAAGGTGGCTAAAGTCAGTTTGACCGAGGAACGGGCCCAAGTGACGTATGACGGGCAAAAAGCTTCGATGGAGGACCTTAAAACCGCTATACAGTCGGCTGGCTACGAAGTGGCCTAAGCGCCCCTTGGTAGCATGCGAAGCGACCTCATGAGGAGACGACCGCGGCTTGAAAATAGCGCGGTCTTTTCTTGTTCGGGTGCAGAATGATTAATCAGGATAGACGCCCAAACCCTCAGGAAGTGATTCGAAATCCAGTGGATGCGAGGATATCGACCATTCGTATCCATCGCCGTATCATGAAGATAGTGAAGTTGCTCAAAAATTAAATCCTTGTGATGGACCGGACCCTAAGACGCCGGTCACAGCCAAAGGGGGAAAGAGCGTGAACGCACTTCTGCAATGGATGGGTGTGCGCTTGGTTCGTCTGCTAGCGGTTCTTACCGCCGTGTTGGCGGGAGGATTTTTGCTGTTATATCCGCCCGCGTTTCGATTTTCGGCAGAAACGACGTACAGGGGTTCACCGCAACTCTCTTTTAATCCGCCGGCCCATGTTTTTCGAAGTACGGTTGCGGCATGGGCTTTCCGCTACGGACCAAATCATCTTCTTTGGCGAGAGACGATAGGATTCGTTTGGCATACCTGGACATTTCACTTTGGCGACTCGTTTACCTACGTTGGCGTACCGATTCTTCGGCAGGTGGAACGGGCACTGCCGATTACCGCTCAGTTAGTATTTGGGTCGTTGGCGCTTGGAATCGTGATTGGCGTAGGGCTCGGGATAATCGCCGCCTTAAGGCAGCAGACGTGGCTAGACCGGGGACTCATCCGGATCTCGACTATTGGACGCGCGCTGCCCGCCTTCGTGACCGCAGCCTTAATCATTTGGGTGTTTGGATCAGGGATTCCCGGGGTGCTGCCCGTCCATGGTTGGAATCGGGTTGACACGGCCGTTTTGCCGATGGCGGTGTTGACGCTAGGCACAGTCGGATCAGTGCTTCGGATGATGCGCGGGAGTTTGATCGAAGCCATGCGCCAGGACTACCTGCGGACGGCGCAAGCCAAAGGGGTGGGCTATCGGCGAATGCTTTGGCGTCATGCCGTTACCAATGCAGGCATGGGGCTGTTGATGGAGTTGGGTCCGATGGTGGGCTTTACCGTGGTCAGTGCGGTATGGGTGGAAAATCAGTTTGCCATTCCTGGGATGGGCACCTTGACGGCGATAGGCGTGGGCAATTCCGACGGGCCCTTGCTGATGACGATGTTCTTTACTCTAACGCTTTTCATTCTACTGACTCGGCTGGGCTTAGATATGCTCCGACGCTGGTGGGATCCGCGATCGCGCTTGGATGCGGCGAGATGCCTATCGACGGGGGCCTTTACGCACCGCTATCCTCGGTAATGGAACGAGGTTCTCCAGATTCACGATCTCGATGTACGACAAACCTGGTGGGCTGAGGGAGTGGGGAAAGAAAGAAGAGGGCATTCGGTGAAAAGCATTGCGCAATTGCTAGAACGTGGTTTGCTTCGGATCTGGGCGGCCCTGACCCGTGGTCTTGGCGGGAGGATTTCTCTTGCTCCGGGTGATTGGAGGAGGTTTCGCCTTTGGCCTTATCGATGACCCCGGTGCTCCTCTGCACGATGTTACCACATCATATCAGGCGTATCTCAAGGGATTAAAAACCCTCGCCTTTCGTTACGGCCCCACCCATGCCTGGTGGCGAGAGACGATAGGATTCGTTTGGCATACCTGGACATTTCACTGTGGCGACTCGTTTACCTACGTTGGCGTACCGATTCTTCGGCAGATGGAACGGGCACTGCCGATTACCGCTGAGTTAGTGTTTGGGTCGTTGGCGCTTGGAATCGTGATTGGGGTCCCGCTTGGGGTGTTAGCGGCCTTAAGGCGGCAGACGTGGCTAGACCGGGGACTCACCTGGATCTCGACCATTGGACGCGCGCTGCCCGCCTTCGTGACCGCAGCCTTGCTCATTTGGGTGTTTGGATCAGGGATTCCCGGGGTGCTGCCCGTCCATGGTTGGAATCGGCTTGACATGGCCGTTTTGCCGATGGCGGTGTTGACGCTAGGCACAGTCGGATCAGTGCTTCGGATGATGCGCGGGAGTTTGATCGAAGCCATGCACCAGGACTACCTGCGGACGGCGCAAGCCAAAGGGGTGGGCTATCGGCGAACACTTTGGCGTCATGCCGTTACCAATGCAGGCATGGGGCTCTTGATGGAGTTGGGTCCGATGGTGGGCTTTACCGTGGTCAGTGCGGTATGGGTGGAAAATCAGTTTGCCATTCCTGGGATAGGTCGCTTGATGGCGATCGGAGTACTTAATTTGGACGGTCCGCTGATGATGACAGCTCTGAAGAACGTAATTTGGAAGTGCCTCTGGGTACCACGTTCGAGAATGTGCAAAACAAATTCTCGCATACAGGCCTGGATCTCTGCACGGACCTGTGAAATAATCGAAAATGGGATCGTATGGTTGGTCGCTTCGACCTGGGAGGAGTGGACAAAACTCGGATACGGGGCTCTTGCGCATCGACTGATAGACGCCTACACCAAGCGGTTGCTTGTTTAAGGAGTCTTGGCGTACCGAAGCATGGGGAGGGGGTATAGCCAAGGCCGAACCCATTCGTTCCAGCACCACACCACACGGAAGTCTCCATGCCGCTACCCAAGTGCCCTACCCGTCGGCACCCATATCAGTCGATGGGCAAGAGCCAAGGGCTTGCCATTTGTCCATAGATTCAGCTGAACCCTACTTTAGCTTACTAACGGAGTAAGTTGCACAGTTTGGCCTCCTTTCTAAGCCGGCGTCCCATAAGGCGGGGCTATCACCCACGACCGAAACGCCATAACTGCTCCGCGCGCTCTGGCCCTTAGCCAATTGCGAAGATTGTATATTCCCAATTACCGTACAATTTGTTGAACCATACTTTAGTTCGCTAATGCAGTAAACTGCACAGCTCGGAATTTTATGTGCGGTACCTGAACCTTGGTTCACCAGAAAACGAGCAGGGACGATCGCGATCGATGTCGCGTTGTGAACACACGCAATGGTCGTATGTGAATACAATTTTCATTAACCGATATCATAAGCGTAACGATTTTGTTACACTATAGGTGAGACTCAGACAAAAGAGGAGGGATGACTTGTGGATCTGACGAGAGAAGGCATTGGGCACCGTTTAGCGCAAGCACGTGAGGCTACGGGCTTATCTCAAATCCAAGTCGCGGAATATCTATCGATGAATCGCGAGTCGGTTTCATATGTGGAGAATGGGCACAGACCTGTGGACTTGCCAACCCTTCATCGACTGAC
This sequence comes from Bacillota bacterium, assembly GCA_023475835.1. Classification (GTDB taxonomy): domain Bacteria; phylum Bacillota; class Sulfobacillia; order Sulfobacillales; family Sulfobacillaceae; genus JAMCVM01. The sequence goes on along the minus strand of JAMCVM010000120.1, from coordinate 2,645 downwards.
TGACCTGTACGGCATCAGCCTTTCGTGGATTTTAGGCGAGGATGAATCTCCGGATGACACGGTACCATCTCTCGTTGACGGCATCGCTTTTCGTGCTCACGACCTATCAGCCAGAGATTGGGAAACGGTGAGTTGGGTAAAGAGGATCGCTATGAATCTGAGCGACCTGAATCAAATTCTAGATGCCGGAGGAAAATAGATGGCACCTGAACTACCGAGCATTTACGCTAACATTGCGACCAAGGTCCGGTCTGACTTTGGTTTTGGCCCCTTGGAACCGATAGACATCACTAAGGTGGCTAGACTCTCGACGGTGACCTGTGTGTATAAACCGCTGGATAGTGGGATATCAGGAATCTTTGTGCGGGCTGGTTCGGCCCAAGTGGTACTAATTAACTCGGCGAAGACGCTGGGGCATCAAAACTACACCTTAGCTCACGAGTTGTACCATGTGCTGTATGATCGGGAAGTAGCGGGTCAACCATGTTACGCAGCCTCCCCGAAGACGGGTGCCCGTGAGCGAGCTGCCGACGAATTTGCCGCTCACCTGCTTATGCCAGGCCAAGGCCTATATTACTACTTGGCTGCGAGAGGCTCGGGTCGGGAGATTTCAATCGTCGATGTTGTTTACTTGGAGCAGCTTTTTGGCGTAAGTCACAGGGCCATGTTGAACCAGCTACGCAGTCTCAAATTGATCGGTCGGAAGGAAGCCGAAAATTGGCAAATCGGAATACGGCAAACGGCGAGACAATGGGGCTACGACGATGCCTTATACCGTCCGACTGATCGCAAGGGCATAGAAACGGATTACGCCGAAAAGGCCCGATGGGCACTTGACCGCAATCTGATAAGTTTTGCCAAATACGAGGAATTGCTTGCGGACGCCAGACTGTTTGACGAGATAGTGGGCGGGTTCGGAGGTGGCGACGACGACATTTCCGATTGACCCCCCACTGGTCTTGGATGCCGACTTGTTGTCCTGTTTTCTGCACACCAATCATCTCGCATTATTGGGCAAGTTATACCCTCAAGCGGTAATTTTGGATGTTGTGAGAAGCGAAATCGACAAAGTTCCTTCTTTAAGGTCCGCTCTCGGGCAAGTCACACAAAGCGGGTGGTTTTCCTTGAGGTCGGTCGATGTACCCAGCGATGAAGCTGCAGAGTACGCTTTCCTAACGCGAAAAAAACGGTTGCCATCCCCTCTTGGACATGGCGAGGTAGCCGTCATGGCATGGGTTCGTTATAATGGCGGCACCGTTGGTAGCAATAACTTGAGAGATGTTCGAACCTACTGCCAAGACAATAATCTGCGCTTTATGACGATTCGCGCGATCGTTGCGGATGCTGTGCTCAATCGGAAGAACTTATCGATGGTGGACGCGGAGTCGTTCTGGGCGGCTATGCTGACTAAGGGAAGAAGACTTCCTTGTCAAACTGCCCAAGAAGCCGTCGATTACTACTCGACTGGGCGCGGCAAACACCACTCAATTTGGCTCGACTAAGTGATACAACGGACGATTTACCTTCCGTATGCGTCCTTAAACGCCCCACTCGGGCGTTTTTCTATGCCCTTCAGGTTAGAATTAACGCAGGGCACCTCTATGCCAGACGACATGACCCCCGAACAGCGCCATCAAATGATGTCGCGCATCCGATCGATCAATACAAAGTTGAAGATGATCGTTCGCCGATATCTCCACCGTCATGGGTTTTGGGTATCGGTTGCACGACCGCTCTTGCCTGGCAAGCCTGACATTGTCCTCAAAAAACACCGCACTGTTGCGTCCTCTGGGCATTGAGCCGGTCTCGGACGCTGGAGCCGCTGTATCCCCCCTTGAAAAAAAGGGGGGGTTAGCAATCAGGCTCCCTTGATAAAGAAAAGACTGGAACGAGAAGTGAGAGGATTGGTAGACACACTCTTTGACACTCCACACGGCTAAAGCCGTGGGATTCTTACGAGAAACTCGCTTACGTGAGCTTTACTCGCAAAGGGTGAGCCAAACACCCGTTATCCAGTCGCCCGAAAGTCTCTGGTTACTTGACGTGATGGTTCGCCGAATCCTGTTAACGTCTGGTCTTGACGACGCGATACATTTTACGTCTCCCACGATTGCGGGAGACGTAAAATGTATCCAATTTTCAAAGGGCGAACACAACGTGAGTATAGCACGAAGTGATCAAGATATGGTATGACACCAGCTCTGAAGCATACTATGGTATAGACCGCAAGGGAATCGGCACAAACTGACTGGAATTCGTTGTTGAACCCTCCGAGGGGGAGTGAGTGTCAGCCCTTTGAAGACCCCTGCCATGGTCGGAACAGGACCCATCGGCGTTCCGGGCACACTGAAGAAGAAGGGGCCAGCCCCTTCGATTTTTGAGAACGAATGCAGTTGACAGACCCCGGTGACGATTGGGCTTTTACCAAATCAGCCGCAATCGACGCTGCGGGGTTTGCTCCCTCAACAGGGCTAAGCGCTCACGATCCAGCCAGCGACCGGCGATCGTCTCCCTAATTCATTTTAGGGTACCTTGGACGGTCAGCTTCAGCACGGTGGACCATAAATCCTGATGGTGTAATGCCAAAACGTTGAGAATATGCGCCATGCGCATCAGCGCATGGAATCCTTGCATGCCATTCCAGT
>JAMCVM010000088.1 GCA_023475835.1 Bacillota bacterium | reverse complement strand
CGCATGTGCGCGTGACTCAACAACAAGCGGCGGCCGAACGATTGGGCTATTTGCCCGTGGACGAGTCGGAGTAAACTGTTGTGCGTATTGATAGACTGCGGTCCTGGGAGGCATGGGTGCTCATCGGTGGCCCCCCACCGCTGCAGTAAGTTGCCGTTGTTCTTGTTAGAAAGTCCACGAGGAACCCCCGCCTGTGGCCAGACGGCCTGAAGGGCTAGGGTTTTGGGGCGGTTGTGAGCCTTCGACCGATTCGGCGTCTAGATCCGAGCATCCCTCGCGTCTGGACGTGCTTGTGAGGGGGTTCTTGTCCTCTGGGACGACGCCGCGCCTGCCTGGAATGGGTGGGGGTCGTTCGTGAGGGCTGTCCCCGACCCGGAGGAACGGGACTGAGTGGTCCGTGCCATTTAGTCGTGGTCGCAAAGGGGCTCACGGATGGTCAACGCACCTGGATCCGAAAGGATTTGCGACCGGCGTCCAAGATGGTCGAAGCTCTGGGTCAAGAAGGCCGGGAAGAAGGCAAACGGGAGCAGACTCTTGCTTTCGCACGCCACGGGCTGACCCTAGGCGAATCGGTGGAGTACGTGGTGGGGCTGAGCGAGCAATCCTTGGACACGGTGCAGAAACTTCGGGCGGCTCAGACCGGAGCATGGAAGACTTTGTTGCTAGGGTCGCTCGGGATGTTGGCTGGAACGGCTTCACGCGCCGTTCGGTGCAGGAGCGACATGGGTGGCCTGGGGGACTGCTGACGCGTCGATGGCCCAACGCAACGCTTGGGTCTGGATTGGAGCATCGGGCCTACCGGGACTGCGTGGGGAAGATCTTGCGGCCAATGCCTAGTCCCTGAGCAGGACTTGGCCGTGAGCATCGCGAATATGGTCGACACAGTGTCTCGATGTTTCGACATGGCAGGAGGCGGAGTAGATGCCCCAGAGCCCTACCGAGAAGACCGCCCCGCTTTTTCGCGTTCAAGAGGAAGAAGCGCATTCCGCACGGCGCTGGTGCGGTCACGAAGAAACGCTCTGGCTGGCACCCCCTTGGAGTTACGTCGACACGGTGGCAAGTCAGGTGGCATGTGCTTCCTGTCGGAAACATGGCCAACGCGGACCCTTGGATCGCGAGGAGGTTGCGGTCAATGCGCCTCACCCCAACCAGTCCCCGTAGGTGCCCACTTCCCAACGGGAAGAGACTCGCGGCATTCTTGTCCCGTGCGCCGGGGTCTCCCGGGATCGGTGTCGAAGCCGTTTGGCGGTGCTGACCGGCTTTGGACCGGTCCTACGTAGGGGCAGGCTGGGTCATTGGCGCCGACCGAGTAGCGATCTCCGGTAAGAGCCATGAGACGCCACGCTAGAGTAATCGACAGACAGCAGGGATATTCTGCCACCGGAGCGATGATGGTCCTCTCCTCAGCCGAATGGGCCAAGACGTTGGCCGCTGCTCAGAGCAGCGGCCAAGTAGCCAGGCAGGCTAGCACTGCGCGGCGTTAATACCTAATCATCTTTGGAGACCCATAGAAGCACATTGGCTATCTGAGCACGATCGTTTGCTTTGCCTCTTGCACATCGACGGATACTCAGCCTTTGCCTCGGAACAGACCTTGGCGGCGTTACACCGTTAGATACCGTGGAGTTTTGGCGTTGGAAAAGTGAGCTCGAGTCCCGGTGGACACTGCAGCCGTTTTCGGCTCTTACGCATTTTCTGTTATGGTCCGGTTCGGGATGTGGCACTGGGTACTGAATGGTATGTGATGGTTTGCACTTTCGCTTCATGGTCCTTCAGATCTATGCAGCGACCTCTCCCTTCCAATGAACTCCGTCAGACAACGTCGTTGGGCTAAGGCGGACCCAGCTAGAATAATGTCTAAGACGAAGTGTGCAAGAGCTCAGTTTGCGGCTATAATAGAGAAAAGTGTACCAAGGGCGATGAGAAAAGATGGAATCAATCCGGCTCAGTGAGCGACTCCCCGAGCACCTTGCCAGCTCCACGACCCTGTCAGCCGAGGCGCAGTGCGCGTGGGTCCAAGACACTCTGGCGGTCGTGGGGAAGTTCTTCTATGGCCTCCCGGTTCCCAGCACCTGGCGCCTGATCGACATCCAACGCTTCGACCAGAAAAAAGTTGTGGTGTACCATTGGGTCTCCACCAGCGAGCAAGCGGTCTGTGTGGCTTGCCACACGATCACTCACCGCCGTAAGAAGACCTACCTGGTGCGCCGTCTGCAAGACCTGCCCGCCTCAGGCGTCACCTTCTATCATGCCGTGAAAGCGAATCGGTATGTCTGCGAGAATTCCGAGTGCTCCGTCGATACCTTTACCGAGCCATTTGCCGAGATCGCGGATCCGGATGCCCGCCTTACCCATCGCTTGAAAGATTTTATCGTCCAGCAACGTCTGGATGCAAGTGCGAACGCCTTGGCCCGTTCTCTTCGATCGATCGGCATTTCGGTCAGCCGCGAAACCATCTCGCGCCTCAGGCAAACGCGAGGGGCGGTGGCCGTCCAGCAAAACCTCGAGCGCCAAGAGGTTCGCGTCTAATCCTTCGAGGATATCCATCGGGTGTGGCTCTTCTAAAGGGAAGGGTTAGGGAAGACCCGTGCGCAACATGAAGCGGCACTCGCGATGAAACGATTGAGGATTTTGGGCTTAGTACTGATCGTCTCAAGGAAGTCTAGGGTTTCGGGGAAGGGGAAGTCGGAAACAAGGTTTGCCGTGGCGAAAAATATGGAATGCGTCAGGGATTCAGCATGGTAGAGAGAGGAGAATGGGTATGCATCCATCCAAGCACCCTTCGAAGGCCGTCAACGTCTCGGACACCGTCCCCGTCACCAACGCCGAGGCCCTTCGCACCGCCATTCAGGAGGCCTTGAGCGAGAGCGACGGAACCATGGCGGACCTCGAAACCCGCTTACTAGCTATTCAACGTCGCCTCCTAGCGATGGGTTCCAAGGAGTCCTCCAGTCCCGGACCGGACAAGTAACAGGTGTCGGAGGCGGCGTTTCTTTCAGGTAGAAACCCGCCGTGCGCTGGGAGCCTCCGCAGCCACCGAGGACGATGATTCGTCTGGCGGGAGTTCCCCGACCACCAGTGCAATCTCGGAATTAGGCTAGAAAGGATGACCCCCGACTTAGGGCTCCCGAAAAATTAAGTTGCATGATTACTGGACGCTACCGGTGGGTTCTCCACGGGGTGGTTTCGGGTATCAACAGACGTAAGGCGGATTACATCGCCGACCATTTGCAATAACGAGAATACAGGCGATGGGCAATCTGAGGTTGGATTTTCCCGGTTTTTAGCCCAAGCGGCCCTCTTTGGCAATTCCTACCCAGGTTGGAACAGACGCTCCGTACTGCAAGGACTGGCGTGCCTCAAGGATTGGAAACTCAAGCGCACGGCTCCGTGATGGAGGATCTGCGTCATGGATCACAACGACGGGTTGAGGGTAAGTGCTAAGGACTCGGTGCTTCCCGCTCGTCGGTGGGTGGATCGCATCTTCTCTTAACGGAGTGCTGAATCGAAGCAGGACGAACCCGATCCGCGATACGATTCGAAACCACCGTAGCTTCTTGGGGGTCAATGGCGGGAGCGAGAGAATAGTTGAGGGCTTGGCGATCTTCGGCTTCGCTCCACGGTGCTGAGCTTCTTCTGGGCTGACCCCCACGACTACCTATCGCGGTCGGGCCATTGCTGGGAAGTGCACTATTCCTTCGTACTGAGGTGGAGTATGCTTAACGCAAGCCGTGGATGGGGCCGCGTAAGGAGGGGAACATTTTATGATGGCATCCGAAGACGCGAACGTTGTGGGCGCTTATTTGAAGCAAAAGCAGGACCAATGGATCGTCGCC
>JAMCVM010000144.1 GCA_023475835.1 Bacillota bacterium | reverse complement strand
AAATCTTCCAAAATAATTTTTCTCTGCGAAACGCAAAGTCTAAGCAAGAAATATCAGATTCTTGTAATCTGCGCGTCCCAAAAAGATGTGGGTAACGTTTAGCCATCCAAGAGAGGGGACCATCACCCCATGGAATCCATGAACGAAGCTTTGCCAACCGTTTGTCACCTTTGGGAGATAGAAGACAATCGATAGGATGTATTAACGTGGTATATTGTGAGAAGAAGGATGATGTACCACAGGCCCTGGTCATGGCGAGCTTCCTCCCAGGGAGGTTGGCTCCCGGGTTCTACCATTCGCCTCGAAAGGAGGGACATACTCGTTGGATGCCCGAGAAGAGCTGATGGAGAAGATAGCTACTGTCGACCCGATCGAGGCCGAGTGGATTCTGCACTATCTGAACCTATGGGCCCATCCGAACATGATCACGGCCGCAGGGACCCGACGTCGCAGGTTGGGCGAACAGCAGATCGCGCAAGGGGAGGCGGTCCTTCTGCGCGACTGGCGTCAGGCTCATCCCGATGTTTGAGGTGGTGCTTGCCCAGGGGGCGGCCGATTATCTGGATCGGCTGGATGTCTCGACGCAGCGGATTCTGGTGGCCCCCATGGAACGCCTGAGCACCGATCCCATTCGCGATGCGAAGCGTCGTATGTTAACGGTGGGTGGTTGGACCATTTGCTATCAAGTCCAGGAAGACCTGCGTCAAGTGTGGGTCAGCACGATAGAGGCCGACCCCAAAATGTTCGGGGCAGGTCTCCCGGAACGATCGGAACAGGAGCACAACGGCGCCAGTTAAAGGGTCTCGTTGATAAGATGGGGCATTGACCCGGTTTGGGTTGTCCGCCCCTCCTGTTGGCATAACCCAGGGTAAGCCCGCCGTTCCTAAGAATTGGGTAGCCGTGCAATGAAGCAGGCCTTTGAGGAACCTGTGGCGAATCGGGTCCATCACAGTGAGGTTTGAGTCTATCATCAACACCAAGGAGAGCGGAATGGCTACCGATTCGAGTCATGAGTTACTGGTTACGTTAGGGCGGATCTTAGATCGCTTGCACCGCATCGACGGCGTGTTGTGGCAAGCCGTCTGGACTCCCGAGGAAGCGTTGTTCGTCGCCCAAAACTTGCTGGGACTTTATGAACAGGTCGACACGGCATTCCAATGGATCCATCCTGATGCTTCCATCGAAGAAATTCTCGGTGTGCCTGCAGCGATGCGAGGAACTCCCGTGGCCGAGCATGCCGACCATCCGGGTTGGGATTTTGGTCCGTGGGTCGCCGAGAAGCTGACCCAACTTAAGCAAGCCACCCGACGACTTGTGCAGACCTATGGGGTCCAATCAACGGGATCCACGCCCTCGGACGTAAGCACCGAGGCCGCCAGTCTGCAACATCAGCTCTACCGCGATTGGACGGTCGCCGAACACTATGCGCACGTCGTCTATGATCAGATTTATGAGGGGCATCTGCACCTAGATTCGTGAGCGCACACCACCCGGAATCCATCCGAAGAGACCACTCGACGATGCACCGTGGCTGGCCGATAAGTCGTCTGCGCTTGCCTAAACGTCATGGGCAATCAGGGTTGGCTGATCTCCTGCCTTATCACCCGTGATTCGAGATATTTTGTGCAAATCTGGTGGATTGGGTCTTTGGAATCATCCGATGTACTATGCAAAACATGGCAGGATTAACTGACTACGTTGGAGAGTCTTACGGCACACACGGAGGCGAATGTTCCCTAAAAAGTTTGGCTCCTGAATCATTCGCTAATGCATTAACAGGCAGGAGGGTGACATCTTAAATACCAGCCGAGAAGCAGCCCAAGCTTAGATTAGAGAGAAGAATTTATTGGCCGTTTTGCGGGCTGCCATGGCAGGACATCCATGGCAACCTAGCTAACCTCGTAAGCAAGTCACACGTCGCATGTTCCGGCATCCAATCTTGGATGCCTTCTTGGCATGCGCCAAAGTATCTAAACAGTTACCAAGTGGTTTAAATTCACAACGCGGAATAGAGTTAGCCAATTAAAGCTTGGCGCTAGTAAAGCCTGACCGCGCCGTGCGCTCACGATTCTAATTCGATGTGCCAGTCTGAGTACCGCTGAGGATTGTTGGGGTCGTTCAGACGTTGGAGCACGGCTTGGCTTCGTTTCAAACCCTTCTTTTCGATTTGGCGGACACGTTCTCGGGTGAGCCTCATGCCGGTCCCGACTTCCTGTAACGTCCGCGGAGGTTCGCTAAATCGTTGAATCAGTACCTCTCGCTCTCGTGGTTTAAGCTGGTCGAGCATCTGGCTAATGATCACGCGCCGCTCACGGATTGCGAATTCGGTTTCTGGATCCCCCCTAAGTGCGCCTACGTTTACGGCCGACGTGGTCGTGACAAAGTCGCCGATCTCAGAGGTTTCGTCGTCACCCACGACACCGTCCAACGACGTTTCGGGGTACAACGCGTGATAAACGGCTACGGCCTGACGGTACTGTTGCACGTTGATGCCCAGTTTGTCTGCGAGGGCTTGGTCATCGTGTTGTTCTATGCTCAGACTTCCCCGGTCGGTATGCTTTTTGACGCCAAAAATACGATAAAATATTACATTTTGCGAATAGATTCCGTCGATCAAAATCGGCCAAGGATGTGGATAGTGTGGATAAGTACTTTCGTTAATTCTCAATAAAAACAGGATTAGTCAGGACTTTACCCGGATTTTCCAGAATTCTCCATTCTTTAGGATAAAAAATGTAGGAGACATAGCAGGAGATTGCCGACCAAATTGCGCAGCAATTTGGGGTCAAGGTGTCCCCGCATACCCTCTGCTGGTATCGCCGGCACCAGCCAGCCGCGGAACCGTCTCCAGGACGGCCTCGCCAGGCCCTCGCCCAGAAAGAGTTCACGGCGGTCACCGCGGTGGTCGCCCCGAGTGCGGAGACGGAGTCGACGCCCGAAGTCGCCCTCGAAGCCGATCGAGGGCCCGAGGCCAGCGCCTTGCCGGAAGTGCCGGCAGTCCAAGAACCCACCGCCGAGGGAGAATCGACGGCCCTGGCAGTTCCGGACCTCCCGGCGCTCCCCTCAGACCAGTCCGTTGTGGCGGCCGGATTTTTAGTGTTGGCCCCCTATTTCACCCAATTAGGCTTAGGGGAGTGGACGGCGACTCACCCCTGGACCGAGGACCACAAATTTGCCCCGTGGACGATTTTGTTGGCCTGGATTTTAGTGTTTATCCTCGGCCCTCGCAGTGCCGAAGCCACCAAGCTTGCTCCCCGTGAGGACTGGGGATGGGTGATTGGCACCGACCACTACCCCCATCCGGACCAATGGTGTCAACTTAGTGATATCTGAATACACTGAATAGAGGTGCTAGTGCAGCGTTTTGAGAAAAGTGTTAGCCTTTTCGGGATGACCTACGGGCGGCTTTGACCCCGACGCGATCGAAAGGCGTGGCGTGGGTCAATTCCTGCGGAGGATTCGAGAACGAACGGGGCTGGCCGAGCATCAAGAGGGCATGGGGGATTCCGCCGACGAAATGCATTATTCGTCCGAAGATTGTGTCGTATAGGGATTGGGGGCTGTTCCCTTTCGGGGATCGCTCTAAAGGGAACGGCGACGTTTATGGGAATCACGGTTGGCCCGCGGTGCGGGCCGTCGCGGAAACTGCCGATTCGGCCGAATCGGCGTCACGTGTTTCCAATCTCAGGAATCAAGTCCCAAAACGCCTGATTGCGAACGTCGGCCTTCTCGGCGAGCACGATCGTGACCCACGCATCCTTCCCCTGTCCCACTGCAACCCTCGTGTTGATTTTATACCGTGCGTACTTATCGTCCTCGGGATGCTCCGCTTGCTGGGGGTCCCACAAGGTCTGGGCTTCGGCCTCG
>JAMCVM010000141.1 GCA_023475835.1 Bacillota bacterium | reverse complement strand
TGGACTACGATTACTTATCGAATGGGAAACCTCTATTCGGTGGAATGATACCAATTACTGCACAACCTATCTTGCCAAAGACTTGTGGGTAACGTTAAGCTCGAAAGTCCGGGCAACGCGGTCGGTCTCGAAAGAAGGGTGACCGTCTCCCCACGCCCCAGCAGTGGGCCGCCACCTTGCCGAAGGTGGCCTGGCAGTCTGCGCCAGTCATCATTCGGGGCAAGCAGCAGCAGCGACTGCTCTCGGTCCAACGCGTCTTGTGATGTCATGAAACCTGTCCCGAGCAACTGGTGCTGCTAGTCCTCGTCCGCGATCCCGCAGGACGTCACCTGAATGACTTCTTCATTTACCACGGATTTGATGGCCACGGCCGTCTTGGAACGCTACGGTGGCCGCTGGACCGTTGAGGAAACCTTTCAGGCGGTTAAGCAATCATTGCGCGGCGAACCCCTGCAGAGTCGGGCCCAGTTTGAGCCAGAACGTACGGTGCTGTTGCCCTTTTTGACGTATGGACTCGTGTGGCCGTGGTATTTGCTCACTCAGGGGGCTCATTCGAAGGGGGTGAAACAGCCTGGGTATCAGAACAAACAATTGCCTTCGTTCACCGATTCCCTCGCGTCTCTACGGACCGCATTGTAGGCCGACCGAATTTTGGAGAAACGCCGTCTGGAGTTATTTCCTCAAAAATGTCCTCTGAAAGTATCCGGATCTTATCGGAGGCCGAATGGTCAGATATGGCCTTGCCCCAAAAACCCTAATTGCATTTGCTAATATTTCCGAGGGTGCGAAACGTAGGTTGACGAATCCATTACAATGCTATATATTATATAGTATCGGATCTGTTCCATGAACATACTACGGCACAGAAATCAAAGGTTTGGCGTTTAGGAAACGGGCCTCACGCCCAGAGTCTTCGCCGATTCGGCTGCGGGCACCGTCAGGAAGTGCGTCTTACTGGGTCATAATTCGTTAGAGCGTACGAGGGCAGACGACGGCGGGAGTGCGCAAGCATTCAGCCATATAGTCGGGTAGCTTCGCCGTTAGGCAGTGGTCAACCATTTCAGATGCCGGCGGTCACTTTCGGGTGAATCGGGGCATCGGATGGGTAGGACTGGCTATTCGTGATCGCTATTTGTGACCGACCGGGTGCAAAATTTATTTGTCAGAGGAGGACCTTTATGTCCAAGCGCATCGTAATCGTCGGAGGCGACGGTGCCGGAATGAGCGCTGCCGCGCAGGCTAAACGGCGGGATCCATCGCTCGTGATTACGGCTTACGAGAAAGGTCCGGTAGTGTCCTATTCGGCTTGCAGTATTCCCTACTACGTGGGGAAGGTGGTCAATCAAACCGATCAATTGATTGCACGGACTCCCGAAGAATTTCACCGTCAATTAGGAATTAGCGTGCATACGGAGCACGAGGTAGTGGACCTAGACCTCCACAATCAACGCCTCCAAGTGCGGAGCGATGGCTCTACAGCCTGGGAAAGTTATGATGAGTTGGTTCTTGCCACCGGGGCGGTGCCTATCGTTCCTTCGTGGCCCGGGGTCTCCGCGCGCGGCGTTTATTCCGTGAAGAGCCTTGAAGATGGCGTGAGCATTCGTCGCGATATTGAGCATCGGCACCCGCTGACGGCGGTGGTGGTGGGAGGCGGCTACATTGGTTTGGAGATGGCGGAAAATCTTCGCCATTGGGGAATCAAGACGATGTTGCTCGAGCAAAAGGCAGCAGTGATGCCCACCATGGACCCGGATATGGGTGAGCTTATTGTTGAAGCGCTGGTGGGCTTGGGAGTGGACGTGTTTCTTGAAGAAGAGGTGATGGGCTTTGACGTCGCCGATGGGTGGGTGCGTGCAGTACAAACTCGAAGGCGCAACGTGGCAGCGGATCTGGTGATCTTAGGGTTGGGCGTGCGCCCACAAAGTGCCCTAGCTCAGCGAGCGGGCCTTCCTTTAGGCATCAAACAAGCGATCAAGGTCGATCCCTACCTCAGAACCGAGGTGGCGCATGTCTGGGCGGTGGGCGATGTGACCGAAAGTCATCATTTAGTCACCGGTCAACCCACCTACATTGCTCTGGCGACCGTCGCCAATAAACAAGGCCGCATCGCTGGATTGAATCTCAGTGGATCTGCGACTCCATTCCCCGGAGTGCTGGGCACTGCCATCACGCGAGTGGGCGCCACCGAGGTGGCACGGACTGGAATTACGCTTACGGAGGCGAAAGAGGCGGGAATTGACGCCAAAGAAACCCGGATCCAGGCGGAAACGAAACTTGGATATTTTTCAGACGTTTCGCCCATTACCGTGAAGTTAGTGGCCGAAGTGGGCAGCGGTCGGGTTCTGGGAGGGCAAATTGTCGGTGGCAGCGGCAGTGGGAAGCGGATCGATACGATCGCGACGGCGCTAAGTGCGCGCATGACGGTCACTCAGGTAGTGGATTTGGACCTTGCCTACGCACCGCCGTTTTCTGATGTCTGGGATCCTGTGCAAATTGCGGCGAGAACTCTAGTGCCAAAACTCTAACCACGGCGGCAACGACAGCCAGGCCGATTTTAGATGGCGGTTGGCAAGAGCCGATTGGCGGCGGGATCAAGGGTTGACAGCAAGGCGCACTCCCTTTGCCAGTGGGACTTAACAAGATGAAGACAGATGAAGACAGATGAAGAAAGAAGGAGAAAGCGTGGAAAAGGTGGCAAAACTTTCCATTAGTTCGATGGACCTGGATCTGTGGTACGAGGGGCCCAGTTTAGTCGTCGCGGACAAGCCGCGAGGACAAGCCGTGCATCCCGACACGTTTTCGGGTACCGAGACGTTAGTGAACGGGCTGTTGCAATCCAACCGTTGGTTGGCCGAAATGGAAACCAGCCTAGCCCCGGGAGTAATCCATCAGTTGATGCCCGAGGATCGGGGGTTGGTGGTGGTCGCCAAGGACGACGCGATGGCTGAGACGTTAAGGGGACTGGCGGAAGAGCAGGCCATGACCTTTTCATATCGAGTACGCATGCCCAAAGCCATGGTGCCTTTGACGACCGACCTGGTGAGCATTTATGACCATCAAGCATATGACGATATCGCCGTGTTTGATATTGACAGTCCTATAGGCGATACCGAGCGCTTGCGCACCGAATGGCTGGGTGGGGTTAGCGCTGAGGCGTATTTCGTGTGCTATCAGATCGATATTCCTTTGCCCAACAATCCATTGCACATTGGACTCGGCGCGCGTTTATGGCTGCCTGCCATCGATTTGTATACGGTCCCGCCTTGCAGTGTATGCAACGGAACGAAAGCTTTGCTTACCGGGTACGGTTTTGGCTACCGTGATCACACGTTGGATAACGAGGAGACCATCGCAAAGATGCGCCATATCCGCGGAAATCAAAGGGGAATTCCTGTCATCTTGATCAACGGCGTGGTCTCGGTCGGCTATGATCTGCACCGATTAAAGGAGGCACTGAATCTCTATTAATGCGGGTGGCGTCCCCGGATTAGGGGGCCCAAAAACGACCCAGGCGGGGTGCCAGTCAAGATTAACCGGCCAAGGAGCTCGGTTTTAACGCATCTTGTGGCGGGTCTAGAGCGCGAAAGTCGGGGTGTGAACGACCGCCCGTGCGGTTAGCCAGCATCCCCGACAACGGCTGGGCTGGGCGGCATAATCGCGCCCAGCCCACCGATCAAACCGCACGTCGACGGAAGCCGAGTAGTCCAAGCGACTTATCGCCAGGGGTAAATAACTGCTAAAACAAATCGCATGATATCTATGTACATCGCATCATAAGGTGTATAATATGGTGGCGGGGATGTTCCCCGCCGGAGCAAGCCAGCTACCGGACTGCGTGACCGGCTAAGGGGAAACGACTCGGGGAAATCCGTCGTGCATTGCACGGAGTACCAGC
>JAMCVM010000042.1 GCA_023475835.1 Bacillota bacterium | reverse complement strand
CGGCATAGTGGACTCGTTGTAGCATCAACGCCACCGCCAGATACCGTTCAAACCGCCGCCGATCGGTAAGGTGTTTCATCGTTTCCCACACGATGGCTAGCATTTGTTCATTCGTCAGGGAAGCGGGGGTGGAACTTTGCTGTGTCTGAGTGGACAGGACCTGACTGGGATGGACTACCATGGAACATTCCTCCTAGTATCCAAGAGATACTGCAAAGATACTCCATGGGAGGAATTTTGTCCACTAAAAGTTACCAGTGCTAGGGTTGGCCCGATTTAAGATCTTTACGACCGGGTATATAGTTTGCCTACGTGGCCCGACTTCGCACTAAAAACTTGAGGTACCCAAAGGGTAGACAGTGCGGATGCCATCGGGGATATCAAGGACTAAAGGTTTGAAAGCACGCACACCACTGGGCGGATCGGCCATCGAATTGAAACGCAGCGGCAGCGACGGCACGCCCTTGACGCTAGTCCGAGGACACGCCCTGGAGCGGGAAAGTCCTCGGCGAAGTCCCAGGGCAGCCGCGATCAACCCAAATGCTGGACGGCATCAGGCGCGACGCCAGTTGCAGAAAGGCCTCCCCACGTTGGCGAGCCCACTCACGCTCCCCAGTATGAAAGGAAGCGATCACGGCCTCGACGACGATGCCGTTCAAGACATCGTCGAGTGGGACGGCGGGGACTTTGGCCATGGCAACGGTGCCCTGACCGGTAGCACCCCCATATTCAACCCGAAACTCGCCCGAATCGGTCAGTGGTTTAGACGGACCATCGATCGCGAGGCTGCAAAAGCCTCGAAACGCGCGAGATTTCTCGTCGTCATGATAGCCATTCACCAACGGCGGATTCCGTGCAAAAAACGCTTCGAGACGAATTATTGCCGGGCTTGCCCAAAAGTCGGTTTCGTATTCGTGGGGACTGGGGCTTAAAGTGACCACAACCGCGCCCGAAACGCATCCCATTTCATTGCAGTGGGCCGTCTGGCCAAATGTAAGAGCATGGACATGACCGCGACCACCCCGACCTTGAGATCGCGAGAAAATCTATGAGACGTTCTGTGAGACGTTCTATGAGACGTTCTGTGGCTCGCTTTCAAAAACGCAAAATCGGTAAGGGTTGACCTGGGATATGAATTATGGCAACAGCCCAAACTCTTGGCCGGAAAGCCGAAGAGTCTTTATCGAATTTGTTGACCCAATGACGCCCAAGCGGGGCTATACGGTGCTGAGATTATACTGGGCGCTTTGGGGCCGAAGTTTTTTCAACCTCTCCCTTTTAGGAAACAAAACGTGTCGGTACCCCACCATTCTCGAAAAACGAAACCTCGGATCCGCCCCGAGCATAATTAGGTTCAGTGTCTTCAGCACCGACAGACCTTTCAAGAAAATGCTAAAAGGAGCATAAACTTAACGCCGTGAACCGACGCGGTGAGAAAATAGGTCAAGCATCCGTCCGCCTCTTCGCGCCAGGCACCTACATCGCTTGGTCCCATTCCTCCGATTCGCCTGAAGACCCCTTAGGGCGTGCCAGCGTCATCCAAAACCGGTAGAGGCGAATACAGGCAAAGTACCCAGAAAATCCCACGACCCCGGTTAGCAGCACCGTCCAATTAAAAAACGGCGGCGGAACCAAGCTTGGATAACACCACAATAAGCCGGCGTAGGTCAATGCTGCAGCGAGGCCCGCGTACACTTGCAAGGCCACGGTCGCTAAAAATTGGTCGCGCAATCTCCCGCGCATAATCCACGGTCCCAACGTAGCAACGATCGCCACCGCTATCATAAGCCCCTCCGACCAAACCACTGGGATCATCATATTCGCATTGATCAGATTCCAGGGGACGATCATCAGCAAACCGCCGAAAAGCCCGCTGAATGCCCCGACCGCAGTGACTCGTGCGATGGCTCCGCCCAACAACCGAAAACGCGCACCTCTACCTTTGCGAAACGCCAACAATATCCTCCGGATGGGGTCTGGCTGCCGCGAATTCCACAAGGTGGCCCCAGCCCCCCACAACGAGATACTTCGACCGAAGTCAATCCCCACCAAGTATTGCGAGTGCATGCTAACCGTCATCGTAGCCAATCCGACAACCGATTCAAAAGCAGACACCATCCATAGCCACCCGTGCTGCCGCTGTTCTGGTGCTCTAAGGCGAAAAGACAAGCTACGTGGACTGCCTAGTCGGCACATGGCCTCCCGCGCAGAAGAATCCGGAGAAAACCCCTCATCGATGGCATTCGCATATTCTTTCAACAACTCGCCTCGAGCCTTGGCTTTAAGTCTTCGGGCGCGATATTTGTTCGAAATCGATCGTGCGGTCTGGTCTAAATATGGTTCCCACATAGTCTCCTGCCTTCCTCAACGCGCTCCCTTAATCTCCTTCCACAAAAAATGTTCGCACCGACCATTCATCCTCTGTTGACCGGCTTGCCTACTCGATACCCTCTATCTTTCATTGACGGTCCAACGCCGCTCAGGTGTCACTGCGTCGTCACCCCAGCCAGGATCCAGCGATGCTGTGAGCCCATGGGCTCCGTTTAGCCCCACCAGTTTCCATACCAAACGCCAACCGCATACTCTGAGACGCGCCAGCAGCCGGATTTCAGCCAGCACCGTAGAGACCAACGACCGGATTCCTAATCACACGATAGACATGGGAGTTGAATCCGAATGGCCAGTCATTAATCGCCTGAATCAAATGAAACTCACGCTGCAATTTCACAGATACTCCATGCCACTCGAATTTACCGGTTGAATGCCAAGGCTGTGGGTGCCTCAATACCTTGACGCACCATAACTTTCCAACACGATGACGTTCTCCCAAAAAGCGAAAACTATAACCAGCCGCAATATAAGCTTCCCCCGAAAATACGACCCCAGCATCATTCCCCATTACTATTTGATTGTATCACGAATTATTCTTCATGATGCGGCGGATACCAATCCCTCTTGGAGAACGCAAACCCATCTCGTCCCTATCACTGCTGAACCCTCTCAAAGTGCAAAGTCACTCATTGTTGATGGTTGGCGGCGATTCACTATTCCACCTAGATGATCCGTTCCACCAGGTCCGCCTTCGGCATTTTCATATACTTTTGACGCATGCTCGCCAAATCACGGTCAAGCTTGGAACAGCGGAAACCTGGATCGCCACCGACGTCTCGAACGTCCACCCGTCGCTTGAAATTTTTCTGTGGGTACGTTCGTGCCGTGGGCATTGTAACGTCGGGGTCTTAGGACTGGAGACCATGAACTCGGTGGTTGCTACACGTCTGGGGCGGAGATGAGTGTCGATTGGGGGCAGTTTGCTATGGCCAACCAGGCGTTACCCACCGCTACCGTCGAGGTGCCGCTCTCTCTGGCGATGCGCGGAACCCGGGGGGATAGGAACTACGAGTGGGTGTTGGGGAACGGTTTGCACCTAGCGTGGATTTGCAGCAAAGCAAAATCGGGACTCTGACGGAAGTGACCGTCGAGGGGGGAGTGTATCGTTCCAAGATCGTCTGGTAGGATTTACACCTTGTCGCAGACGACTAGGGAGGACACTTCGAAACTCCCCAGTCGTCTACGAATCACGTGATGCGCCAAAATACGTCCGTTATCGCATTAACCGGGGTGGGGTTCTGGCGCATCGACTGATATTGGTGCCGACTGATAGGTTACTTTGGTAGCGCATGAAGACTTCCGGTCGGTGTGGTGTTGTTCGGTAACTATTTAGGTATACCAATTGGTTCGTCCGAATTAAAGTAGAACGGCAGCCAAATCCATTGAAAAAAGTAAGGCATCCCCCTGGACCAAATCAAAAGTTTGTGATATCCTGCCCCCAAGTTGCGAAGCGGAGGGGAAAAGGGTCATGGCATCCAAGGGTTCGAAGTCTGAGGTCACTCCGGCTGA
>JAMCVM010000101.1 GCA_023475835.1 Bacillota bacterium | reverse complement strand
GAATCGATCCAGCCCTGGGTCATCGGATCGACAAACGCCATGGCATCGTACACCGCTTTGAGCGTAATTTGGTTGGGAGCCAACCGCAAGCGATACCCCCCATCCCGCCCTTCTCGAGCAACCACCAAATCGGCACGAACCAAATAGCCAAGAACTCGGCGCATGGTGGCTTCATTCGAGACGTCAATATCCCCGGCAATCTTGGTACTGGCAGCGACACATTGCTGGTTAGCCAAAACCACCAGCGCCTGAAGCGCCAAACCAAACCATTTTACCGGGGGATACGTTTCTGCCATAAGCCCTGCCTTTCTGTCAAAAGTCATTTGCTCTCTACCGACCAAGATAACCATCCTATCACTTGTCTTTTAGTGTGGCATGAATCGCCAACTGTGTGCAAGCTCAACGCAAAAAATCCCAGGGGTCTATGACAAACCCCTGGGAGAGATCTCGGAGAGCGCTGCGGTCAACTACCCTTTTAAGGCTTGATCGAGATCGGCAATAAGGTCCGCGACGGTCTCGATGCCGACCGAAAGCCGAATTAAATTGGGCAACACTCCGCTCAAACGTTGTTCTTCTTCGTTTAATTGCTGATGAGTCGTGGAGGCCGGATGAATCACTAGACTCTTGGCATCGCCCACGTTAGCCAGGTTTTTAAACAAGCGCAGCCGATCAATGAATCGGCGGCCTTCCTCAACTCCTCCGCGAATGCCAAACGTCATAATCGCGCCTTGGCCACGCGGCAGATATTTCTTGGCCAAAGTATGATAGGGGCTATCCGCCAGCCCTGGGTATTGCACCCACTCGACTTGTCCATGATCGGACAGAAACGAAGCAATTGCTAGGGCATTGGCAGAGTGCCGCTCCATACGCAGCGCCAAGGTCTCAAGTCCTTGAATAAAGTAAAAAGCATTGGTGGGACTCACCGCGGGACCTAGGTCGCGCAACAACTGCACCCGGGCCTTCACGATATACGCGGCTTGCCCGACATCTTTAGCATAGGAAATGCCGTGGTACGTTGGATCCGGATCCACCAAGCCGGGAAACCGACCGTTGTCCCAAGAAAATCGGCCGCTGTCGACCAGGATGCCGCCAATGGAGGTGCCGTGGCCGCCAATGAACTTGGTAGCCGAATGTACAATGATGTCCGCGCCAAAATCAAAAGGTCGGCACAAATACGGGCTCGCAAATGTGTTGTCGACCACCAGCGGCACACCGTGGCGATGTGCGATTTCTGCCAGTTTTTCCAAGTCGGCAACGTCGATGCGAGGGTTGCCGATGGTTTCTACGAACAGCGCTTTAGTGTTGGGCAATATCGCCTGCGAGATGGCTTCAAAATCTGAAGGGTCGACGAAATCCACGGAGATTCCCAATCGCCGCAAGGTGGAGTTGAAGAGATTGTACGTCCCTCCATATAAATGGGCGGAACTGACAACATGGTCCCCCGCTCCCGCAATGTTGAGCAGACTCAAAGTGATGGCCGCTTGACCCGAAGACAAAGCCAATGCCCCCACGCCGCCTTCTAAGGCGGCAACACGCTGCTCTAACACATCTTGAGTAGGATTCATGATACGCGTGTAGATGTTCCCCGGTTCCTTTAGCGCAAATAGATTGGCAGCATGCTCAGTACTATCAAATTGATATGAACTGGTTTGATAAATGGGGACCGCCACTGCATGGGTGGTTGGATCAAAATCAAATGCACCATGCAGAGCGACGGTTTCAAAGCCCCACGGATCTTCAGATTGACTCATCATCCACACTCCTTTTCCTCACTAGTTAATCACGAAACGGAAGATTATGCACCGTCCCATTCCCAATACATTATATCCATCTTCGTCTTTATCGTGAATAGGACGTTTGGATCCTGCTATTGGGCCTCGTTGCTATGTGTTCTCGTTGGTTAGCACGTCTCTCAGGCCCATCGGCCCCGCCATATTCTCGTCATCAACATCCTTTTGGCGTCACGATCGCACTGCCTTCGCTCCCAATGAATAGGCTCCGAAGCCTAATTTCTGCTGCTGGCCTGCGCCTTCCCCGTATGTTGCCGCTTACCTCGTAAGGCTGAGACCCCCTTTTAACTCGGCGAAGGACCCGCTTTAGCGAGGCGCGCGGATCCTTCCGTCGATGCCACCGGGAACCCTCAGCGTTTACGATTGGACCTGGTGAAATTCGCGAATCAGGTTGCGATACCAATAAGCGCTGTCTTTAGGGATCCGTCTTTGCGTCTCATAATCCAGATAGACAATCCCAAACCGCTTAGAATAGCCGAATGCCCATTCAAAATTATCCATGAATGACCACAGATAATATCCTCGAAGATCCACTCCCGCGTCCAAGGCCACGGCCAACGCCTCAATATGGCGACGGAGATAGCTCACGCGATCCGCATCGGCCACCCGGTCTTCAATCTTTCGGTCGGCATAGGCTGCGCCATTTTCCGTCACCATCAACGGAATCGACGTATAGTCTCGGGCGATCCGTTGCAATAAGTCGCTGAGTCCAGCGGCCTTGACCGGCCAATTCATATCGGTCACTTCATCATGCGGAGTCACGTCTCGAACGCCGGCAGTGGTTATCGCGGCAGGGTCGCCTGCCACCACCGAATAGGAATAATAGTTCACGCCTAGAAAGTCGATCGGTCGAGAAATTACCGCCATGTCATCGGAGCGAATGAGATCGGGATCTGCTGGCGCTACGATAGCATCCGTGAGGGCCGCATACTGACCCTTGAACAAGGGATCCAAAAAAATGCGATTGCTCATTGTGTCCGCCCAATCCTGAGCCCCTTGGTCGGCATCGCTATCGGAGTTCGCATACACCGTGTTCAAATTCAAGGTAATTCCTATTTCACCGACATTAGACAGTCCCCGAAATGCATCCACCGCCAAGCCATGCGACAAGAGCACGTGATGCCCTGCCGCCCGCGCCATTTTGGCGTCCCGTAAGCCTGGCGCATGCTCTCCCATCAGATGACCTAAAAATGTCGTGCACCATGGCTCATTATGCGTAATCCACAGCTTGACCCGATCTCCATACTTCTGAAACATAAACGCCGCATAATCGCGAAAATAAAAAGCCGTATCTCGGCTTCTCCATCCACCGCTCGCTTCCAACGCCTCCGGCAAATCCCAATGATACAGGGTCACTGCCGGAGTAATGCCGCGCTCCAGCAATGCGTCTATCAGGCGGTCATAAAACGCTACCCCCTGGGGATTGCTCCGGCCGTGACCTTGGGGGTAAATTCGAGACCAGGCCGTAGATAAACGATAGTCGGTGATCCCAAGGGATAGCAGCAAATCAAAGTCCTGATCGAATCGGTGGTAGTGGTCGCAAGCGACATCGCCGTTCTCTGCATGAAGCGTTTTCCCTGGGGTATGGCTGAAAGTATCCCATATCGACGGACCTCGTCCATCTTCGCTCACTGCCCCTTCGATTTGATACGCCGCAGTGGCTGTCCCCCACCGAAAATCTTTCGGAAACTTTTGGTAAAAGGTTGTCTCGAACTCCATGATCGGCATTAATCCTTTCTGTTCATCGATCTCGCTAAATCTCCACAAATCCCTGGTTGGTCTTGCGGTCGGCTCAGCTTAACTTGAGCCCTTGGATCCTTGAACCTGCCAAGTCCAGTCATACCCTTTGATGATACTCCAACCTGGTTCATCCTTCATCACTGGCCGCTGATCATCGATTGACGCCTCCCTCTTAGCCACGGGGCGATGAATCATCGAAGGCTGCCTCAGTTCTTTAGAAACGTGGTGCATCAGTCCTGAAAGGCCGGAGCGAGGGCCCTCTAAACCAGCTCTGAAGCATACTATTGCCACCCCTTGCCTTGCAAGGGGTTCGAGGTCTCGGTCAAAAAATTAACCGTCGGGGGGGCTGGTATTCCATTTTCGTCTGTGCCATCA
>JAMCVM010000133.1 GCA_023475835.1 Bacillota bacterium | reverse complement strand
ATCGCGCTCAAGGCCTTCCATCCGAGGTGGCTTAGCCAGGTTGCTGCGGGCATCGAACCTTCTCGCGCTAGCCGTTCCTTCCCGAGGGCAGGACGAGCTGGGCGTGGTCAACCACGCCCACACGGCCGTAAAAGCTCAGGGGCTCGCTCGGCTAGTGATATGCAGCAAATTTTCTCCTGGATTCAAAGAACAAACGCATTAACACTCTATTAACAGCTGCATATATCCAAACCAGTCAAACCTCAATGACAAAAAGTGCGTAAGAGCCAGAAAATGATTAAACAGAGATCTTATGGGTATTCCCTGCTATTTACTGCTGGAACTTCGGGAAATACGCATAACATATCCACCGTGTCTGGACTGTTTGACGAGTTTCCATCATTCTTTCGAAGAAATAATCGCAAACCCGTACTATTAGGTTGCTGCATCGTTACGACGTCGACTATCACTAACAGAAAGTGCGTAAGAGCCGGAAGATGGCCCGAAAATCCAGCTTTTTTACCAGTGACAAGCGCTGAGCGGCCGAGATCCGAGGTCATAAACGCGATCAATAGTTCTCGACTGCGGGCGAACCATTGATCGCAACCTCCTTAACCTGACAACATTGCGGTGCAGCGATTCCTTATTCGTCTAGGATAAAAGTGTCGCCACCACGGATGGAAAGATGCCGCCACGGTGATAGAGAGCCCATTCACCAGCGGTATCCAATCGCACAGTCGCCTCATGGAAAGTACGGCCGTGCATCCGATCAATGATGGTGACAGACAACCGCTGGATTTCCCCGGTCTGAGGCGGATCAGGAAGCTTGCCCCACTCGAGTTCTTCATCACCACCGATTCCCCATGTCGTCCATGATTCTCCGGGCAGAAACTCGAGCGGTAAAATTCCCATGCCAATGAGATTGCTGCGATGAATTCGCTCAAACGATTGTGCCAATACAGCCTGCACTCCCAAAAGCAGCGTTCCTTTGGCGGCCCAGTCCCGCGAACTCCCCGATCCATAGCGGTCGCCCGCCAAAACAATCAGAGGCACGCCGTCATTGCGGTATTGCATCGCCGCGTCGTAAATGGTCATTTCCGATCCATCCGGTTGGTGCCGTGTATACCCGCCTTCACGCTCCACCATCTGGTTGCGAAGGCGGGCGTTGGCAAACGTCCCCCGCACCATCACCTCATGATTTCCGCGGCGCGAGCCATACGAGTTGAAGTCTTTCGGATCCACCCCAAGCTTCATCAGGTATTGCCCTGCCGGACTATTAAGGGCGATGGCGCCAGCAGGAGAAATGTGATCCGTCGTAATGGCATCACCAAAAATCCCCAATATCCGAGCCGGTCGAGACGCCTTCGGGAACGGCCGATCCGCCTTTACGAAGGACGGCCGTTGAATGTAGCTAGATTCGAGCGACCATCGGTATTGATCGGACTGCGGCACGTCCACAGCCTGCCAACTGTCGCCTCCTGTAAAGGCGTTAGCGTAGCGCTCACGAAACCAAGCGGGTTGGACATGACGATTGACGACATCGGCCACTTCTGCGGCCGGCGGCCATAGATCCGCCAAATAGACGGGCTGCCCTTCGGAATCCCGTCCGAGCGGATCGCGCAGCAAATTAATCTGCATGGTACCTGCCAGAGCGTAGGCGACCACCAGCGGTGGAGACATCAGATAATTGAGCCGGGTTTGGGCGTGGATGCGTCCTTCAAAGTTCCGATTGCCGCTTAATACGGCGGCTACAGGGAGGTCTTGTGTTTGAACAGCCTGACTTACCTCGGCAGTCAACGGCCCGCTGTTGCCGATGCAGGTGGTGCATCCATAACCGACAACTGCAAAGCCTAAGACTTCAAGGCTAGCCAACAGGTTCGCCTCCTGCAAGTAGGTGGTGACAACGCGCGAACCAGGGGCCATGCTGGTCTTGACGTAACGAGGCGGCCGGAGGCCCCGTGCCACAGCATTCCGAGCCAAAAGCCCCGCCGCAGACATGACATACGGGTTAGACGTATTAGTGCAACTGGTAATTGCGGCAATAACGACGGCGCCAGCATCCAACGGCTCGCGCTGGCCATCTGCATAGACGACCTCGGTCGCCGCCGTCTGTTCTTGGGGATACTGCGCCAAAGTCCCGCGGACGGCCACATCCGCCTCGCTTAGCGAAATCCGTTCCTGAGGATTCTTCGGCCCAGCAATGCTCGGCACAATGGTCGAAAGATCCAGCCGCACTGTCTCAGAATAAATCCTAGTCACGTTCGAATCGACCCACATCTGTTGTCGGCGAAAATACCATTCAACCCGACGGACATCCTCCGGCGGACGCCCGGTTTGCTTCAGATACTTAATGGTCTGAAAGTCCGGGGGGAACACGACGGCCGTAGCCCCATATTCCGGCGCCATGTTGCTCACGGTCGCCCTCTCGGGCACGGTCAGGTGCTGCACGCCTGGTCCTATCACTTCAACAAATTTCCCGATGACGCCGTGTTGGCGCAACTTCTCCGTGATAGTCAAAACGAGATCCGTGGCCGTCACGCCGGGATTGAGAGAACCCTCCAGCTCGAATGCCACGATCTGGGGCCATCCGATATCTAACGGCAGGCCGAGCATGGCCGCCTCCGCTTCAATCCCGCCAACACCCCAAGCGACCACACCTGCTCCGTTCACCATGGTGGTATGGGAATCGGTACCGATAACCGAATCGGGATAAAGGGCGCCGTCCACCTCTTGGACAATCGGCGTCAAATACTCAAGGTTCACTTGGTGTACGATTCCCCGGCCCGGGGGGACCACCCGCAGACCCGGAAAGTGCTTTTCCGCCCATTTTAGAAGGCCATATCGTTCGTGATTGCGCTCAAACTCACGATCCACATTGAACTGCAGAGCCGATGGATCGGCCCATCGATCCACCTGTACCGAGTGATCAATGACTAAATCCACAGGGACCTTGGGAGTAACCTCCATCGGATTTCCCCCGGCCTCCGCGACAACACTTCGCAACGCCGTCAAGTCCACAATCACCGGCACGCCGGTAAAGTCCTGCAATAAGACCCGAGCCGGATAGAAGGCGAGCGGCCGCGACTTGCCCGCCGGCCACTGGGCCAAGTTCTCAATATCGTCGGCGGTGACAGTCCTGCCATCTTCTCGCCGCAGCAATGATTCTAAGAATACTTGAACGGTATATGGCAAACGCGCCCACTCTCGATTCACCGACTGCAATGCCTCCAAGCGCCACAGATGATACGTGCAGCCGTCAAAAGTTTCTTCCGCGGCTGCGCCGAACGACCCAGGCTGTGGTTCCCTCATACCACTCAACCTCCTTATCATCACAAACGGCCTCCAGTTGCTGTCAAAACGCCAGGAGCATGGACCCCGCGACCGCGCCATTGCACGCCGGCGTTGCAATCCTCCTCATCCGGCAAATTGGGGGGCGCCACGGCCATTTTACGAAGCTTCCCACCGTGGCCGGGCGCTCGCCCATTCCACATTTTCCATGGCCCTCGGTTGCGACGTCCATCAGTCGATGTCGTCCTGTGGCTTCGCAGAGATTTCGGTGGGCAAATAGCTTTCCACCAGCGGATACTGCATGTGGGGACGATAGCCAGCCCCATAGGCTTGAATCTCCTCTCGGCGCGTTAAGGCCGAAATGTCATACTGCAACTCATCCACCCGGTTGTGAGTTGCTAAATCGTATTCGCGCGTCATAACGATTGCCTCTTCCGGACAGGCATCCACGCAAAACCCACAAAAAATACAGCGCGACAAATCGATTTCGTAACGCGAAGCCACTTTTTCGATGGCATCGTCAGTCACGCTGGAGGCTTCGATGGTGATGCATTCCGCAGGACACGCCGTCGCACAGAGGAAACAGGCAGTGCACTTTAACTGCCCATTAGGGCGCAAGGTTAGGGCATGCACTCCTCGAAATCGCCGCGAGTATGGTTTTCGTTGCTCTGGGTATTGAATGGTTACGGTATTACGCCCAGGCACCGAGCGCACCATGTTTTTCAGAGTGACGGCAAATCCCGCAGCCATGCCAGTAACGCCCGTTCCGATGTTCATGGCCTGAGCCGAAACGTCAACGACCTGCGAATCCTTCTTGTCCATACGACTTCCTCCCTTCCGGTGGATATACCGTGGCTTCACGGCTTGCCAGGGTAGCGTAGTGCAAGCCCTCAAACGCGCTGATAGCGGCCACTCCCCGGTCGAAAATTTGCTCCACTGTGGCGAACCGAGAGCCTAGCGATCCCACCGGCAACAAATCGCGCAGCGCCCTCCAGGCGGGGCGGGCCTCCCCTGGAGGGGTTAAAGCGGCTTCCGTAAGTTGGGTAATACCGGCAAAGTTCGTAAAGGTCCCCTCCTCCTCCGACCAAGAAGCCACGGGGAAAATCACATCAGCGCCATTCCACCAGTCCGAGATCGTATTGGTTAAGACCACGCTAAAGGCCGCTCCCCGGATCAGTCGCTGAAAAGCCGCAGTCCGAGCATTGTCATCTATGCCTACCAGGGGAGGATAATGGAGAATTACTACGGCGCCGACCTTACCGTCTTCAGCCGATCGCGCCATGGCTTCGATACCCCGCCCGGCGCCGACGTCCAAGAGCATCGCCCCTCGCGAGTTCGGCGCCTTATCCAACCGCCGTAAGAGGTGATCCTCCCGAGCACCGATATCTGGATTGATGTTTTGGAGACGAAAGTCAATCTCCGTTGGCTTGGGCAGACTGTAAGCGCACTGCTTGAGCACCCATAGTGTTTCATTCGTCGCCATCGCCGATGCCACGACGGCCGACACCTTCCCTGAGAATCCTTGCATTCCGTCTTGGGCGAACAGCATGGCCTCTTCCCATGACACGGGCTGAAGCCCCGTTTCTGTTCGCTGTAATGGGCTCTCTAAGCGCGGCAAGTCTTGGAGGTTATGGTAACTCAATCGACCTTCATCACACATCCAACTCTTGTTCACTGAGGGATTACGTCGGGGCACGACGCGATCAATCGCATTCGCAGCATAGTCGATGCGGACGTTGCAGCCCGTGCTGCATCCTGCGCAAATAGAGTTCGCATGATGGTGGAACCAAACGCGGCGCTTAAAGCGAAAGTCCCGACTGGTAAGGGCTCCCACGGGGCATACGTCCGCTAAGTTACCAGCATACGGATCGTGCAGCGCTCGATCGGCAAAAGCTTCGATTTCCACGTGATTGCCTCGGTGTATAAACTGTAGTTCTCCAGTTCCACTGACTTCGTTCGAAAATCGCACGCAACGAGAACACATGACACATCGTTCAGAATCTAAGTAGATCGGCCCTAGATCAAGCGCTTTGCGTTTGCGGACTTTCTCTTTGGGATCGACATCACTAGGGTGCAATCCATAATCAGGGTGTAAGTAAAAATCTTGGAGCGAGCATTCCCCAGCCTGGTCACAGATGGGGCAGTCCAAGGGATGATTGATTAAAAGAAACTCTAAGACTCCTTTCGTCGCTTGGCGGACTTGATCGTGCTGATGCGCCGTATTCACCACCATATCGTCCGTCACGGGAGTAGTGCACGCCGGGGATAAATTGGCAAACCCTTTGATATGAACGAGACACATGCGGCAATTGCCTTCCGGGCGGAGATCAGGATGATAACAAAATCTTGGAATTTCGATGCCAGCGCGATCAGCGGCTTGAATAATCAGCGTATTGGGCTCAACCGAAATTGGGTGTCCGTCAATCGTAACTATCGGCATAACGTCGCCATCCTTTCCAGTTTATTTAGAGTTCAAGCGAAGCCTACCAGCGATACGTTGGTCGGCCCGCCACAGGTTCCGATCGAACGATTTCGTCCGCGACCGAACCGTGGCGTGCTGTGCGAGGGCCGTGACCATGCGTCTGCCAGTCAGGTGCGTTTGAAATTGACGACTCGTGCAGCAGCGCCTCAAACTCTTGGCGAAACTTCGACACAAAGCTCCGCACCGGCTGAACGGCGGCATCACCCAGTCCGCAGATGGTACGCCCTTCAATGTTGTTGCCAATCCGCAGTAGTCGGTCGAGATCGTCGATCTGAGACCGTCCGTCTAACAGGCGATCAACAATAGCGGCCATCCAACCTGTCCCTTCTCGACACGGCGTGCACTCTCCACACGATTCGGTGGCATAAAAATGGCTAATCGCTCGCAACATGGGGGGCATAGATACGCTGTCGTCAAAAACAATCATGCCGCCACTGCCAAGCAGGGTACCGGCTTGCCGCATCGACTCGAAATCGATGGTAACTCCTTCAATCTCTTCCGCCGTTAAAACTGGAACTGACGTCCCTCCAGGAATTACCGCCTTAAAGGAGCGATCCGGCAACGGACCTCCCCCTTCTTGCTCCAGCAATTGCTGAAGCGGGTAGCCCATGGGAATCTCGTAGACGCCAGGGCGACTAATGCACCCCGACAAGCTGACCAGTTTGGTCCCTGGGCTATCACTGGTGCCGACTGCTCGAAACGCTTCCGCCCCGTGATGAATAATCCACGGCAGGTTGGCAAGCGTTTCCACGTTGTTGACCACGGTCGGACGTCCGTTGAACCCACGAACTGCAGGAAAGGGAGGCCGAACGCGAGGATACGCACGCTTACCCTCCAAAGATTCCATCAGGCCGGTTTCTTCTCCACAGATGTACGCTCCGGCTCCAACGACCACGATAATATCGAGAGAGTAGTCGGACGACAAAACGTTCGGCCCGATAAGCCCTTCTGCCCTTGCTTCTTCCAAGGCACGCCCTATCCCTGGCAGCAACGAGGCGTATTCTCCGCGAATGTACAAGAATGCCTCACGAGCTTGAATGGCATAGGCGGCGATTAAGATGCCTTCGATAACCCTATGTGGATCGCGTTCCAAGAGCCAGTGATCCTTAAATGTTCCAGGTTCACTTTCATCGGCATTACACAATAAATATGGCGGGCGTTCGGCATCGAATTGCAAAAACCTCCACTTTCGCCCCGTAGGAAACCCAGCCCCTCCCCGTCCTCTAAGCCCGGAATCGGCCACTTCCCCGATCACGTCGGCTGGTCGTTGGGCCAGGACTTGGTGCCAGGCTTCATAGGCGCCCCGCCGTTTGGCTGCCGTCAATTCTTGTTGATCGGGATACTCGGCCTGTTCGCTCAAAATCTTAGTCATGATCCGCTTTCCTCCCAACAATGCCTTCTAAGATCCCCCGTACATCATCATGATCTAACGGGCCGACTAAGGAGTCATCCACTAGGGCGGCCGGGGCGTGATCGCAATGGCCCAGACAAGCAACCCGCGAGAGAGCTACCATATGCTTAGAAAATATGCCCTCCATCTGCGTGCCAAGAAATTCCCAGATGGCATCGCCGCCCCGCATGACACACACGACTCCTTCGCATACGCGCACAGGATGCCGTCCCTCCGGCTCCGGCGACAAAAGATCATAAAATCGGGCCACTCCTTCAATTTGCACCGGAGAAATGGCGAACAATTCGGAGAGGGCCTCCACTTCCTTGGGTCCGACCTGCCCCTCATCGGCCTGCACCGTGCGCAAAGCAAAGAGCAACGCCGATCGAGGCATCGGCATCTTTTGTTGGGCTTGCTTGATGACCTTAACAGTCGCTTCCGATAGAGCCATTATCGGTCCAACTCCCCTGCGACGATATTTAACGAGCCAATGGTGGCGATGACATCACTCACGTCCATTCCGCGGACCATCCGAGGATATAGTTGATAATGGGCAAAGCTAGGCGATCGCACTTTAATGCGATACGGCCGTCCGCCGCCATCGCTCACGATGTAGTATCCGAGTTCCCCATTGGCCGCTTCGCTAAATCCATAGACTTCGCCCACGGGAGGCTTAATCCCCTCCATAATGAGCTTAAATTGCCGCATAAGATCTTCGATATTCGTGTATACGCGGTGCTTGGGAGCTAGCGTTATGCGCGGGTCGTCCCAAAAGATAGGCCCCTCTGGCAAATTCTCGATGGCTTGTCCGACAATACGCAAGCTCTGTCGCATCTCTTCCATGCGCACCAAATATCGGTCAAAAACGTCACCTTGCCGTCCAATGGGAATCTCGAATTCCCACTGATCATATCCGGAATATGGATGGTCCTTTCGTACATCGTACGCGACACCGGAGGCTCGAAGGTTGGGTCCGGTAAAGCCAAACTCCAAT
Organism: Bacillota bacterium; assembly: GCA_023475835.1. Lineage (GTDB taxonomy): Bacteria > Bacillota > Sulfobacillia > Sulfobacillales > Sulfobacillaceae > JAMCVM01. The sequence continues at coordinate 56,199 of JAMCVM010000133.1, read as the reverse complement.
GCATCTTTTTGGCTAATGGCACCCACGCCTTGCATACGACTGCGAGCAATGGCACTACGCGTCACCAACGTTTCCGTGTCCTTTAGAATACGAGGCGCCGCGTGCAGAATTCTGCGTACTTGCTCGACAAAATCTGGAGGGACATCATCAGAAAATCCTCCAATGCGAACATAGCTGACATGAAGACGGGCACCCGAACACGACTCCAACAAGTCATAAATCTGTTCCCGAAGTTCCCACAGATAAAAATAATCCGTCATCAATCCTAAATCGAGCACATTGGTACCGATGCAAACTGCATGGTCCATCACTCGACTGAGTTCATTGAGGATCACGCGCAAAACCTGCGCTCGGTCCGGAACCTCAACTCCTAAGAGTTTCTCCACGGCCAGCGCAAACCCCACACTATTGCACATCGGAGACACGTAATTCAGCCGGTCGCAGTAAGGAATAGTCTGCCAGTACGTGTGGGTCTCAGCCATTTTTTCGAAGTTTCGATGGAGATACCCCAATTCCACATCGGCATCGACCACGCGCTCACCGTCAACTTGTGCAATCAGGCGAAAGGTTCCGTGCATGGACGGATGCGATGGACCGATATTCATGATGGTGGGATGAATGTCTAGGGGGACCATCTCTCCTCGCGGAGATCGTTCGGCCGCCGGAACTGCCTCGGTAGGATAGCGAATGGGTTGGCGCAGTCCCGGTGGGTAATCCTTGCGCATCGGATGGAGATCTCCAAAACCGTCGTGAGTAAGAATTCGCCGAAGATCAGGGTGCCCACGGAACTGCATTCCGTAGAGGTCGTATACTTCCCGTTCGTACCAATTGGCGGCCGGCCATTCTCCGGCGATTGAATCAATGAGCGGTGCGGATTCAGATACTCCCACCTTGAGACGGATTCGGTGACGCTGGGTCGAGCTATAAAAATGATAAACGACATCGAATCGGGGATCCCGGGTCCAATAATCCACGCCGGCAATGTCCATCAACATGTCCATAGAAAAAGGAGCCTCACGCAGCAATCGACACGCCGCAATCAACGCACCCGGGGCCACCCGGATGGTGAAGTCTCCACGAAAGTCCGTCGCGGTTTCAATCGCCGCTAATCCTAAGCGATTTGTCAATTCCGCGACCCAGGGTAGATTGACATCGTCAGTGCGTGTCGAGAACTCGATCAATTCGAGAGACGGCGGATCCAGCGAAGTCACCGACGCGTCTTCGGTGTGCGTATGTAAACGCTGGGCCCGCTCGGCAAATTCTCTCTTTGCGGAGGCAACGCCTTGCTGACGAATTTTTTCTTCTAGCATGATAATCGACCGCAAGACCGCTTCCGGCGTCGGTGGGCATCCGGGGATATAGATATCGACCGGAATGATTTCATCAATGCCCTGCATCACGTGATAGGAACGGTAAAATCCTCCTGAGGTTGCGCACGCTCCCATACAAATCACCCATTTAGGCTCAGCCATCTGATCATAAATGGTCTTGAGTACGGGCCCCATTTTATCGGTAATCGTGCCTAGAACCATCAAAACATCCGCCTGGCGCGGGCTATAGCGTAGGACCTCCGAACCAAACCGACCAACATCGTAGCGTTCCGACGCCACGGCCATAAACTCGATGGCGCAACAAGCCGTTCCAAACGGCATGGGCCATAGCGATCCACTTTTAGCCCATCGTTTTAATGCATCCAGTCTAGTCGCAAGAATATTGCGACTTACATCCGCTTCAGTAAAATCCGATACTGGATTAGAGACATCCATCAATGCACCCCTCCTTGAACACTCCGTCTATCCGTTCAGCATCGTGCGCGCAAGTCCTCGAATGACCTCTAGATCTGCTTGTAAACGGCAGTATTGATTCGGAATCTCTCGAGCCTCCACTCCCATCCCTCTCTCCCATCCCTCTCTTCACTGCGACGCAGCATCTCTTGCCTGCCTCGCGGCATGATAGGAAGTTCGCACCAACGGCCCTGACTCCACGTGCAAAAAGCCTCGGGCCATTCCCTCCTCGCGAAGCTGGCCAAACTCATCCGGGGTATAAAACCGAACGAGGGGCATTTGTTTTGATGTTGGTCGAAGATATTGTCCAATGGTCACAATGTCCACATTGACCGCCCGGAGGTCATCGAGAGTCTCCAACAGTTCATCCCACGTCTCTCCAACGCCCACCATAATGCTGGACTTTGTCCGTTGTCCGGGACCAATCTCTTTGGCTTGACGCAAAACCTCAAGCGACCGTTCATATGTCGCCCGTGATCGCACCAAAGGGGTCATGCGTTGCACCGTCTCAATATTGTGATCCAGCAAGTTCGGACGCTGCCCAATCACCAGTGCCAAGGCATTCCAGTTCCCCGCAAAGTCTGGAATCAATAATTCCACCTGACAGCGAGGTGCCATATCTCGAATCGTTCGCACGGTATTTGCAAAAATGCCGGCTCCGCCATCTGGCAAGTCATCACGGTCGACACTGGTAATGACGACATGGTCAAGTTGCATTGCCATGACCGCCGCGGCCACACGACCAGGTTCTTCCCAATCGACGACACCACCCACGTGCCCGCTTTTGACGGCGCAAAAGCGGCAGTTTCTCGTGCAGGTATCGCCCAAGATCATGAAAGTTGCCGTCTTGTCCTGTTCCCAACACTCAAAAATATTGGGACAATGAGCTTCTTCACACACCGTGTGCAACGTGTTACCACGCATGAGCGCCTTCAACCGTTGATAGTTGGGACCTGCCGTGGCTTTGATCGTCAGCCATGGTGGTTTAATCGAGGGTTCGGTTCTTACGGGCCTTTGGTGCTCTATCATGACTCTCAAATCCTTTCTATCGCCATATCGCCCGAACATTGCAGCGCTCTCCTGCCTTCGACGGCGTGTCTGGTAACATCTTGAGTCAATTCGAGCTGCGGCGATACCGATACTGGGCACGCTCGCGGTACTGAATCGGAGAACGACGGAGATAGGCGAGCGGAAGGCTCCAAATGTGCACCAGCCGGGTGAACGGAGAGATGGCAAACAGCAAAAACGCCAAAACGATATGGATTTGGAATAAGGCAGGAACATGCGCCATCAGCGCGATATTGGGATGCAGAACTACGAGACCGCGAAGCCACGGCCCCACGGTTGCACGATACTCATAGGGCCCAACCACGTTGTTTCGCACGATCGTGAGATAATCGCCCGTGCTCACCACAATAAATAGTAGCCCTAGCGCCACCATGTCAGAAACGCTTGAATTCCGACGAATTCGAGCGTTGCCAAACCGTCGGAGCAACAAGATGGCCAAGCCCACCCAGGTCATCAGTCCCGCGATGCCTCCCAGAATGTCCGCATTTTGGTGGTAAAAGTGCGGCGTGATCCCTAAGACTGTGTAAACGCTCAACGGAACCAGAAGGCCCATGACGTGCCCGAGGATCACCAGTAGAATACCCCAATGAAACAGTTGGCTCCCCCACTTAAGCCACCGCTTTTCCAGCAATTCGCTCGAACGGGAGCCCCAACTCATGGGATTGTGGGCGTACCGGTAAAAACTCCCCAAGATCATCACCGCCAGGGCCAAGTAGGGGTAGATCAACCACCAAAACTGGTTCATAAGACGCTCCTTCCTCAATCCATTAGCGGTACTCCACAGGATAAGGCAAATTGTCCAGGTCTGGATGTTCATCGCGACCGGAATCCACTGGCTTCACAGGATATTCCAGGGTTCGTAGAATTAAGTCGAACAACGGGCGATAAAGGTTATCGGTCCCAAGATGGTCTCGAATTCGTTGGGCGGCTCGCGCAATGCGCTTCAGCAATAACGCGTTGCCCAGGTCTGGTCGCACGGCAATGAATTCCAGCAACTGAGGAAGAAAGTCGGCGAGTTGGTCATCCGAAACCTCGTATCCCGCGCGACGATAGAGCGCCGTAAGCTCGATAAGCGCCTGCCCACGATCCCGGGAATCGCCCAGTTCATGGCCGGTAATGTATAACGATGCCTTGGGATTGAAGTCGAAGGTGGCGACGTATACTTTCTCCAACTCGATGGTTTTGTGCTGCCGGAATTCGTCATACACCACCTTGAGCCGTGCGTCCAACTCGCCAGCCAGATCCGCATGCTCGCTCACTCGATCCCAAAACCCTAGGCGCCCTGGGTAGTCGAGTAATTCCGAAATCAGCTTCAAAACCAGCCGCGCATCATCGTTCATGGGAACCTCCCCCTTGTGTCCGTTAGCCATTTCTACTCTGCAGCTGGATCAGTCGCTTCGGAGCCACAATGCCTTCCGCGGGGGCCAATCCCTCTAAGCTACAGGCTCCTTGGGCGTATTCTAAATCGCCCTCATGGTTGCGGTCGCCGGTTGGGATGACAAACCGCTCGCGGTGCTTGGCCACGGCCAAAAGTCTTGCCATGTCGTCGATCTGGCGGGAAGTGAGACCCGCTTCTTGGAGCAATTGGCTCGTCGAAAAATCGACGTCACCTCCTACATTCCGGGCTCGCATCGAGGCACGCATGGCCGTTAGCCGCAAGAGTGCCTGCCTCACCGGTTGCACGTCGCCCGCCGAAAGAATGGAAGCCAGGTACTCCATCGGGATCCGCATACTATCCACGGCGGTGAGATAGGCATCGGTCTCCATGTTGGATTCATTGGTCAGATGATTCATCATGGGGCTTAGCGGCGGTACGTACCAGACCATGGGCAACGTCCGATATTCCGGATGGAGCGGCAATGCAATTTTCCACTCGATGGCCATCTTATAGACCGGAGAGTTTTGAGCGCCCTCAATCCAGGATTCAGGAATGCCTTGCCGCCGCGACTCATCCATCACCTCGGGGTCGTGTGGATCGAGAAACATCCCGAGCTGAGCTTCATAGAGTGCTTTGGGATCTTCGACCGATGCCTGAGCCATCACCCGATCCGCGTCATATAAGATAGGGCCGAGATATCGAATTCTGCCGACGCACGTCTCGGAACAGACCGTCGCCAATCCTGCCTCAATCCGGGGGTAACAAAAGGTGCATTTTTCGGCCTTGTGGGTGTTCCAGTTGAAGTACACTTTCTTGTACGGACAAGCACTGACACAAAACCGCCATCCCCGGCAGGCATCTTGATCCACCAAAACGATGCCGTCTTCTTCTCGCTTATACATGGCCCCCGAAGGGCATGCTGCCACGCAGGCCGGATTCAGGCAATGGTTGCAGATACGCGGTAAATACATCATGAAGGTCTGCTCATATTCAAACGCTACATGTTGCATGAGATCTTTAAGATTGGGATCACGGGGAGCGATTTCTGGGCCACCCGCCAGGTCATCATCCCAGTTCGGGCCCCAAACGGGCTTTTCCATTACCTCTCCGGTGAGCAGCGAATGCGGCCGCGCGATGGGCTGATGATTTCGGTGCGGACTGTCGACCAGGGTTTGATAATCGTAGGTCCACGGTTCGTAATAGTCATCAATCGTCGGCAGGTCAGGATTGTAAAAAATTCGGGCCAACTTAGACAAGGGACCCCCTGAGCGCAGCTTGAGCTTACCGCCTGACATCGTCCATCCGCCGCGATACCGGTCTTGATTTTCCCACTCTTGCGGATAACCCGGGCCCGGCCTCGTTTCAACGTTATTAAACCACATATATTCTGCGCCAGGACGGTTGGTCCAGGTGTTCTTACAAGTCACACTGCAGGTATGGCATCCGATGCATTTATCGAGGTTCATCACCATGGCGATTTGCGCTTTAATCTTCAAGCCAGTCGACCTCCTTCAGCGGTCGGATCCATGCCAGCACATCACGCTGATGACCCGTCGGACCATAATAGTTCATGCTGTAACTAAACTGTCCGTAACCGCCAATCATGTGGGTCCCCTTAGGAATGATGCGGGTGACGCTATTATGGGTGCCGCCTCGGTCTCCGGTGACCATGCTTTTGGGGACTCCGATCGTCCGGTCCTGGGCATGATACATCATCGCCACCCCCTGAGGTAAGCGATGCGAGATGACCGCCCGAGCGACGATAGCCCCATTGCGATTAAAGACTTCGATCCAATCGTTGTCCTTAATGCCAATCGTGGCCGCATCTTCCACGCTCATCCACACGGTTTGACCGCCTCGAAACAACGTCAACATCCGCGGCGTATCCGCATACGTGGAATGAATCCCCCATTTTTGATGTGGCGTAAGATAGCGAACCGTCACGGCTTGCGACCCCTCAGCGGCACTCCGCTTGCCGTCTCCGAGAGCGAACGGCGGATAGTCATTCGGCGGTCGATAAATCGGTAACCCTTCTCCGTAGTCCAACATCACTTCATGGTCCATATAGAAATGTTGTCGACCGGTAATCGTTCGCCAAGGTATTTTAAAATCCACATTGGCGGTGAAGGGAGAATAACGCCGCCCTTCGCTCTCGAGCCCGGACCAGACGGGCGCTGGGAGCGCCAGTCGCGGCTGAACGGTCAGGTCTTCAAATCGATACACGGTATCTTCTCGACCGTGGATCGCCTCCATCAGCGAAAGGCCCGTGGTCTTTTCCAGTGCCTGCCACTCCTCCACCGCGCGATGGCCATTGGTGGGGCCAGACAGAGTCAATATAGCTTCGGCTACCTGTCTTCCCGTCCAGATCGAAGGACGTCCGAATCCAGGTCCTTCGCGCTTGCTAGCCCCCACCCGTCCTCTCAGTTCGTTGACGGCAGCATGCCCGTCGATCCGAATTCCTTTGGTCGTTAGCGCCTCGTCGGCCAGAGGCCCCAAGGTAGTCATTTGGTCCACGAGATGAGCGTAGTCCCTATGAACCAACACGAGATTGGGCATCGTCTTACCAACAATAGGGTCGCACTCACCCTTCCGCCAATCGCGGACTTTACCGTAGGGTTGCGAAATTTCTCCGACCGAATCATGCTGCATTGGCACCATGACCAAGTCATCGACCGCTGGCAAGTATTGAGCGGCCATCTTCGAAAAACTTTCAGCCAGCGTGCGAAACGTATCCCAGTCCGTTTTTGACTCCCATAGCGGCTCCACGGCAGGGTTGAAGGGGTGTACGAATGGATGCATGTCGGTGCTGCTCAAGTCATGTTTTTCGTACCAAGTGGCCGCTGGCAGAACAATATCGGCGTACAGTCCACTCGATGTCATGCGAAAGTCCACATCGACCAGCAAATCCAGTTTCCCTTCCGGAATCGTTTCGGTAATCTTCACGCTTTCCGGTTGCCACGACTCGTCAGCATTACCCAACACGTGCCCTTGAGCTCCGAGCATGTGCTTCAAGAAGTATTCGTGACCTTTTCCACTGGCCCCCAACAAATTAGATCGCCACACAAAGAAGACCCGGGGGAAATTTCGAGGATCGTCAGGATTTTCCGCAGCCCATTCCAACTCCCCATTCGTGAGCTGATGCGCCGCGTATTGAACAATCTCATCGGAACTTTGAGCCCCATGTCGTCGGGCATTAGCCACCACCTCGAGCGAGTTTTCCGTCCACTGCGGGTAGGCAGGCAACCATCCTAACCGCGAAGCTAGTGCCGTGAGATCCGCTGGATGAGCATTACGATACCGCCCCGAACTGGGAATACCGGTCAGTGGTGCCACCGGCTCCTCATAACGGAACTGGTCGGTGGCAAAATAAAAGAAGGTAGTGCCGGCATGTTGGCGGGGGGGCCGCATCCAATCCAGTCCAAAGGCGAGGGTGCTCCATCCCTCCAAAGGGCGGACTTTTTCCTGGCCCACGTAATGCGCCCACCCTCCGCCGTTGACGCCCTGACTGCCGGTTAATATGACCAAATTGATAATGCATCGATAAATGAGGTCGCTGTGATACCAATGATTTGTACCAGCGCCTAAGGCGATCATCGACCGTCCATGGGTTTTCGCTGCATTGTCAGCAAACTCACGCGCCACTCGGATCGCGAGCCCACGGTCTACTCCGGTAATAGCTTCCTGCCAAGCTGGGGTGTAGGCCGTTTCGTCGTCGTAGTCTATAGGATAGTCTCCAGGGAGGCCCCGGTTCACGCCCATATGGGCCATCATTAAATCGTAGACGGTAGTCACCCAGACGGCCTCGCCATGGGGGTTGGTGATCCTCCGGCTCGGTACGCCGCGAACGAACGGACGAGCTTCGCCTGCCTGCATGTTGGGAAAAGCTACCGACAACACCGAATCTGGCACCTCGACGAACGACAACTGAGGGTTCAATCGAGTCCCGTCGGGATTCTCGAGGCGGAGGTTCCACTTCTGCTGGCCGTCCCAACGGTAGCCCAAGCTCCCATTGGGCATCTGCGGCGAAGACGTATCTTCGTCCCATACGATGGTCTTCCAGTCGGCCTCAGGAACGTCCATCCCTAGGTCGTTGGCGTTAAGAAACCGATCCGGGCTCCACTCTTCGCCATGCTGCGTAAGCGTAATCAGAAATGGCAGATCCGTATACGTTTTAGCGTATTCTAAAAAGTAGGGGGTGGGCTTGTCCACGTAAAATTCCTTAAGGATCACATGCGTCATCGCCATCGCTAACGCAGCGTCAGTTCCCGCTTTACAAGGCAGCCACAGGTCGGCAAATTTTACATACTCGGCGTAGTCCGGGCTTACCCCGATAACCTTAGTGCCATTATACCGAGCTTCAACCATAAAATGGGCGTCTGGAGTGCGGGTCATGGGCAGATTGGTTCCCCAAATAATGAAGTAGCTTGCGTTATACCAATCCGCGCTTTCAGGGACATCCGTCTGCTCCCCCCAAATTTGGGGCGAAGCCGGAGGCAGATCAGCATACCAATCATAGAAGCTGACCATGGTGCCACCCATCAGCGACAAGAAACGGGACCCAGCGGCGAAACTTACTTGCGACATGGCGGGGATAGGACTAAATCCTCCGACGCGGTCAGGTCCGTAAGTTTTCGTCGTATCCAACATGGCCGCGGCAATCATTTCACTGATGGTATCCCAGTCAGCGCGCACGAATCCGCCCTTGCCCCGGGCTTTTTGATAGGCCTCACGGCGGACTGGGTCATTAACCAAAGTGTGCCAGGCTCGGAGTGGGTTTTCTTCGTGTGTGCGAATCTCTCGCCAAGCGGCGATCAATTCGGCACGCACGTAAGGATATTTGACTCGCCCTGGGCTGTAGAGGTACCAAGAGTAGCTCGCTCCCCGAGGACATCCGCGCGGCTCATACTCTGGAACATCATCGCCGAGCGATGGGTAGTCGGTTTGTTGAGTCTCCCAGGTGACAATTCCATCTTTAACATGAATTTGCCAACTACAAGAACCGGTACAGTTGACACCGTGCGTCGACCGCACCACACGATCATGCTGCCAACGGCTTCGATACACATCCTCCCAATCTCGGGAGCGCACGCTTTCTTCGCTCCATTCCTGGTTAATGCGTTGGCCACGCTTAAGATAATCAACGGACCTGAGGAGCGCATTGCGTTTATTGGCCATCGCTTTCGTCCTTTCTCGCTAGCTTCTCTGACCGTGTCTTGCTCAAAGGATCGAATTCTTGACCCACAAGGCGAAACCCTGGTGCGCGTACTTCCGAAATGAATTCAGACCATCCCGAGGCATTGGCTGCTACCAGAATCAGGTGATCGATCTGGCTCAAATCATGGATCGCTGAAATGGCTGTCATTAACTCAGAGGGCACGGTGCCAAACCGCATTTTCAAGAGCGCAATGAGATCATCCCTGTCCTCATCGCTAATGGGATATAAGGAGCCAACCTCACCGAAATTCTTGTTATCTACCAAGGATCGCGCCTCCTTTCTCTCATTTTAGATCTCGCGTTGGGACATCGAGGTGAGGTACTCGCTTGTAACCGCTTCGACCATATCGTGAACCACCTCGGAGAGGAAAGTGGAAACCCGCTCTCCTACCATCGTTAGCTCTTCATCGGTAAATGCTTCTTCCCATGCCTGGGTATTCTGTTGAATAATCACCATACGATCCGATGAAATGTCCATATCAATCAAGGCTTGATATTCGTATGAATGCACGCCAACCGCTTCCGCCAACTCTTTCAGGTGCTTGTAGCTATTCGAGTATATCCAACGTAGGGGGCCAGTCATAATGATGCTTCGCCCGCTAGTGCGATGGTACCTAGAATTTTTTCCTCGTGCTGCGAATGAGCTGCAGACACCTGAAGAAGCTCGCTCATCGTGGAGACGACGGTCTCGTACTGTTGTCGGACCATAGCTTGTTCCATCGCTTGGGCGAGTCCACGCAATGCCTCGTGCTCTACGACCAAGGAGTCAATCAACGGCTGGTTTTGACCGTTTGCTCGTAACCATTCTCGGTATAAGCCGTGCTCTTCTTCTGCCGCGTGAGCCAAAATCCGCGCCTCTACAATTTCCAAAAACACCTCAACAACTTGAAGGAATCTCACGTCATCCGAGGAAGCGCGAAGTGTTTTCGCCAGCCTGAGGACTTCGTCGGCTTCGTTCCAAGCCGTTTCATGAATGGCCTGATGCGATTTCACCGTACGCAAGGCAGGTCCTGACACTCAGCATCACGCTCTTTCACAATCAAGATAGACCAATCGCTCCATCGTTTTGCTACCCTAGGAATCCGTCAAGATGCAAGAACAATAGCCGTTTTGTCGTCATCTAATATATCGTGTCAGGACCATGTTCTCGTTATTGATCTGCATCCACTGTGATCATCGTCACATTTCGACGAAGTCATCAGACATTTTGTCGCTATGACTCCCCTGTTGGGATGGAGTGGGTTATCAACCGCCAATCTGAAACCTCTCTAGTCGTTTGGTCGAACGCGACGAGTCGCCGTTTCTCAGATCCGAGTAGCGGTCGTCCCGGCCTTTCCAGATTCTCCGCACCGTATCGATGAGATCTTGCTCCGTCGCTCCACGTCGCATCATATCTCGGAGACTCACTCCCTCGTCAGCAAACAGACAGAGGAGAAGACGGCCATCTGCCGACAGACGGGCTCGAGTACAAGTTCCACAAAATGGTTGACTGACCGAGGAAATGAGTCCGATCTCCCCTCCGCCATCGTCGTACGCGTAACGTGAAGCCACCTCGCCCCAATAGGCAGGTTCCACGGGATGGAGCGGCCACTCGGTCGACAGCATTTCCAAGATCTCGCGGGCGGGCACGACGTCTTTCGGCAACCAACCATTAGACGCGCCCACGTCCATGTACTCGATGTAACGCACCGTATGTCCGCTGAAGCGAAATCTCTTGGCCAAGGGCACGACGTCCACAACGTTCAATCCTCGCTTGATCACAACGTTTATTTTTATCGGACTAAGACCGGCCTCCGCCGCGTTATTAATAGCTTCTAGCACTCGGTTCACGGGAAAGCCCACCCCGTTAATCCGACCGAACCGATTTGGATCCAAAGAATCAATGCTGACAGTAACGCGCGTCAACCCTGCATCTTTGAGGCTAATCGCCCGGGCCCGAGAAAGCGCAGACCCTTTGGTGGTCAACGCAATGTCATCGATCCCAGAAATTTGGGCGAGGTCGCCTACCAACGGCACAATGTCGTGTTGCAATAATGGCTCTCCTCCTGTAAGCCTCACCTTATGCACGCCCAGTGCGCTCAACGCTCGCACCAACTTCGCGATTTCCTCTCGCCCCATCGCCTCGCCAGCAGGCAAGAAGTGGGTCGGTGTGCCGAACACTGCCTTAGGCATGCAATAGACGCAGCGAAAATTACATCGGTCCGTCAGAGAGATGCGCAAATCTTTCAGCGGTCGATTAAAGCGGTCGTTCACCCCCGCCAACATCACTCTTCCCCTGATCGTTGCTTGGCTTTTGAGCCCAAACCAAATCGAATATTCGGTCGATGGACCGTGGAGGCTTGACGTCTTCCCGCAATCCTTGGTTACTGGGTCCGCCGATACTGGCGATGAGTTTGATCATAGCTTCTGGGTTATCGAGCACAATTTTGTCCCGATAGGTCTCTGCTCGGACGATTTCAAAACCGGCATCAAGGACGCTTTGACGGATTTTTGCCTGCCCTTGTTTGAAGAATTTCCCCGGCCCCGCCAACTGATGCATAATCATACGAACAAAGGGGTTGGAGTCAGAACTGACCGCATATACAAACAAACCACCAGGTTTCAAGGCAGTGTACACATTGCCGAGGAGCCCATCAAGATCCTCCACCAGGTGTAGCAAGAGTAACGCGGAGACCCCGTCAAACATCCGTTGTGGCCACCGCAAAGCCAATAAATCTTGAGCGACAAACCAGGCTGGGACGCCGCCCTTAGGATGACCCCAAGCTTGATCGATCATCCGAGACGCCCGATCGATACCTAAAATCCATACAGATTCCGGTTCAGCGGCTCGCTCCTGAAGCGCTTGAACCATCGCACCCGTTCCCGTACCGATGTCTACCCAAATTTGACCTCGAGCAACCGGAAGCGCGGCGGCAAGAGCTTGACCAACGCCCAAGTTGCGAGACTCCATTAGTATTCGATACATCTCGGCTCTCGGGCCAAACCCTAATTCATCCCATGCTTGAAGCCATACATAATGAGAAGGTTCGAGAAAAAAGATGGCCCCTGGACCAACCAGCTCGTAAACCACGGCGCTCGGTTTCATCGCCATTGGCCGGCCGGACTGTGGTCGCCATTCAGCGCTCCCGTTAATCAGCCAGAGTGCTTGACGACCCTCCGATATTAGCAAGCGTTCATCGGGATCTTTTTGGCCCGCATCAACAATACGGCTTCCGGCTAATTCTTCGATGGTGGTCATGGAATCCACTCCTTTCGCTTTATCTCCTGTTGCGGATGCTCTTATGATTAAAAGCCAGAAGTCTGGCAGTATCCGTGATGTCGATCACTTCAGCCTCTAACGGAGGAGTTTCCACGACCGTCCACAGCGGACCCGACGCTCTGGCCGCGTCTACCTGTTGCTGAAATCATCCCTACTGATTTGATATACGTGATTTTCCAACACGACGGCCTTCTCTAAAAACGGAAAAATCGGTACTTGCCTAGTGTTGCTATTCCCGTTCCGAAATGCCCGTATTTGCTGAATAATAGTCGCTGTACCGTGGCAATTTGGGGTTTTTGAAAGCCGTTTTTATCACCAGTTCGACTTTCTTAGCATACCATCCGGTGGATTTGTCACGAAAGCAAACCAGTCCAAGTAGCCCTAAAGGTCGCTTCTGACGAAGCTGCGGTGAGCATGCAGGAAGCGCTTCAAAATATCGTGTGCGTGGTTGACTGGAATTGAAGTACGGGTACCAACACTATGCAAGTACCGATTTAAACGGAAACAATGCCCCGCGCGCTAGATAGCCCAGTCGCCCTGTTTTGCTTGGCCCGCTTTCATCAGCCCGACGTGGCCAACGGGGATTTTCGCGGCAAGGCCCCTTGTCGGCATTCATCGATCACGCTCGCTCAACTGCCTTTGGTTCCATCGATGGGACCGGGTCGAGAACTGCCGCGCAGCCAGCGCTGCGACGAGAATCCACGCGCCGAGCGCTATCCACAAAAACTCCCCGCCTACCCAATGCAGCGGTTTGAATCCATGAATTTTAGACATCGTGGTCGTCGCGGCGGCATACATGCCAAGCGGAAAGACGATGCTCCACTGCGAAGGATGATATTCCACTTTCTCGCTACCTCGCCAATATTTCCACACGCCGAGAATCACCAGCAAGGGAATCCACCAGCTACCCCAGGCCCACAGCATTAACGTGACGCCTTCAAGAAATGGACGAAGTGTCAAGAAAATCTGCGCGTGGACATGGATGGACAGCAAACGAGAGCTAGCCAACACCGTGATCGCCGTCGCCCCCATGTTGATCCAATACGGAGGCTGGAGATCGTTGAACGACACGCGTTGAAAGAGCAAGCGGTCGATAATGAGCCCGATGAAAATAACATAGAACATTAAGCCCATCGCCCAAAAAGTGCTAGATAGCAGGAACAAGACCTCAACGTGATGGGGCACAACATCGATCATTGCCGCGAGATAGGTCGCGATGGATTGCTCGGCGACAACAGCAATGAGCCACCCTCCATTCACCGAAGATAGCTCAACGGCGGGACCGATAATCAAGACGGTCATAACCGTATAAAAAAGAACCATCCATACGACCAGAGCAATTGCGCCCAAGACAACGGATGGCGTAACCCAACCAGCAAAAACAAATCGTACCCCTAACACGTTGGATCCAGCCACAATTGTAAAAAATCCGAAGGCGGTGGCGGGATTAGTCAAATCTGCCCACATGTCACTTGGAGCTTTGATGAAGCGAGCCACATACCGATACCAGAGAAAAAGGTACAAGGCCATGGTCACGACCATCAGCGCATCGGATAGCTCCTGACGGTGATAGAGAAACAGCGCGGTGGACACAATTCCGGTCGCCATGACTGCGGCAAAATAACCAGGGTAAAAACTTGTTTTAGGTTTAGGGCCTAACACTGCGTCATGATCCCCTTTCGAAATCCTGGCGTCTCGCGGGTTTTGTGACTTCCGAATCGAGCCCAAATCAAGAATCCGTCGATCCGATGATGGGTCGGTTCCATCGGTGAGACGACAACGTATTTTACCGGAGATTCGTGGGCACTTCGGTAACATTGCCTACGCCGCTGGTCAGCCCTCGTGTTCCTCCGATAACCCGCGAGGGCTCACATTGGAGAGCCACAGCCAAAAAGCAAAGTCACTTCGATAGCCGCGCCATATTTGGGCCGCCTCGAGCAAATCGGCTTCGGATACCCTTTCCCGTCCGGTCAGCCTAGCCCACGCTCGACGCAGACCTACGTCTGCAGCGGGGATCACATCGACATGGCCAAAAACCCGCAGAAGGCTGTATTCCGCCGTCCAAGGGCCGACGCCCTTAAACTTTTGTAGATTCTCCATCGCTTCCTCGGTCGATTGATGATACAAGTCTTGGATGTTCCATGTGCCTTGATCAATGTGTCGAGCGATTTCAATCAACGTCTCTGCTTTTTGTCGACTCAGCTGTAGGGAACGCAGTTCCTCCACCTTTGCTCCGGCTAACTGGCGTGGAGACGGGAAAACGGCCAAATCGTTTTGACCGCCACGGACGACGGTCCCCCAACGGACAGCAATGGCTGTTTTCAAATGCGCGGCGAAGTTGACATTGATTTGTTGGCCTAAGATGGCCCATGCTATCCCCTCAAAAGCGTCGAGAAACAGAACGGGTCGAACGCCCCTAAACCGTTCATACAGCGTTTGGTGGAATTCCAGATATTTAACGCCGTCAGGCTTCGCGACCGGTGGCAATGTGGATCGCATCGCCATTCGGGCTAGGATTTGATCCCCAATCACCATGACGCCGGTTCCAGTCTCAGACAGACCAAACTTTATATAGTTGACCTCATCGTGCTGACGATACCACCAGACAACTTCTTGGGCCGAGGTGTCCACTGTGTACGCAGGAAACTGCGAGACGAATTGAATCTGATCCACAAATCGGTGGTCTTTGGATATCCGCCAAATGTTTCGTTCCACGGTTGCCCCCTACGCGTGCGCGTTCACTGCTTGAAGTAAGAAGTCGCGCAGGATTGGGGCTTGACTGAATTCGAGGCTTTTCGTAGCGGTGAGCAGTATGACAGGTCCTTTTCGCCAGATGTTTAACAATTGCTGCATGGCGGGTTCTTGGTATCGTTGTTCCAATTCCAAGAAATATCTTTGGCGAAATTCCGTATATCGCGTGCGCTCGTGTCCGTACCACTTTCGCAAATCCGTACTGGGGGCCACCTCCTTGAGCCAGATGTCCCACAGCGCATCAGTCTTAGATACCCCGCGAGGCCAGAGACGGTCCACCAATACACGATAGGCTGAGGTGTCAACGGCCGCTCCGACCCTCCCTATCATTAGCGCCTGCATCCCTTTCCCTCCTTTACTGCCGTGAAAACCTAATCGAGCGACTTCAACTCAGTTTAGTATATAGCGTTTTTGGGATGCAGAAAGTCGATACCCCCACTCGGCAACCGCGCAATCCGTCCTCATCCGCGAGCTCAGGTCATTTATCAGTTATCCTTTCAACAACTCGTTGACAACCGACAATGCTCTCACATAATCCGGTTCGTTGGTCACTTCGGATACCATTTCTCGATAGCGAAGCATGCCCGTAGGGTCGATGACAAATACCGCGCGGGCCAGTAATCCTAATTCCCAGATGTAAACTCCATAGTCTTTTCCAAATTGGTGGTCCTTATAGTCGCTCAACGTCACGACTCGATGAACGTGGCTTGAGCCGCACCATCGCTGTTGCGCAAACGGGAGGTCCATGGACACGGTTAGATAAGCCACCTGATTGCCCAAAGTCGAGATCTCATGGTCGAATTTCTTTGTCTCCAAGTCACACACAGCGGTATCTAAAGAGGGAACGGTTGCCAGTAATACGACGCGCCCCAGAAAATCCGCAGAGGACACCAAATTTAAATCGGTGTTTATAAGCGCGAATTGTGGAGCAGGGTCATTAACATTTACGACGGCTCCCTCAAGAGCCATCGGACTCCCATTAAAGGCCACGAAGCGTGAAGCGTTTGTTTCCGTCATCTTTAAGCCTCCCAGGCCTTATAATCAAAGCAAAGTGTATGATTCCGTCGCGGGCGCCTCATGGGGTTAAAATCACCGATGAGGCCATCAAGCCACACTTCTTACCCCAAGGCGGCTTATCCCCCCATCCACAATCGGTTAGCTCAGGTCACAGGCATCGACCTATAAACCCGCTGGCATTATCCGGGTTAACTTGGCTGCAGTGTGCCCAACCATTGGATCTTGGTCTTTTCCCTCTAGCCATCGGAGAAACCCCAACTTACCGGAGAATGTGCGTTTCTAGCTCACTGGAGTAAATTCCACTGCCCAATTACCGTCAGATATTTCCTGGGCATCGCCCCGATAGCCTTGATGCGAAAGCACAGCCAGCAGCGGCTCCGGTTTAAAGGTAGCCCATAACCGAAATCCTTCGCCGGGCGGTAGGTTCGACACGAATTTCATGATTTCTTCGAACGGCTCACCACCAGCCTCAAGAATAGGTCGGACATCAAGTTCCTTCATAAGTGATTTTCCCCTCCCACATACTCACAATGAAATGTGTCAAAGCCGAATCAATGCCACAGCCTTTGGCGATCATCGACTCATCGCCAACAATGGGGGGACGTCCTCCGTCAAGCTGACTCAACCAAGAGCGCCGCCTCGCGCGATTGGCGTACACCAATCGCGCGCCAAGACGTCTTCATCAGATGCTGACCTTGCCGGGCGGCAGACCACCATCGTGTCCGTGGCTTTCAAACTTCAGTGAACCCTTCAATCTTTTCCGAACCCGAAACTTGGTGAAGCATTTTCAATATCGGGCTGATCCCATACGAACACAGTGATGTCCGTCACAATCACAACGTAACAAGGAGTTTTCGCAATACTTATCCCGTAATGTACAACCAACATGGTTCCCACATGATAAAGAGAGAACCATCGTTTCGTGTTTTGCAGGACAGGTCTGATCCGCTGCCGCATTCAGTTCAGGCCGCGTGCACGGCAATTCTGCGGCGCACGACATCTTAAACGCGTGTAAGTCGAAGCGACCATTTCCCCAGATTGCTTCCTTGGGCTGATGGTCATCCCACGTTTCGCACCCTTGCCTCTAGATATTGTATCGTACCATGATCATCAGCCTACATATTGATCGGGAATATTTGGGAAGCGCAACCTGTTGGGGTTAAAACCAATGATTATCTCCAATATATGGGGGTGCGAAACGTGGGGTCATTTTTGGGCAACATTAGTTAACACTGACCAATCCGTCTGACAACCACAACCTGGTTTCTAGACAGTCTATTGTCGATGATTGCTAGCGGTAGCAAACTCTCTTCTTAAAACCGTTCCTTGCACAGAAAGTTGTATGCGTTGAATGACATTCACGCCTGTCTGAAAAACTGCCTAGATACTCGGCATTAAAGATCTGATACTGGCACCGATCAGGTTTGAGTGCCATAGCCCTCTTGATCAAGGAGTACGTTTCAATTCTTTAGTGCCGAATATATAAATGCACAGTCGGGTTTCAACGAGATAGTTTACAGGGCCATCTTAACGTATTCGCATTCATCCGCAATCCACCCCACGCAGTGTTCGAGAAGGTCGAAAAAGTGGCAAATGGTGCGTCTCCAAACCCCAAATTCTCGTTACCGAGACCAATTCGGCTTAAATAAAGGTGTTAGCACCTGAATGATATCTACGGTGCAAGTAATAGTTTTTTACTTCAACGAATCAGTAGAATTTGCCTAAGGACCACGCCATGACTCGCCCTCCCCATCAGCACGGCGACCCCATTAATGGGTTTTTAAAATTCGAACGATAGCTGAATCATCGACTTGGGCATGGATTTCGTAGGGATATCCATCATCATCCAACTGCCCCAACAGGAAAACTGGAACGCGGTCATTGTGAATCACTAACACTGTCCCCATCGGCAGTTCATCTAGCTTTGCTAAGGTGCGCTCCATCGGTTCAGGGGGAACCAATCCACGATTGTCGAGAAATTCTTCTGGGCCGTCGATGGGCATATCCATGGCCATCGACGGCCCATCATTCGGGAAGCGATCAATTTCAGTCGAAGGAATAAACGTGGTAACCACCAACTTGCCCACCTTTTCCTGGTTCACTGTGTAGCCTCGGCGGCGCATCTGCGACATGAGCGGCCTGGGATTGAAGGTTGACTTCACAATTAAACTTTGACCCGGGTTCAGATGGTTTACCGTATCCATCATATGCCCAAACAACGAAAGGCCCTGTTTCACGATGCTCTTCACTTCCACGACGACGGGTTCTTCCATGTGTCTTATCCCTCCGTACAGATATCATCCGATAGCGATGACTATCTCCAATACACCTCAATGTGTTAAGCTTATTCTATGCAGCCTAGATACATAGTGACGTAGATCACGCGACTCTTCCGTCGACTAAACCGGATCGACATCACTTCTAAAGACAAGAGGTCCGCGAGGGCACCGGAGTTCCGAGCCATTTGATGTTGGCCGAACCGTGACCACCGACATAGCAAAAACAGAAAGGTCACGGTCCCCAACCCAGTCTGAACTCTTGAACGATCGTTGATGATCAGTTACATGAGGGGATAAGAATCGGGCCTAACCCATCGGGGTTTTGCCAGATACCGCAGGCCTTAGCTAATCACGCTGAGATTAGGATGCCCGCAGGCATGGAACCTATGCTTCAAATCTGGGTCCTAATAGCCGCAGCGAAATCGATCGCAATCCTGTCTAGCCGATCACAGGTTTCCAATAGAGTAACATGTACGGAGAGGAAGGTTGACGTCATGATTCACACCGTATTAACCACCGACTGGGGGCTCCGCTATCCAATCATTGGGGCTCCCATGGCAGGCGTCGCTGAAGCTCCTTTGGCGGCCTCTATTACCGGAGCAGGAGGTTTGGGCATGATCGGCATTGGCAGCACCGCATCGACGGATTTCCTGGAGCGCCAGGTCGACCAAATGCAAAACGCACGGCCCTATGGGCTGGGTTTGATGGTTTGGGCCCTGAAGAAGCATCCAGAACTGCTCGATGCCGCCTTGGCTGCCAAACCAACCCTTATTTCACTGTCGTTTGGAGACCCCGCGCCCTATATAGCGCGATGCCATCGCTCATCGATTCGCGTAGCCGTGCAAGTCCACGACCGCCAGGAAGCCCGCCAGGCACGGGAAGCAGGAGCTGATATTTTGGTCGCGCAAGGAAGTGAAGCCGGGGGCCACACGGGCAGCGTGGCGACCTTGCCTCTGCTGCAAATTGTCCTTCAAGAAGCATTTGACTTACCGGTCCTTGCAGCAGGTGGCATTGCCACGCCTATGGGCGTCGCTGGCGTTCTGGCGATGGGTGCTGCCGGAGCTTGGATTGGCACCGCATTTACCGTATGTGGTGAGGCCCGGACTCAGGCGGCCGGACGCCACCGTCTCATCGAAGTCACAGAAACTGACACGATTCTTACCCATGTCTTCGATCGCATTCAAGATCTGGATTGGCCCTACGAATTTCCTGGGCGTGCCATTCGAAACAACTTCACGGCAAAATGGCATGGTCAAGAGACCATCATGACGAATACTCCCGAAGCCTCCGAAGAATTCGCAGCCCACCGGGGCGATTACTCTGTCGACTATCTTTATGCGGGCCAAGCCGTAGGCCTTGTCGACCGCTTGCGGAGCGCGGCAGACCTTGTCCAATGGCTCGGCCAGGGGGCCGAAGACTACCTGCATCAACGCATCGATATGCTGGTAGGGCATAGAGCATCTCAATGAAGACAACGGGCCGGCCACACTTACACCAATCTTGACCTCGCTCAAACAGCCTGTCGAGCCCAAGGTTGCCGTGACATTCATCACGGTTAACAATGTCCAGTGATCTCATACTGATTAATGGAAATGCATCCTGAAACTCAGATCGAAGAAACCGTTTGGCGCATCCTAAAAATCTTGGTTGGGCTATAGTGATTGTTTACTGCGCACGGCTAACCATTAGGGCTAGGTTTATGGAGTGGCATGCGCTGACGATTGAAATCAGCGCCTCAACACAACAAGATTGACCCACGGACAATAACGGCTTTGCAACTCTCCGTCTGGATAAAATTGATTCCACCTGATGCATGAAGAAACGCCATGCTTTAGACTTTACCCGTAATGGTTCAACCAAACCTTTCAACGTCGGCCTGGGTCTTTATCGAACAAAGCTACTCAAAGCCGGGATCAGTGGGACATTAAGCGGCTTCAGTCCGGATTGCTGAGAAGAGTTCTTCAAACACTGGGGGCCATCGAAGTCGCGGCAAATGCTACCGTGCAACCCTACAAGAAACCATAGTGACGGAGAAGATCGTGATGACCCAAATTTGCCAGATCATTGCGTGAAAATTTTCCGAGATGTTCGAGCAAGGCCACCAGGGTCAAGATTATATAGGAGGAACTCCCCAATGGGCAAAGTATCCGTAGAACGTCTCCAACATCGGACGACCGTCATTGAGCTTATTCATCTATATAATCCGATGGCTCGAAATGCTTTGGACGACCGGATGTTAAATAGTTTAGAACAGATATTGCAAAATCTTACTTATAACCTCTCCGCTTCCGCTATCGTCATAACGGGAAGTGGCAATAAGGCGTTTTCAGTTGGGGTGGCCGCCTTCGCTGAAAAGACCGAATTCCCACTGCTCTCGATTAGGGCACATCTTCAACGCATAATTCAGCAAATAAAGACTTCTCCGATCCCTACGGTCGCGGCGATAAACGGCTACGCTCTGGCTGAAGGCATGGAGTTGGCGCAAGCGTGCACCTATCGAATATCCTCCGAGGAAGCAACATTGAGCATCCTCCCCGGCATGGAGAAATCTGACGAGATGCTTGACCAAGATTCGTTTTCGCAAGACTTGGATGTAATGACCCAAGACTGGAGAACGATTCCAAAATTGGTTACAGCAACGGAAGCCGTGAAATTACATCTCATTGACCAGGTCGTACCCCCAGCCATGCTTGAAGCAGTGGTACTGCAGTGGGCGAGCCAGCTAGGGCAACGGCGTACGTTGCCAGTGATGTCTGATCATGAATGACGACCGGTGCCGTCGAAGAAGGAAAATCCTTACTCAAATCAACGCGGGGTTCCAGAGATTGTGGGCATTATTCCGCCCATCTTGACCAACTTTGCTAGCGGTTCTATCAGGTTCAGATTGGGCGAATGGGGGGTAACGAAAGGAACTGAATCTTAAGCTCAGCCCCTACTATGGCACCGCGTTGGTAGGCGGCAGTATCTAAGACGAGAATGATCGCACGTACATCGATTGGCTCATAGGAGAATGTTTTATGTTGATAAATTCCAACGATACCGTCTTTGGCAAACGCGAACGGCAACCACACGCCCCCACCCTATCGGACGCTACCCATCTTCACCTATGGGTCCGAGGCTCGACTCCTTCCTTCGTCCCTATAGACCAAATTTCATGGGAATTCTTTCGACAGGACAGCGTTTACTTGTGGCTATGGCTTAATTTCTTTCTTGTCCCCTGGTCTGACCTCGCCGAACGGTGAACCGTGACGTTACCATGAGGCTTTCACTGGACGAGTGACCCCACTTCGGCGCACGATGGGATACGTGGACGAATGGGAAATTGCCATGATCACCAGTCCACTAGAGGGGTATCTTAGGTTACAGGCTGCATGCTCCCCCAAACTCGCGCGAGCGATCGTTTCCAGGGCAAGAAGCCCGCGATCCAGGTTGTCATGCCAAAAGCTCTCAACGAAATCCTAAACCGCCCAATCGGGTTCAGCGCCAGGTTCCCTATCTCTCGGTTGGATCGATAGGCGGTCGTACAGGCCTCTAACTGGTCGAGCTATCCGTAACACGCGGGCTAGGCACTACTCCCGGGGTTGCGAATTTTCCCTCTGAGGGCCTCCGGGGTCACGGGTTCTCTGCGTTCGAGGAGGCTTCGGGCCATCGCTACCCCCTCCCAGACGTTCCAGTTCAGCACGCCAACCAACCGAGTGCCGTCTAGATAGTACAGCACGCCTTCCTCACCGGGGTTCACCCAGTCCTCCACGATTTGGTGGCGAGTGCTGATATCGCCGACCGCTTCGTAGCCCCACGAGAAAAGATCCGAATAGAAGAACGGAAGGTCCGTATAGGCTACCTGAGTTCCCGCCATGGTGGCTCCCACGCACCGTCCCTGGGACAAGGCGTGGTCTTCGTGCATCCTCCCGTGTTCAGCATTTGGGGCAAAAGCCACGTCTCCGCAGGCAAAGATATTAGGCTGGCTCGTCTGACCAAACTCGTCCACGGGGATCCCGGGGCCCTCATCGCACAGCCCTGCTGATCGCGCAAGATCGTCATTAGGGACCCAACCGATGCCGACAACGGCCAAGTCTGCCGATAACCTCAGGTCGTTCGAGGTGCGTGCAGCGACGCCATCTTTTGTATGTTCAATTCCTTCCACACGTATTCCGCTTCGGATATCTACCCCATGGTCTCGATAGGTTTGAGCGACACGATCGCGAAGAATCGCTGGCCACCACTGCGCAAAAGGCTCCTCTTCAGAGATGACCCACGTCACTTGATGGCCCTTTTCAGTCAATGCCGCTGCCATTTCAGAGCCGATGAAGCCTCCGCCCACCACGAGAATCTTCCGTGCTTTGTCCCTTAGTTGGGCCCAAAGCCTTATATGTTCGCTTAAAGTCCCGGGGTAGAACGCGCGGTCGGGAGGGCCTGCTAATCGTCGTGCATGGCCGCCTGTAGCTAAAAGCAGTTTCTCGTAACCCCAAGACAATCCACCCAGCGTGCGAATTCGGTGTTCGTCCGGTTGAATCTCATCCACTGGGTCTCCTAAATGAAGGTGTAGATGGCTGTCTTGGACGTCATTGCTCATCCACAAATCTTCGATGCGCTCTTCACGCCAGAGCCCCTTCGATAACGGCGGACGTTTATAGGGAGGAAATACCTCCTGGCCGACGATGAGAATTTCACCAGCCTGGTCGTGGTCGCGAATGCCTTGTACGGCGGCCGCCGCGGACATTCCGGCTCCAATGATCACATAAGAATAGGTCGCCATGATCCCGCCTCCCTTTTAGTCTTTTAGTGGTCCGAATTCAATTTCTTCCAATTCTTCCTCATCTTCGTCATCCTCCCACCGCACCACGATTGAACGCATCAGGCAGGCGGGGTTACTTCGGATGCATAGGACCCGTCCCACGCGGCGGGTCGCCAGATGCCTCGGATCCACAAGACGATCTCCTACGTAAATAGCCACGGCCACCTCCTCCTTTCCCACGCCATTAATTTTGCTAAAATACGCATCTTCGCTTTTCGACAACTGGATACGTTCATGCGGTTGTCTCTCGCAAACGTGGGCGACGTAAAATGGATCGCGTCGTCACGACCAGACGATAAAACATGCGAACCCTTGTGGCCACTAAAAAAGGTGGCATTAGAATCTGACGTGGTGAAATCACAGGGACCCCGTATCGCCATCTAGTTCCCTTGTGGGGAACTAGATGGCGGAGCCCGGCTGAACCCCGGCATGTTGCTGGTGGGATAAGCCATGACGAGTACGGAGGATCCCTCCAGGGTCTCCGCCCTGAAGGCCGGGGAGGTTCAATCAGACTGCTCCGATCGTCCGCTCGAGCTAGGGTTCATTACTCAACGGTGACCTCGCCCACG
Organism: Bacillota bacterium; assembly: GCA_023475835.1. Taxonomy (GTDB): domain Bacteria; phylum Bacillota; class Sulfobacillia; order Sulfobacillales; family Sulfobacillaceae; genus JAMCVM01. Next base: position 32,085 of record JAMCVM010000133.1, on the reverse strand, counting down.
GCGTAATCCAAGGAATCTCGAACCGTGCGACCGATAAAACACCGGTCACGCGCCGCTTGAGCCGCCTCAATGTATTCCGCCTGACGATTGCTGTCTCCACCCTGAATGGTGGGATTTACCGTAATTCGAGCAAATCGCGCCTCTTCGGGAAATCCCTCAACCACCCCATCAGTTCGAATGGCCACGGTATCGCATGGGAGTTTAGCATGGGCCAAGACTCCCCTCAACGTGCCACTGTAACAGGCGGTCACGGCTGATAACAAGAGATCTTCAGGGCTAGCTCCGATGCCTTTTCCCCCCATGTTCGCGGGAGCACTATAAGGGATGCTCTGATCTCCAAGCTGCATCCTGCCCTCTCCATTTTTCCCAACGCCAGACCACCGCGCATTGACCTGAAAGTCTAAATTCATCACGAATCCCCACCTTTCTTAGAATGTCTGGTAAATCTTTCAATTTCTTTATCGAGTATGACGCGGTCTATGCCGCAGGCTGCCTTCAAATCATCGCGTTCAAACGGGGTCGAATAGGTCATGATTCGCCGGGGGGACAGGCACGACCGGCCCTGTGCGTCGGTAACAACCGTCAAAGGAAGCAAACGTTCCCGGGGAGACCATGATGAACCCAAGCCGTGGGTCGCGATCATCTCCCTCATTGAACCATTTCCTTAGGCGAAGAAGTTCTTTGAAATCCAAAGTAGGTTCCAGATGTTCAATGAAGGCAGGATGGCAATATGCGGCCAGCGCCTCCGCCGCACTCTGGCCCTCAGGTGTCGTCGGAAACAACATCAAGGCAGGCGAGTGCGTCGTCCAATATGTCGCCAGGGCATCCGCCCATGATTGGGTCGATTGCATGCAGTCCTCCAATGTTGCCACGGCGTCCGCCCCGTCCAAAAAGGCCCGGTTGACCCCTAGATGGGGCAACTTGAGAGACACCACTGTGACCGCCTCGGCAACACCCACCCATCGTCGCGCCTCTGCGACCAGTTCTAGCGACGCCGTCCTGAAACCGCCTGTGCTGGAGTCGATGTCTCCCCACACCCACACCGGTTTTCGCATCCGATCCCAAAGGTCAACCACCGATCGCTGGGCTTGGTGCTGAAGAGGACTTCCCGGTGAGTTCGCAGGCACTCTTTTAATCGGCCCTGCGCTGGTGGGTTCTGAAATCATCGCCTCCCCCCCTCGCGATCTAGGAGAATCGATGGCAGTTCGCCAGCGCCCAGATCCCGGCAGTTTTTGACCGCCTTCACCCGTCGTAGCCCGCAGGATGATCTCGATACTCATGACTGACTCCTTTCCTTACGCGAGTTCCACCGGTGACAACAATGCACGCCATCCAGCCACGACAGAAGGATAGGTCGTGGCCAATACGGTAGGTTCCGAAGATGAACCCCAACTGCCTACGGCTAACTGATCGTCGACCACGATGAGACACGTGGGCTCGTCCGACCAGGGGCTGAGGGACACGATCGGTTCCTGGCACACACCGCACCCAGTTGGAGGGCAACCTTGCCAACACCCATAAGCCACCGACACTTTCGGATTAATGGCCCGATCCAAGATCGCGGCCACTTCCCGGATCGGTTGAACGGAAGTACCGATACGAACGGTGGTCACCGCTGATCGCACAACGATTTCGGTTTGCTCGCGAAACGCATTCCACCCTACCCCTTGCCACAGGGTCAATGATGGTTGCCGAAGCGGAAGTCCTTGTTGGATGCGTTCTAAGCGTTCCGCCAACTCATGGAGTTGCGCTTCTGCCACCGTAGCAAACGGCGTGGCAGCATATTGAGTTCCAGTAGCGCCTATGCGCTCGCGAGCAAACCCCATCCGTGCAAGATAACGCAATGCGTCATAGACATTCGCGCGAGCGACTCCTAGATCCTTAGCGATTTCATATCCCGTGGCCCAGGCATCTCGGTGAACGAGGGCCACGTAGACTCGCCCTCCCAGGGAACTCAGGCCCAAAGCTTGAAGATCCGAGAGGACCATGGCCTCCGATGACATTACGATCCTCCTCCCGGGCAAGCGAGTTGGAGCATCAGTGACTGGTATTGGAATTGATCCGCCGCCAAAGTCCCCGTGGCGTGCACGGTTACGGTTTTCGTCCCCACTTTTTGGATCCCGCGCATCGCCATACATAAATGCTCTGCCTGCATCCAAACGAAAACTCCGTTAGGATGCAAACGGTGTTCGAGCGCTCCCCCAATCTCCATGGTCAAACGCTCTTGAACCTGGGGCCGACGACTCGCCACCTCGACTACCCGAGCAATCTTAGATAATCCCGTCAGTATTCCCCGAGCGGGATGATAGGCGACGTGAGCAACGCCAAAAAACGGGAGCAAATGATGTTCACAAAGCGAAAAAAATGAAATATCACGCACCAAAATGATCCCTTCATAGTTCTCGTGGAACTCCACGGAAAGTTCGTCTTCTGGATTTCGATGAAGCCCCCGGGTCAAATCTTGGAGCATGGTCGCTACCCGACGTGGCGTCTCCTGCAATCCCTCACGTCCGACATCCTCTCCCAGCATCGCTAGCACGGATCGCACACGATCTCCCAATTGATCGACCAACGCAGTTTCACCAGATAGCGTCGCAATGCTCTTTTCTTTTCGATTAGCCATCGTCCCATCCATCGTCTTCTCTCACACTCCTCATTAGGAGTATTATTGCATACTTCTTTAGACTTGTCGAGTCTGAAAAACCACCTATTTCCAAATTAAGAGGTTCGTCCATGCGTTCATTCCCGGTGCCTCGCCTCTTGACAAAAAGATTCGGATGAAACGATACTCAACATTAGAAGTGATCCGAGACGTGCCGCTGCCTAAAACATCATCACTCAGGCAACCGGGAGATCGGAGAGGGCGACCACGACACTATTAGATCTTGTGTTGGACGAAAGGCAGTGATGATGACGATTCACACAAATCAATTACCCTGGGAACCGACCCCCGTGACTGGTGTCACGGTCAAAGAATTGGCCCATTATTCCGAAGGAACCGCTAAACTCATTCGTTTGGCCCCTGGCGCGGAGTACCCATTGCACCGACATCCTCAACGGACGGAATATGTCTACGTCCTGGCTGGCACGGCAACGCTTACGGTGGCCGACGACACCCACGACGCGCAAGCGGGGGATTTCACTCTCATGCCAGCGGGTACCCCCCATGCGCTTGCTAATTACACGACCGTTGAGGCGTTGCTGTGGGTGGGAGCCATTATGCACGGTAGCCAACCTGAGTGACACCACCTCCTCTTGACTTAATCGCCGTATAATCAATCGAAGGTCTGTCACGCGTCTGCAAGTTCTTGGTATTTAGCTTTCCCGCTGCTTAATCGCAATCACTGGATTCGTAATGGCGCATCTCTATGCGAGTTTCATGACCTTTGACAACTCGGCTGCCCTTGGCTGGCAATCCATCGTCTCGGGCAGATCGAAGAGTCGCCTCCTGGAATATCACGTCCCTCCGCAACCAGGACAAGCCTGACTGAAAGATGACCGTTGGGTAGTTATGTCTTGTTTATGCCTCAGTGGAACCCGAATGCGGTCAGGGAAACCGCACGTCCGATGGTCCCGTCTTGACCCGCAACTTTTCGCACTTATCGGGGTTCAGGCGGATAAATCAAAGGAGGCACGCATTGCCTCGACGCGCGGCCAAAACCGAAGGACCGGTGGCCGATGGTGCCAGAGCGTCATGTATGTACACCTTGAACGAAACACCTAGGAGCTTGTCCATTTATTGCCGTCTTTCCAGTCTATTCCACAACATCTGTGGTTATGATTTGTTCGCAATACGTATATGTTGTGTTGATCCGGGAGGAAACTCGAATTAATGGACAGGCTCCTAGTACGCCACCGCCGGCCGGGGAAATCTCTGAGATATTAATGTCAGTGCAAAGCAGGCCGTCGCCGAGGTCTTCCCGGGCCGCATTCCAACGCAATTTGACAACGGGCAAGCTCTCCAATTCATCACGATGAATAACGCCGTCTCCGGCTCGCCCTGCGGGCTGGCTGCCGCCAGCACCATTGCTAGAAGGTGCTGTTCGACCAACGGCCACCAGCGCTCCGCGTTTTGCCCAGGTGGGATCCATAGATTGCCGCTGAGCAATAGACTGGCCATGAGAGCCCGAAACCCGTGGGGCTTCCGCTGCAAATGTGGGGCGAGGCAGGGTCCAAGCATGGTTTAGCGAATCCGGGTACTATACTGTTCGCAGGTCATATTTCATCGTTTGATGGCAAAGCCGTGGGCATCCCAACACCTTGCCACATAATTAGGTCTTTCGGCACGGTGACCGTCCACCAAAATGGCGACTGTGGTCCGCGCACAGTATAACCCAAGATAATGGGTAAGGTCAGCCTGTGTTCCCCACAGGTGGGAGCGTAGATTGACCGGGAAGGCGGTCGCTTCGTATTCAACGTTCAATCGGGGCGCACTTGGCCACAGACGGTCGCATCGAAGGTTTGGATAGGCCGAGCTAGTCATCAGGCTCATTAGACTGATTGTTCCGCGGTAAATGGTGGAAGGCTTTTCGATAGTTCATGAATCGAGTGAAGCGTCTACCCGCCAAATCATGTTTCTTGTTCGTGTTACCCTGACCTTGGATAGTCGCCGCCTGGTTATAGTGACCCCATAGAGCCCGAAGCCATGGTAACGAATACGGCGGCTCGTGCTGTTCTTCGGCATCCAAGGCGCGGCGGAAAGTGGTGAAGATATCTCTCCTGCTGATCCACCCTACCCAACTGCCGGTTCTGTCCACCACAGCCACTTGGCCGATCTGTTCTCGAGCCATCACTCCCATGGCGGCACGGACCTGTTGCCAGTCCTCGATGCTGGTCACTGGATGCATAAGGTCTTCAGCACGATCGGCCGAGTGCGAAAGCATTTCGGACCAGTAGATAATTCCTCGTAGGTCACCCTCGTTATCCACCACGGGATACCCATTGTGCATTGCGTCTGGCATTTCCGAAAGATACGCCCTAATCGACCCCACTACAGCCGCCATAGGCACGGTGGTCATTTTTTCACGCGAAACCATAATCTCCCGCACTGATTCGCGTTCCATCGAATCCACCGCATATTCTCGGGCAACGTGCACTCCCCGCCGCGCTAGCTTTTCCGTCAAAATCGAGCGCGGAATCCAGAGAACGGTGACCGCCATTCCAGCAATGGATGCCATAAAGACAGGTAACAAAAGTGTCCAATTATGGGTCGTCTCCATGGTAAAAATGGTTGCTGTAAACGGTGCTCGCATAGTGCCGCCCAACATCGCTGCCATTCCAATCGTAGCCCAAATGCCCACCAGATGGTCAGGAAACAATGGGCTCAGGATTACGCCGAGAGCGCCGCCCAACATCAATAGTGGAGCTAAGACCCCTCCAGACGTTCCAGAACTTAACGACACAACCCATATCACCGCCTTAACGGCAAATAAGCTAAGTGCGGCGATCCACACTACCTGCCCCGAGTCCAAGAGGCGAATGGTCGGGTATCCTACACCCAGGGCAGCCGCGTTTATCAAGCCGCCAATTCCGACCACCAACCCGCCGATGGCTGGCCACCATGCCCAATGAACCGGCAATTTGCGGTAAATATCCTCGGTCCAGTACACGAACTTGGTTAAAACACCAGACAGGAAACCCGCAGCGATCCCGATGCAAATTGCCCAAATAACAATACTCCACGGCAACTTTAGCGTTGCTCCGGTGGCAAAGATCGGGGTGGTGCCCAATAGCCAAACCCGCACCCCTTCCGCCACGGTGCTAGCCAATGCCACCGGGACCAAGCTTCTGGGCCTCCATTCAAAGAGGAGCAATTCAACGGCCAACAATACCGAGGATACCGGCGCTCCGAACGTCGCGGACATGCCCGCCGCCGCGCCGGCCACCAATAGTGTTCGACGTTCCATCGAAGACAGCCTTAAGAATTGCCCCACTAAAGACCCAATGGCGCCTGCGGTCATGATAATGGGCCCCTCCGCCCCAAAGGGACCTCCTGTGCCGATGGTGATCGCCGACGCGATGGGCTTGATCAGCGCGACCCTTGGCTCCATTTTGCTGTCGTTTTCTAATATCGCCTGAATAGCCTCCGGAATCCCATGTCCACGAATTTTCTCTGTGCCGTACTTGGCTAAAAGACCGACGACGAGTCCCCCGGCAATTGGCACGGCGACCGACCAAATCCCCCAATGATGGACGTTAGGTGCAACCAAGGACCACCCGATCTTCCCATTGTAGGCAAGATGGGTAATCAATCCGATTAACCGCAATAAAATCCAGGCGATCAATCCGCCAATCAGACCGATAACGATTGCCAAAACGCTTAAGAGGGCCAACCGCCGGCCGTTGGTGCTAAAGTCCCGCAAATTCCCACGGTTCAACGACGATATGGTTTTCTCCACCTTCCTTCACGGGTGCTAAATCATTGTCTTCGATCGCGGACTGAAGACGAAGGAACGTTTGTATGAACTCGCCGGTACGCTTAAGTTCTTCACGGTGGGTCACGGTAAGCGATTCCAATATCCGTTCGCCATCCGGCGTTAGATGAACTTCCGTGACCCGAAGATCTTCGGCGTGTGAGACCCGAAATACCAGTGAAGCGTGCTCCGAGCGATCGACAATGCCAACCACACTATGTTGTTGAAGTTGTAGGCGCTCTGCGAGTTCATTCACCGTCGCCCATTGGCGCCCGGGGAACCCCTTGATGGCCAGCAATAACTGATGCTGTTGTGGGGTAAGGCCGTGGGCTCGGGCTGCCGCTTCACTAAACCGCAAAAACCGTCGTAGGCCATAGCGGAACTGGGCCAAGGCCACGTATTCCGCTTGCGTCACGGGCACTTGTGTTGAAGTCATATCAATTCTCCTCAGTAATGTTTTCAAACCCCGTCTGATTATATCGTAACGCGATTTTTATAGTCAATATGTCGATGATAAAAACCCGATCCGTCTTCAGTAATCCCTACAGACTGTCCCACATCCATTGTGGGATTATAAGCCCACTTTGGCGCGTTTCGATCTGGTTCTCTAAACGTTCTAAATTTATCGTGATTTCTCAATTTCGCCGCACATCAGGGGCTCATTCCGCCAGGGTAGGTGTCTGAAATCGTTTCAGTTTATATTACCTATACTTACTGCGCGTGGACGAAACTTAACGGTTTGGTGCTAAAGCCACGAGCGTCTCAACGCCTTGCTGCATTATCGTTTTCCAGTAAGGGCACCCGCGCGCTCATGTGGCACTCGATACCATTGCACGAAACCGCCTCTTTCGACCCAATCCCGTCGCCATCTGCGTGCCATGGTCGTCTGCGATTCCGTTTAGTCCTTTCGTCACCATCGCTGGTCGCAGAATGCCGGCCGAGACGTTTTTTAACCCATCGCGGAACGGTTCAGTCCAACAATGGTGAGGGCTGAGCTGGAATCATCGAATGTTGGCGGTTTGATCGTGTCTTTCCCGCCTGACCTTCCTTATCGGAGAATCGTACCCCACTAGGGAAGTTGGCTCCAGAAGGACAATAGTTGATACCACCCTTGGCGGCAAACGTGGCCTTGATGCCTGAAACGGCTCACGCGCTCTCATACCGTGCCGATCTGACATTGTGCACGTGGTTTTGTCTAAGATCCTCGGGGGCAGTGGAGACTTCACTACGCCCGGCAAGGTCGTGACCGCCCGTTACAAGTGCGCTATCTCGGCGAAACTTCCTTCACCGGAGCGGGCGGTGGGGCCCCCAAAGTGCCCGAGCGCCCGTGGCGATCAGCAGCATCCACGCCAAGATCTGAAGCCCGACGCCCACCGTAAAGACTGGTCCTGACACCGTCCCGTATCCGATTAACATCAGGGCTAACCCCAATATCGTCCCGACGATGGGCCCATAGCCCCAGGAAGGATGCCAAATATCTTCTAATCGAGGCATCTTGCCCTGACCGTGAACGTGGGCATATCGATGTAACCACACCATAAACGGCAAGATCTTTTGCACGAACCCGAGAAAGCTCATTCCTACCCATCCCAGTCCGTAAACGAACAAAGCCGGAACCCACAATTCGTGTCTCCCCAACATGGCCCAACTCCCAAGCAATTCCCACAGAGCCAAAGAAGCTAAGCTCGGCACAAGCGTCCGCAGCGCAGGATCTGTCATGGTACGGCGATCCAACATGCCTGCTGCCACTATATCGGTGCCGTAGAAACCAAATGCAACCAGTTGGCACACCCATCCCCCATCGGTCAACCATAAAACGCCGCTCACGTACCCTGTGACTAAAAGGACAATGGCGGTATTGCCCAACGCCCACGTCCATATCCAATACTGCGGTTGATGGTGTCGTCGACCAAACATGGCCCAAAGACGGTAGCTCACTCCGGTGACCAAGAATCCAAACCATCCCCCCAGGGCCACCGTCAAATGCACCGAAAGTTCATGCGCGAGCGAAGGGCCACCCGTCGTATAGCGCAACAGTAAAAGGAGCCCCAGCCCCAGCGTCAATGCCAGATAAGCCAGTGCAGTAGCAAAAAACAACGCAGGGCCGTTCCAGGTATTCCGCCGCCGAATTCGGCCGACCATATTGATTAGGAAAAAGACAATTCCCGCAGAAACCCCGATGCCGCCTAAAGCCAAGCCCAGCCTCCAGTTGTCGTTCAGGCCAAACACAAAAAATGTAATTCCTATCAGATAAATTGCCCATTGGCTAAAGGAGTATCGTGTCGCAACCGGATCACAATTTAGTAAGACGGGCCCTAACTGATATAAGGCCCCCATCATCAGCATCGTCAATCCACCCAGAGTAAACAGGTGAATCGTGGAAATGACTGAGCCGCGGCCGACGTCACCGCGAAACAAGAGACTCCGCACCGCCCACACCCTAAAAAGCCCTGCGATGATGCTGACAATGCCTGTCGCCCAAAATAACACTGGCACAACCAAACGCGTAGTTTTCTCGGGATAGATACGACCGAGTTTCATGGTGTTTTTGATCATAACCGCAAAGCCGCTTGCTTTCGTCCGCGAGCCATAGCCGAAACCAACGCTTGGATCTCCGATCCGATCAACAGCAATGCGACGGCACCCGCGGCTGTTTCCAAACGAGGCAGAACCAGGATCCGCCCCATCGCCGACAATACCGCGCCGGCCACCCCCATGATCCCGACGGCCAGCGGTTGATGGCGAGAATGCATCGCCTGAGCCATAAAAAAGGCTTTAAATATTGGACCTGGTGTCCGCTTGGCCACGATCAAGGCAACGATGAAGGGGATGATTCGAGCCTGGTAGCTAAAGATCAAGGTCAAAAACCCCCAAAAAGCGAACAAAACCGCCAAAGGATTCAACCACATGGCTAGACCGGCCGCTGCCAACAGTAAGAACCATCCTGCAGCAACACCCACAAACACGCGATCAAAAGTTTTTGCCTTGCCGTGGAGCACCACAAGCATCGACTGCACGGTCGTTACGATGATCGCTGCCGTCCAGAGCAGGGCGCCCACCCGGAATAAAAACATTCCTGTGAAGAGAGAAACCCACGCTAACAGCACTCCGCCAGCCGCTAAGTACAGCGGCACGGCCGGGTTAATCCCGCTGCCTTTGGACATGGAAAACATGGGGTTAAGTTTCAATTGGACGGTTAATACCAAAAATCCCATCCATCCGACCAAGGCGGTCCCAATGTGAATGGGGAGCACCAGGTATTCCGGCCACCACCCCAGAAAAGACAATGCCATGAAGATTCCCAAAACCCACACCACGTTGAATCCTATGACCGCGGCCTGAATTCCTCGATCAATGATATCCCGCGGCCTCGATGATCGCGCAAGTTGCCCTATGACCCCGGCACTCCAAATAAGAATCGCCACAGCGATTACAGTTCCAGCACAAGCCAGCACTACCCACTGTGGTTGAAGTAAGCCCCAAGCGAACCCCAGGATGCCGACGACATACAATAGAAAATTCGCTGTAACCCTAGCAAGAGGAAGAGGCGGCACGTCGAAAACCACTGGCACCCACTGCTGCAAAACGCCCATCGCAGTCATCGATAAAAAGCCCAAGGAAAAACAATGCACCATCAAAATAACCCTGGAATCTCCATAGAGGCCATGAGCCACTTGTGGAGCGTTGGCCAAAAGCAATACGGCCGCCGCGATGACAAACCCATAGGCGGTGGCGATGTGCATCATCGGTGCCATCACACTCGGAGCCTGTTCAATGTTAATACTAGGTTTATATCCACCGCTGTCGGAGGATGAGACATCCATAGGAGACCACCTACTTTCGGGTCAATGCTTCGCCAAAATGCCGTCGGTCACCGAAGTATACCGCGGGCCACGCGGTTACTAAGGATACTCTTCGTCATTCGGCCACCTCAACCAATGGGCGGATCGCCGCCGCAAAGGTCGAGAAACTGGGGCCCATCCCCAAGGAACTCATCCATTTTGCTAACGCAGATCGCGTCGGTCGGTCTTGGCCGATTCTCGATTCTGTAAAAGTGTTTTAGTCGCTATCCGGGATCTCGGACCTGCTGGAAGATGTCCTTGATACTGCACAGCGACTTCTCGTCGAAATGCCGACGTCATCAAAGATCCTGTTCGCCATGCGCATGTATGACTCTCCGGTCCAGACCGTTCCTTCCCTCCAAACTATAAAAATCCGCTTTTAGGGTACTCTTTTGAGGCCAGTTGCAGCGGAGTCCTTAACCATACTTTCTTTTGATAGTCCAAGGCCACACGACCTATCTCCATCGAGTTCCGAACGTAGTATATCAAGGTGGGGCTCAGCGTTTGTGACATCGATCACGGGATTACCGAAGTGCTTCCAATATTTTGGAACAGAGGCCCGTGGACATTCGGATTGTTTCGATCGGCCTAAACTTTGCTTGCCCACAGATTTCTCCCAGCCACGGTCCCCATAATCAGATCTGTAATGCCGGGTATATAGACACGGTGCCTGGGAGAAATCCTTCTCCGAGACACCGTCTCTGTTAGCTCTCTCGTCCCATGCAATCGCACTCCTTTGCCGGGATTTTGCGTCCTCGCTAGTGGCTCAGTCTAGCGTCCCCAAAGGGCCGCGTCCACCGAAAGGCCTCGCTGGCCGTGTCCAGTCGTTCGATCACGGCAGGCGGCAAGACCAGGTCTGCCGCCTGAGCGTTCTCCTCTACCTGAGCCGCGCGCGAAGCTCCAACAATCGCCGAACTCGTCTCAGGCCGAGTCAAGAGCCACGCCAAAGCCACCTGAGCCGGCCTACTATCTATCTCGTTGGCCACTTCGCTCACGATCCCGGCCAATTCAAGATAGCGGGTCTGAAGGCGTTGACCAAAGCGCTGGTCCACGTCTGCGCGAGAACCTTCAGGGATATGGCCTCCTTGATACTTGCCGCTCAAAATTCCCCCGGCCAATGGGTAGTAGGCGATGACGCCCATGCCCTGATCCCGACACATCGGTAGAATTTCCCGTTCGGGAGTTCGATCTGCCAACGAATAGGATAACTGTACGCTTTGAAATTGAACCAGGTGGTGTTCGCGACTCACCTGATTGGCCTTCATACTTTCCCAGGCGCGGTAATTCGAAGAACCCACATAGCGCACCTTGCCACTTTGGACCAGCGTATTCAACGTATAGAGGGTCTCTTCGAGGGAGGTTTCCGGGTCCCAGGTATGTACCTGAAATAGGTCAATATAGTCAGTCTGAAGACGAATCAAACTCTTGTCAACCTCGCGCAGTATATGCCATCGGCTCAACCCGCGTTGATTAGGCCCTTCTCGCACTGGCATCCCAGCCTTGGTGGCTAAAATCATCTCCTCTCGGCGATGCTTCAGCGGTCCCGCCAACGCTTGCCCAATCAGCGTCTCGCTTTGACCCCCGGTATAGACATTTGCGGTGTCGACCAGATTGATGCCGAGATCCAACGCCTTGGCCAAAATTTCCGCTGATGCGACTGGGTTCGCACGCCCTCCTAAGCTATTCGTGCCAAGCCCGATCGTCGATACCTTCAGCCCGGTATACCCTAATGATCGATATTGCATGCTCAAAGCTCCTTCCAAACCTCTCCAACAAGAATTTTCCCAGGTCTCCGCACATGGTCATCTCCCATGCCAGCCCCAGTCAACGACACTGCGAACGCATTGGGGCGCGTGGTGTCCCAAGCGCCCCTCGCAACCACTTTAATTCAATACCATACGCTACCTATCCTGCTTTCTTGACCATAGCGGCTGGGTGAAAAATCCGGGCGGGTCCACGCTTCCTAAGATTCTTGTCATCATAGGCACTAAGGCACTATTGGTCGGGTGAATCGTTGGCGCGAACTAGCAGCGTCCCTTGGGTGCTAGTAGACGTTGCAGTGTTTTACCGTGCGCTGACGAGCGCGGAACCTACCTCATAGCGATTGATGACGATATCCGTTCCGAGGCATGCCGTTCGAGATGCGTCCTTCTTTAGCACCCGAGATCCTGCAATCTGCCCCATTCGCCAGCTCTGAAGTCGGCAACCAAGGCGGCCGATGTTTTGGCTGTACGCGTATATACTGCACGCGGGTCATAGTTTTCCTTGTTGGGGAAATGCCGTTGGTCCGCGCATCGCCACCGAAAATTGGTCACCTCTTCATCGACATCGACCCACCGGTCCTGCTTGGAAAACTGCGTGCCATCCCGAATTAGTCGCGGTCCCACTGTGAAGAAACAGGTCTCCCGACGCTTTGGGCACAGGCCTAGCCACCTGCCAAAGCGATGATCCTGGGCGCCCTCCTTTGGCGCCGGTATACGTTCTCGCGGCACTAGTCGCTGCAATCTTTAGACCATGCCATTTCGATGATTGCGCCTTGATCATGCGCGTCAAACGGACGGATCACAGCGGTTGCACCTCGGCCCCAAATGACGCTTCATGACCGCAGTGATCTACAGTTTTTGCCGGCTGAAATTGACCACAGCGGCGCTTACGGGGCGAGCACAACGGTCGGTTCCCTGCTTTCACCTGAGTCGCAGCACCAAGATCTGGTCACGGTCCTAGGCCACCATGACATCGAACCTTAGGGAATTCGACAAAGACCGGCAGGAACCCAAGGATGGACGGCGAATTACATTACGTATTGACGAGATTCAGCGTGGATGTTTCGAAAGGAGAAGAACCGTGGCGTCGTCCATAACAAAACAAGATTTTTATCAGCTATTGGATTCGGGAACGGGGTTTTTGACTCGCGAGCAAGTGGTGGAGGCCTTGATGCCCCGCTGGGGTGACACTCCCGAGCGATTGTTAAAGCGCGCCGTCAGTTGGAGTGCCAAGAATATCGATGTCGTCACGCTGCCCCGCCAAGGCTTTGCCTTTGCCCCGCGTATGATCGAGGGATGCGTGCTCCTGCAACCTCTTGGCCCCAAACGTCAACGTACTGAGCTACGGTGGGTGCCGGAACTAGCCGAAATGCTGTGGGTGGTGGCAAGAGAGCGAGAGGGTCAGCCAGCCCCGCAGCAACTGGTACTAGAAACGCCGGACGGAGGACCCACATTCTCCCTAGTGGGGCACAGGCGTGTCGAAAATCTTCCTCCTGACTTGATACGGTGGGTTCAGAAAACAGGCCCTGGCTATGATGCGGTGGAAGTGCGCTGTATCAATCGCAAGGCGGGTCGATTCTCAGTTACTCCCACAATGGTGAACGAACCCGCTCGGGAACAGGCGGACGCCGCCGTGCGAGAGATGCTCGTGGACCTTGTTTCCGCTCGCAACCAGCCCGACTGGACCCCGCGCAAACTGTTTTTGGCACTGTTGGTTCGAGGGGCTTTTCGAGAAACTCCCGCACGCCCCCTGTTCTATAATCTCTTCAACCCCTCGCCTTTGGTGCGCCTGGGCGGCCGAACCGTTCCCCTTCGCGGTTTGAGCGATTCCTTGGTAGCGTGGGCTATGGCGAACGATCCCGAGTGGGCCATTGATGCCTACACCTATGATGAGTATACCGGAGGCTTTTCCTTGCCGACGGTCAGCTACACTCGGGCCAAGCCCTTCGATGGCGTCTACCGGCTCACAATAAAGCTAAAGTTCCACGACTTTACCATGACCCTCGACGCACCTGCGACGATGAGCCTTTATCACTTACACACCGAAATTTTGAACGCCGTGGGCTTTGACGACGACCATCTTTGGATTTTTTATCTTGGCCATTCCCGAGCGAGTTCGATCGAAATCGGAGAGACGGAGGATGCCTTCCCTGCGGATGTCACGCTGGGCGACCTTGCCCTGGAGAAGGGCCAAAAGTTGCAGTTCATTTTCGACTTTGGTGATTGGTGGGAGTTTCTCATCGAGGTGAAAGACCGTCGGGCCGGAGAAACCATGAAGGCGGCTCAGATGGTCAAACAGATCGGGAAGCCTCCGACGCAGTATCCGTGGTTCGAAGAAGAGGGCCCCTGGGAATAGGAATAGTGCATGCGAATAGCACGGCAGGCGGTGTCCTCGGCTGACCACCTCCGCCTGGGTCGCCCTCCACCCGTTTTAGGTGCAGTGTCGGCTCTTCGAGAATCAGGGCTTTCTCACCGTCTGGCTTTTAAGCATTAAGCGCCAGGAGCGGGTTCCGAAAGCGGTGTACCGGAAGCTGGGATGGGCTTTGGCGTTGGCAAGCAGCGATAGATAGAGGGTGCGCACGGAAGGATGAAACGGAGCCTTTTGACCGATGGCTCCTCTTCTTGCGTTTCCCGGCGACCCAAGGCCTATACACTCTCTACATCCTCACGATCTTTCGGGGAAAGCCACGAGGCTAATGTGCTCAGGATGGTCTGAAACTCTTAGATTGAAAGGGATTCCAGCATGTGGCGCACCTCTGGTTAGTCGCTTGTATGTCCCGCGTCTAGTTTCATCCACACGATTCACGCCAACGGCAGAACCGGTAGGGGATCGCAACGATGGTTGTGTGCTTCGAGGATCGCTGGTTCTTTCCCAGCGCCTGCTGAAATACGGAGGTCAATCTCGTGCTCTCCCCGGGGATCGGTCATCTTCCAATACTCGGTGCTCCCGTGCGAGTCCCTCCCTGTGTGCACAAACCCTTCTTCCACACATCAGCATCTTGAACCAACCGGACGATTTCTAAAGCGTCTTGGTGTCGAGGGCGAGCGTAAGTATCGCATTGGGAAGAATCTCGTGGGGTCGCGATCCGTTCCCGGAGGATGCGTCACCTATTCATCGACAAAATTCCGCCGCCGAGTCTTAGACTCGAGAACCCATCGTGGACTTGCAATCCTTTACTCTCATTCCTAGACGTTCCGTGATCGGAGCATCCCCCGTGGGTTGTGGCTAACTTGGCAGATTTGGCCGCCATTTCTGACCGGTCCGCACGCCCCCAAGCGCCTGGCGCTGTGCATTTCTCACGGCACTGAGAACGCCATGCCCGGTCCCTTGGTGGAAAATGCTGGAATCATGGGGATTCCGGCAACACTTTGCCTGGGTTCAACAAGCCCTGAGGATCAAAGCTTGCTTTCAAGCCTCTTAGGGCTTGAAGCTCTTCTGGAGAGAATTGCAGGCTCATCTCTTGCAGCTTTTCTAATCCCACTCCATGCTCTCCGGTGATGGACCCGCCGACCTCGACGCACACCCGAAGCACTTCGGATCCCGCCTGAATGACACGTGCCACCTGATCGGGATCACGGTCGTCATACAATAACAGAGGATGCAAATTCCCATCGCCGGCATGAAAGACGTTGGCAATGCGAATGCGATAGCGTTCGGCGATAGCCGCAATTCGCTCCAGCACTTCGGGCAGCCGGCTGCGAGGGATCACTCCGTCTTGGACATAATAACGAGGTGAAATCAGGCCCATGGCCCCAAATGCGGTTTTTCGGTTCGCCCACCAAAGGTCCCGCTCTGCCTCCGAATGCGGCGTCTGGACCGAACGGGGATGAAACTTCGCCAAAATCGCCAGGACCGCTTCGGTGTCACTTTGCACTTCGACGGATGAACCGTCGACCTCGATCAGGAGCACGGCGGCCACATCGGGTGGGTATCCCACCCGGTAGGTGCCCTGCTCAACCGCCGAGATAGCCAACTGGTCCATCATTTCGATAGAGGCAGGGATAATGCCTGCCGAAATAATCGCAGACACCGCTTGGCTGGCCCCTGCCACCTGGTCAAAAAGCGCCATCACCGTGCTCTGGCTTGGCGGTATGCGAATCACGCGAACCCACACTCGAGTGACCACGGCAAACGTGCCTTCCGATCCCAACATCAAACCGAGAAAGTCGATGGGATCGGGATAGGCGGCCAAATGGCCGACCCTGACCCGTTCGCCATCCGCCAGTACCAATTCGACCATGAGAATGTGGTTTGCCGTCACCCCATACTTAAGGCAATGTGGCCCGCCAGCATTTTCGGCCACGTTGCCTCCGATGGTGCAGGCCTGGCCCGATGACGGGTCAGGCGCATAAAAAAATCCATCCGGGGCCACCCGTTGGCTAATTGTCCGATTGACGACGCCGGGTTCGCATTCCACCATGCCGTTTTTTAAGTCTACAGATAAGATCCGCGACATGCGCGACAGATGGACAATCACCGCCCCCTGGCGGGCAATCGCTCCTCCCGAAAGACTGGTTCCGGCTCCGCGGGCTAAAAACGGGACCCCGGCTCCGGCTAAAAGGCGCACGGTTTCGGCCACCTCGTCGGCATTACCAGGCAGAATCACGGCCCGAGGCGGCACATTCTCCAAGGTAAATCCGTCTGCACCGTAACTGGCCAAAACGGAGGCATCGCGAAGCACATATTGGGATCCCACCACCTGGGCGATTTGCACCAAAACCTCCTCAACGGGAATTTCCATGGTACGCCTCCCACAGCCAATCCACCGTATGCGCCACTCTCTGCAACCGTCCCGCATCCTGCAATCCCGCCTGAATTTGCAGCATGCACCCTGGGTTGGAAGTCGCAACGCCTGAGACCTCTTGGGGGACATCTGCTGCTTTTTTCTGCTTCAATCGGTGGGCCATGGCAGGATGGCTCAAATTGTAGGTTCCGGCGGATCCACAGCAGCGGTCTGCCTCCGGCATTTCTATGACCTGGTAGCCGGCGCGCAGCAATAAATCCCTAAGGGGTTGGCGAATGCCTTGCGCGTGAGCCAAGTGGCAGGCATCGTGAATCGTTAATCTTGCCTCCGGAAGGGGTCTCTGGTCGAGATTTGGCAACCGATGGTCATCCAGAAACTGGTGAACATCCACTACCCTCGCGGCCAGGGCTTTGGCTGGCGCCTGCCAAGGCGAAGATTCCGCAAATATTTCGGCATACTCTTTAAAAAAGGCCCCACAACCGGCGGCATTGACCACCACCTCTGCCACGGATTCAAAGGCCTTGATATTCGCCACGGCTAAACGCCTTGCTTGTTCAATATCTCCGCTGTGAAAGCTCAAGGCCCCACAACATCGCTGGCTCATCGGCACTTCGACGATGCACCCCACATCCGAAAGTAAATCTGCCGTATGGTGATTGGTGGTGGCAAATACGGCATCCATGACACAGCCCAAAAAAAGACCGACGACTAAGCGATTTCCCCCCGGCTCCGATACCGCTTTCGAGCGCCAACGTGCCCGTCCCAGTTGTCTCGGCATCGTCTTAGGCAGTCCGCGACTCAAAGATTTCAGCGGAAGCGGCAGCCATCTTTGGCTCAGTCGTCGCAACCTAGGCCCTTGGCTCATTCGCACCGCCCAGTGAAATCCATGAAGCCCCAGAGGCGTGGTCAGCCATCGCACCACACGCTGTTCACGCATGCCACTCCCAGATTGTCGAATCCACTGGGGATGGTCCCGGCGAAATTGGTCGACTCGGTGCCCCACCGGAACATGCGCAGGACACACTTCTTCGCAGGCGCGGCAATCTAAGCATTCGTCGATTTGGCGCACACTTTCAAGACTTGGTTCTGCGCCTTTCGCGATCGCTTCCAGTAAAAACACCCGTCCTCGAGGCGACGAACTTTCCATGCCGGTCTCTTGGTAAGTCGGACAGGCGGGCAGACATAGCCCACAATGGACGCAGACACTCGTATCGATCAACTTCGCCCCTCCGTCATCCATCCCTCTCTATCATTCTCAGTGCTTAGTTACGAAACACAAACTTGCCACGGATCGACTAGAATTCCTCGGGGATCATAGTGTTGACGAAGCCTCCGATAAATCGTTGCCATGGGTTTAGGAAATGGAGCCGCGATGGGTGGCATTCCTCTTAACGTCACGGCCACGCCAGCATACACCTCAATGCGCTGCGCCAGGAATTGAAGTGCTTCCGGATCGAGGCTTTCAGCGACGAACCAACCCGATTGCCATTCCATCAGAAGGTCGACTCCGGCCGGCACCTCCTTCACCAGGATCTGGCAAGCCCCCAAGGGGACAGCGCCCGTTAGCTGGCAGGGCTTGTCTCCCTTAAAAAAGTTCATTGGCTGATCCTGTGCCTTCCCCAAATTGCCAGCTAAGTGCTGAACCATGGCTCGACGACCGTGCCATACCGCGATGCCCTCGGTCCGCTGCCGTCGGGTAATTGACCCTAAAACCGCCCAAGGTCGGGCCCATTGGGTAAGAGAAGCGACCCAATCCGAGTCGATATCGGAGACCATCCACCAGGCTTCTTCTTCTGGGAGCGGTGCCAGTTTCAAGGTGATCTGAGTGATGAGTCCAAACACTCCCCGACTGCCCCAAAAGAGTCGTCCGAGGGAATAACCGGCGACGTTTTTGACCACGGGAGCCCCGGTGCGAATGAATCCAAAGCCTGGCGTCCACACCTGAAGCGCCAAAACCCGATGCGCGAGAGACCCATACCCACCGCGAAACGGTGTGTCGAGGCCGCTAGCCACCAAACCGCCCAACGTATCGTTCCCGCCCCGATCAAAGCCTGGGATCCA
The DNA here is from genome assembly GCA_023475835.1 of Bacillota bacterium. GTDB lineage: Bacteria > Bacillota > Sulfobacillia > Sulfobacillales > Sulfobacillaceae > JAMCVM01. The sequence goes on along the minus strand of JAMCVM010000133.1, from coordinate 13,261 downwards.
CTGACCGTGGGCCATTAATTCACGGTTCAAGGCTCCCACGGTCATTCCCGCTTCGACGCTGACCGTCAAATCGTCAGCAGCATAAGCCAAAAGCCGGCTAGACTCGGAAAAATTTACTACCGAGAGCACAGGAGGCTCAGGCCCTTCGTCATTCAACGGTCGCAACCCAGACCCCAGAGCTTTTAGCTGACGCCCCGTGCGCTCTGCTTGTTGAGCCAGATGGTTCAGGTCCCCATCGATCATCACTCGCCCCGCCCTCTTCGACCATCCGGTCGGATCCCGCACACTTTCCCACTGTCACCTCTAAGGCTTTACGGCTCGCCACATGCTTCTACCGATTCGTGATTGGGTGGATGTTTTCCTGCTTCGGATGCATTCGCGGGTCAGCGATGGCAAAGATACCCGTTATGGTATTACAGTGAAAAAGCGCTCTATAAACACGATAATTGCTTTGGGATATTTGATGTTTATTAAAATTCATCGCGTTCTATTCCACACTGTTGACTTCGCATACCCTTGGGGGTATAGTATGATTAAACCATTCCTTGGAGGTGTAAAGTCTTGTTCTCTGCTCCAAAAATTGAAGAAATCACGGGGGCGCAATTAATGGAGCGACTGAATGAAAGTCCTCGCCCGTTTATCCTGGACGTTCGCACCCCAGCTGAATTTCGACAAGGCCATATCTTTGGCGCGGTTCTCATTCCGGTCACTGAACTCATGTCGCGCATGGCAGAAGTTCCTAAACACCAAGAGGTCATCACAGTTTGCCATTCCGGCAATCGAAGCACGATAGCCGCTCGGCACTTACAGCATGCCGGATACCGTGTCAAAAATCTTCAACATGGAATGGCTAGATGGCCAGGTCCCAAAGCCCAGGGCGACTAGGTCTAAGCATAACGCGACAAATTTTCGGGACCAATCCTTAAGAACTGGAAAGGAGCGTAGGGAGATGATCTGGAAGGTCATTCAAAACCCCACCCTGGGATGTAACTCGTTCTTGATTGGTGACGAGATTAGTGGCCAAGGCGTCGTTGTCGACCCCCTTGCTCAAGTCGGAGTAGAGGCCTACATCCTTTCCGCTCACGACCTCGGTATGCAAATTATCGAGGTATTAGAAACTCATGTGCACGCCGATCACGTCTCCTGCGCTCTGGACTTGACTAAAGAGCTTTCGGTGCCGTATCGAATCAGTCGCCATGCGCCCGCCGTGTTTGCATTCACTCCGCTTGCCGATGATACGCGGCTGCACTATGGAGCGCTGGCCATTGATGTCTGGGAAACCCCTGGGCATACGAAAGATAGTGTCTCCTTAATTTTGTACGACTTGGCTCGCGGGTTAGATCCGTGGGCGGTCCTGACCGGCGATAGTCTTTTTGTCGGCGACGTTGGCCGACCGGATTTAGTGGACGCTGGCGAAACTGCCGTTCGACTCGCCGCATTGGACCAATATCACAGCATCCAGCGATTGATGACGCTTCCGGATTGGACCGAACTTTGGCCGGCGCACTACGGTTCGTCGCCATGTGGGGGGATCTTCATGAATCGCAGACCCCAGTCCACCATCGGTTATGAGCGTCGGTTTAATCCGTTCGTGCACATGAGCGATCCCGACATTTTTGTCGAAGAAACCCTACGATACTTAAAACCCCCGCCTGAGGAGGCCGAGTCGATTCGCACTGCTAATTTGACGGCATGACGGTGGAAACAGATTTTCCTTTATCCTAAGGCGATCCAACGAGAGGGGAACGATGATGACGCTGACCGTGGAACATCTGAAAGCAATTCTCGAATCGAATCAGTTCCCGGTCATCGATATCCGATTGATTCGGGCATTTGCCGAAGAGCACATTGCTGGCAGCCAGTCTCTGCCATTTCGTCAAGAAGGCTGGGCGGCACTGGTGCGACAGGCCATCACCGAACCTTCCGTCGTACTCTTTACCGACAATCCGCGGCTCGGAACGGCCGCAAAAGAGGCGTGGGAACAGGCTGGTGGAACTGTCGTCGCGGTCTGGGACCAAGGGCTCGGCCCTTGGAAACAACTCGGAGCAGCTACCGTTCAAGTGAAACCCGTGACCGTGGATGAACTAGCTCACCGTCTTGAGGCTTTTAGCGTAATTGACGTGCGCGAGCCTTATGAATGGCGAAGCGGCATCATCCCCGGGGCCAAAACCATCCCTCTAGGCACCCTGAGTGAGCGCTTAGCGGAACTACCTAAGGATCGCCAACACGTGGTCGTCTGCGCCCATGGCAATCGCAGTCTGACGGGTGCCGCTTTTTTGGCAGAACGCGGCTATACGACCTTCAGTGTTCTAGGCGGCATGGCCTTATGGCTCGGGGCAGGGCATCCTATCGATCGTTGGTCGATCGATTAGACATCCAGACAGACAGAAAGAAGGCCACTCGATGATCCTATCCGACAAGGTTCAAGACGAAATTCGCGACTTATGGCAAGACTTGAAGGATCCCGTAGAGATCCGGTTTTATGGCGGCGAGGGAGATGCCTCGGCTAACGAAACCATGAAAGCGCTGTGGGACGAGTTGCAAGCGCTGAACGGATTGGTCCAAATCCAAGACATCGCCTCACCGCTGTCTCAGTTTTTGCCCGAGCACGACAACGAGAGACAGGGCCCGATCTCTGAGGTGTGGTTCGACGGAGAATTTTCGGGAATTCGCTATCTGGGCATTCCCAGCGGCTATGAGTTTGGGGGGTTAGTCGACACCGTGCGATCGCTCTCGATAGGTCTCGCGCCTCATATTAGCGAAGAAACACAGTCGTGGCTGAAAAATCTAGACCACGATCTGCATTTGGAAGTCTTCGTCACCCCTACCTGACCCTATTGTCCCCAGGCGGTCCGCCTGGCTCAGGATATGGCGCGAGTTAACCCGCGCCGAGTTATCGCAGATATGGTTGATTGCACCATCTTTTCACGCTTATCGACCCGATTTAACGTCATGGGTGTGCCCATGACGGTCGTCAACAGCAGTGCACGAGTCACCGGAGCTGCTCCAGAAGCAACGCTGATGGACGCCGTCCATCAAGCGCTGAAGAGTGGTTCTTAGGCGGGAAGGAGGGATCGCGGTGAGTTCGGAAAGCACCCCGGTCTATCTTAAAGAAGAGGATTTACTGCGTCGTCTGCGCCGCATCGAGGGTCAAATTCGCGGGCTCGAATCCATGGTCAGTCGCCAGGACGTGTGTCGCGATATTCTTACTCAAGTCTCCGCAGTGCAAGGGGCTCTGGCTAAGGTCGCGCGCATGGTGGAAGCCTGTGGCATCGCCGAACACATCATGCACCTGAGCCCGGACGCCAATTGGGATCTCGACGCTGTGCGTCTGGTTATTGACCGCACGGTCGCCGGACAATCCTAATTGGGGCGGCCAAGCGCCGGCGCTCCATAGTCCCGCGACCGCTAGATTGGGAAGGAGAGAAGTCGTATGCCATCCACCCGCTATTGGGTGACCACTGAGAAGTCGGTAGAAGCTGCCATCGATGATCTAGAGCGCGCGCTGTCCTTACGGCAATTCGGCGTCTTATGGCATCTCGACCTTAATCAAAAGCTGGTGGAAAAGGGCCTAGAGCCCGAACCTCCGTTTCATGTGCTCGAAGTGTGCTCTGCTCCCCGGGCCAAACAGGCGCTTCACATGGAACAATCGTCTGGCTACTTTCTTCCCTGTAAAATTGTCGTCTACGAAGATCGCCAAAGTGGCCAAACGACCATTGGATTCCCAGAACCCGAAGTTATGTTGGGCCTTATCGGCAACGAAGCTTTAACTCCATTAGCCACGGAAGTGGCCAATGTCATACGGGATGCAGTCAAGGAGGCGTCGATTTAACGTGGTTACAGTCTATACCACTCCGACCTGTCCGCACTGCCGGACGGTCAAGCACTACTTGAAGGAGCGCAAAATTCCCTTTAAGGAGCTAGACATCACCAAAAATGAGAGTGCGCTGAACTCGATGAAGCGAAAGTCAGGTCAGACCGGAGTCCCGGTCATTGACGTGAACGGCACCGTCGTCGTCGGCTTTAACCGACCCCGTCTGGATCGAGCCCTTGGCGTTCGCTCCGAATAGCTGAGATAAACAGAACGTTAAAGGAGGCGCCCCGGAAAGCGGCGCCTCCTTTAACGCCGCTTTCCGGCATTAGCTGCCCGTTTCTACTTTTTTGGCCAGCGCTTGCACCAATGCCCAGAACTTTGGCGTACTCACCACCTGCACCGCCCCCACGGTCCCGGTCTGACAGGGATCCCCGTCATTGAGTTGGGCTTTAGGAAAGCGACCGGTGGGACTCGCGACCTCGATCCCGACGGAGGGAACGCTGCCTTGGATCGGACATTCCATATAGACGCCTCCGCTATTGAGCGCCATCGCATTGAGATCATGGACCAACTCAAAAACCTGCTCTGGCTGGGTCACCTCGAAGGTAACCGGAGTCGCCTGGCTGTCTGAGCGATAGCTTAGATCGAGCGAACGTACCGTCGCGGGATAGAAGCTCGACGGCGGACGAGGCGGCACCACGATCGTGGTGCTGGCATAGACTACCTCCGTGCCCCCAGGTTCGCTGCGAGTCCGAATGCCAATGGTCTCTGGCATAGGGGCTTTCGGATCTTGGGTAAAGTTGTAAGTGTGGATGTTCTGAGGGCCACCCCCTTCTCCGTTCATGAGATATCCCATTTGACTAAACGCGTTGAGATACCATAGATCGACTGTGGTTTGCGACGCTTTGATGAAATATCCGCGGACGGGCGACGCCAAGAGATACCAACTACCTCCAGGAATGGGCGCCGGATAGTTCTCTATGCTAACCGCTTGTCGGCGTGCCCCGGGATAAAGCGGAACCCTCACTTTGAGCACGGTCGAGTCTCGGGGCATTCCTTTAGGCACAGGGGTTAGGCCTACGAGGTCAGCCAAGTGCGGATCTTTCGCTGATGCCGCCTGCAAAACCAAGGTCGTTGTCGATGAGGGATTCAGCTTGGTCTTCGCCACCACCCGAATGGCTAATTGTCCCTTAAGCCGACCCAGTGTCGCCGTAATTTCATAAACTCCCGGGCGCGATGCGCTGAATTCGGTGCCTGCAGCCTCCACTGGGGTCAAGGTGGTATCATAGAGTGGGGTCCGAGACCAGACCGTGAGTCCAATATTACCGCCAACATACTTGCCTTGTGCGGTCACTGGAAGCGCATTCAAACTCGCTTCTACTCCCACAGGGACCACTTTAGCGGTGGTTTGCATGCGAAGCGCAACCGCTGTTTTAGGCAGCATCGCGGTTGGCGGTGCCGGAGTTGCCGCCATCGTGGCCAAGCTCAACCCTAGGCTCCCTATTACCGCAAAGAGAACACGTGACGAAGTCATCCTAGAACCATCCCTTTCTGAATGAATCTGGAACCCAAAACTTTCACGGAGAACCAAACCCGCCTTGACATCGCTCCCGAGAATATCTCATCAGACTGTCAAATGCACCGTAAGCCGGCTGGCAACGTCTGTCAATCACCATGTCCACTTCCAAGGTCAGGAATGACTGGATCCCTGACATCTGAAAAACGCTAAAGAAGGGTAAAAGGTTACCCCTCTCCGTGCCGTAATTCCTTGATACTATTGAGTATCCTATCTGGTGAGGTCTCTGGGTTCCCGGGCCACGGACCACCAGTGTAGTTCTCTGCCGGTTGCCCCTCTATGGCCGGGAGAAATGTATGGGTACCATGTTCCCCTGGGCTATCAGGGCTTTCCTCATCGGATGACCGGGCGTCAAGCTTGGATGGACAAATCCTTTCAGGGGGGTGCGCGCAATCACGCCCCGAGGGGATTACCAAGTCATCGGCACTTCAAAATGCCTCAATAGCGGATCTTTCGACACCAGCGATAGACCTTCTATCTGCGCTTGGGCCGCCAACATCCAGTCAAATGGGTCTCGGTGAGGGGTTTTGAAGGAACCGGCTGCGATAGCATGCGTCGAGTTGATGGCCAATTCTTCGGCTCTCAGCACCTTCATGTGATGCGAAAAACCGTTTGAATGGTATTGGGTGGATTGGGCTCTCGACTCCAAGGTCATCCAGAAAAATGAAGAGATCTTACGTTCCGATCCACTCCCCCTTGTAAGATCGTTGAGACAAAAAGGCCCAAGCTAGAATGGCCAGCCCTGGCCGTATCACACAAAGTGCGCAAGAGCGCTACTCGTCGTCATCGCCATCTGAACCAGTACGCAGGTTCACGCATTCACTCGGGAGGCAGAGGCAAGCACTCCCCCGCCCTAAACGTCTATCTATTCGTTCACATTCCCACCCCTGGCAATACAACATTTCCGAAGGTGGAAGCACAGATCACTGTATAGGTGGGACAACTCTGATAAGCCTCCAATCAATGGGTCAGCTCCTCGTATGTCCAAACGATCTTCCACACGCCGTTATCCGGTAAATCCGACGCAGTCCATCCCAATTGTCGACAGATTCTTCCTAAATCAACGGATCCTCTGACCGAATAAGGGTATAGACTCACCGTATGTTAAAGCCATCTCCCCTTCCGGTTGCCCGTGAACCTGACCTTATCCTGGCCAAGAAGTGCTAACGCATAGCAATAGACAATCGATTGCGCCGAATCACCAAGTACGGCGTCGGCAGGAATTTGCCATCCTGAAATCGAATCATGGCCCTAGTCCCGAACGCGAGTCTAACCGAAATAAAAGGAGACAGCCATGACCGACCGCCAAGGACTGCTTTTGGCCTTTGATCAAGCAGAGCGCGCATTAGCCGAAGGCACGTTTCCCATCGGAGCCATCATTGTAGGAGAAAATGGGCAGATCATCGCCACGGGTTACAACCGAGTGTTTAGCACGGATGATCCCACCGCTCACGCCGAAGTTGAAGCCATCCGCAAGATTGGATCGACGTTAATTGACCACCCTCGGCGGCGATTCGGGGAGTGGACCAATACTCTTTATACCACGGCTGAGCCCTGTCTTCAGTGTGTAGGCGCCATTGTGTTTGCCAGACTAACCAAGGTCGTCTGGGCCGCTGACGACCCACTCAATGGGTTTGCCTCCGCCGTACAGCGCCTAAGCCCACCTACAATTTCCGACCATTTGTTTCGAAAGATTGGACGCACCGCCTGGGTGCCCAACCCGTATCGCGATTTGGCCGACCGCCAGCTTGAGCTAATGCGGCGATGGAATACATCGCGCGGCTTGGATGGCATCACTTGGGGCCCTGTGTCAAACGACCGCTCGGAAGGGTAGCGCCAAGAAGTAGCCCTCCACTTATCGTGTGGCTCACCTCACGCCATCAGGCGTTCAAAATCGTCTTGGGCGCCCGCATCTTATTCCGAGCACAACCCAAAGTGCGTGATTTGTGCGCTTCAGTAGCTTGCAATGGGCCTGAACGGCGTGCATGGGGATCGATCCGATCAGGGACTCATGTTGTGTCCATGGTCGGCGAGTTCGTCGCCTAGCCCGCCTCGCTAACGACCCCTTTCATTCTTCGGCCTGGTCCCAGGCGACCTCGACGATTTTCCCTACCCAGCCATCCCTCGGAGTAGACGCGCACCCGACAGGGGCTGCAGTTAATCTGGTAAGCTGCGCTCCTCGTAAGAAGCCTCTATACTGAACCATCGCCGATTTTGCCAACACCACTGATTGGGTATGAAGCTCGGCGCTTATACCCCGTATCGCACCTTGGCCGTGCGGACTAGATCCAAAGTGGGATATGCAGAGTATACTCCCTTGGCAGGATGAATCGACCGCTCTAAAATCTAGCACACTTACGCTGATGCTCGCAAGCTTAGTTCAGTTAGTGCATTCCGGAACCAATGCCTGCGCTTCAGTTCGACCTCGGCGCAAATCGTCTCGTTCGTCCGGTCACCGTTACCTTTAGGGGCCTGGCGGGATACTTTCGGACGCCTCGTCGGTTTCTTGGCACCATGACGTCTTACGGCGTACCTTCTGCCCTCGTCCTGCAGTTCCAGCAGTCGCCCCTTGAGTCAGTGATCGAGTTCATTCATAGCCCAGTCTCGTTCAAACTCATACCACTCATACCACTCATACCACTCTTGCCAAAGATCCAACTGACTCAAAGCGCCTTTGAACCGGCGAAAGGGTCGGTTTCGCTGCAGTGCGTCTCCAGCAACATACCCTCAGGATCCCGCTCCGTGCGCTCAGCGAACTTGACCCGCATGTAACAGGCTTCATCTGATGAGATGTGGGGAATAGGCAAGTACCGTTGCTGGCTTTCCAGGCTATCTCAATCGATGCCTAGATCCCCCGCTGATTGCTCCATCGACTATCATGACGCCCTCCCCGGTCTTGAGATCCAAAACCGCTGGATGTTCAAACCCGCCCTCCTAATAGGCATAAACCAGTTCATCTATGACCGTGCGCCTCATGGGCTTTCCTTTCCTCGGTCTGATCCATGGATCAGCGATCACTACTCGACTCTGCTCATATTGCACGGATAGGCCAGTTCACACCGCGTCATCGTCTGAACTTGGGCCGACATCGGTATGGCCCGCATCCCCATCCCTGAACTTGGCCGCTCGCTTGGCCGCCCGAAGTTGGCGGCTGACGAAATGCGTCGAGTATTTTCGCTCGGTATTGGGGTCGCCTGACTTAGAGAAGCGCAGGCGCATCCTGCCACCTCGGGTTTTTCGTTGATAGGCTGTCCACGATGGCGTGAGGTCCATAAGCGTGGCCAGTTCTTTCATTACGTCCAAGAGCGCGTTGAGCTTGGATAAGTTCATGTGTGCGACGCGCTCCAACGCAAGAATTCTTCCGGCCCGCCAATCTTCTACCGATTTCGGAGAAACGACCTGTAGGCGAATCAACACCTGCAGGGGACTGACGTATCCATGTTCACCAATGGCTTCATCCATAGCTTCTTTGACTCGAACTCGCACCTCTTGGCGGTTCATGCCTTCGCCTCCTAAATTCCCCAAGTTTATAAGCAGGGGACTGGCTACCCTGCGTTCAGTTTACAGGATGTTTTAGATCGTCTTCCGTGAAACGCATATAGCTGACTGAACTAATAGCTCATCCAAACGCAAAGTTCAAGTCCTCAACCCAGACCATTTCGCAAGTAGGCTGCGCTAGAGACAATCCACCTTGGTGGGACTGCCCCTCAATCAACCTAGAGCGTGGACTCGCGGCCCTGAGGGGATGCCACCTTGCACGAAGCTCGGTGTGCCGACGTGAGTAAGCGATGGACCCAGGGCAGCGGATGGGATCCGCCTACTATCTGAGAACTTCTGATGATATCCATAAGGCCGACTCGTGGGCTGATCGCATCGCCGTCGTCCCCTGATTCAGTCCGCGTTTAGGCTAGTTTAGCCGGTCGATCGCGATCAGGTGTTGGCGCTAACTATATTTGTCATCACTTCCACTAACTTTCGTACCATCAGATTCACAAACGATTAGGGACAAGCGCGAAGCCGAGATCAACCCAAGGACTGGGATTCGCTGATTGACGCACCCAGAGAACCCCCTGCATACCCCAATCAGCGAATGCTATGACTACACATCGGAGGACTTCCCTGACCAACGCGCTCTCGGAAATATGTTAGAACCGATGGCAACTGAACTCGCTAAACCAAAGACAAAACGAGTGAGCCATAACCTCAGGCTAGACTTCCGTATGCTATACTCAGAGCAACCATTCGGTGATGTATGCGTACCAGTCCTCGACGATGCTGACGCGACATCGCTTTGAGGAACGAGATGATCTTTTGCATATTGTAGTTACTGATGGCGATCAAACCGGCCAGGAATTGCTGGAGCAAGCGCTTCGTGTGCTCACCCCAGACGTCTTAGGACTTCCTATCGATATTCTGAGATTTGACCTGAGTCTAGAAAATCGTCGGCGAACGAAAAATGCTGTGGTCTTGGAAGCCGCCCAAGCCATGAAGGACCATGGCTTCGGTCTCAAGGCAGCGACGATTACGCCGGAAACAAAAAATGATGTAGGCAGTCCCAACGCTATTTTGCGGCACGAAATTAACGGCACCGTGATCGTTCGTACGGGACGCAGAATGCCGGGCATTGCGCCGCCGGTCGGTGTCTTTTCCCCTATCTCCGTCGTCCGTATGGCCGTCGATGATGCCTACGGCGCCAAAGAATGGCGAGTGGATGAACAGGGCGACGAAATTGCCTACCGCACCGAAAAGATTTCCCGTAAGGTCTGTCATGGTGTGGCTGAATACGCGTTCTTACACGCGACACGACTCCATGCGACGGTTTTTGGCGGGCCGAAATATACGGTGAGTCCGATTTACGAAGGCATGTTTAAAGAAGAGATGGACGAAGCGGCCAAGCGCCATCCCGATGTGGCCTACGAGCCGCAACTCATCGACACCACCTATGCTTTACTGTTAGTGAAAGCTGGGGAGGCCTTGGTCATTCCTGCGCTCAATCGCGACGGCGATTGCTTATCAGATTTAGTCTTGCAAATGTTCGGCTCGTTAGCGGGTGCCGAATCCCTATTGCTCTCCTTAGACGACCACTGGTTGCCCCGGGTGGTGATGGCCGAAGCTCCGCACGGTACTGCCCCCACACTATTTGGCAGGAATATTGCCAACCCGATGGCCATGATTTTGGCCACGGCTTCGCTCTTGGCCTATAGCCAAGACCCCGGGGCTCAATTAGCCTCCAGGGCCATTTACGAGGCCACCTTAGAAACCGTGGCGGGCGGCATCAAGACCCCCGACTTAGGGGGTAGTGCACGCACGACAGAGTTTACTGATGCAGTGTTAGAGCGCATCCGGACCAAACTAGACGTGTGGAGAACCCTAGGCCAAGTGTAAGGGGCTGCACCTGGCCCCAATTTTGTTCCTCTCTGGACCCGATGCCCGAGTCCAGAGAGTTTTTTATTGCCTGCCACAGGCTGATAGGCTCTACTGCGCTATTCAAGAGCCCCTCAGGATTGGGCACGCCTTTCGATGAACCCTCGGTCGTGCGATAATGGGGGGGAGTTTTTTCCAAGATTCTGAAGACCCCCTTTATCCCTTCAGAGCTTGGTGAAAGGAGTCCTTATGAACGCACCTGGATCACCTGGTAGCGAACCGCACTGGACCGGAGGCTATAAAGAGGGTATGGGAACAGCCGTTTCCGCCTCCTCGCCAGTATGGTTTTCGCTATCCCACGGAATTTTAAACGAGGTCTATTATCCACGCTTAGATATGGCCGCGATCCGTGATGCGCAACTTTTAGTGGTGGACAATCACGGAGGCTTTTGGGAAGAAAAGCGGGATCTAACCCACGACACCCAATACTTGGACGAGATGACTCCGGGATTCTCGATTACTAACCGGGAGCCCGCAGGGCGTTTTACCATTAAAAAGCGGATCATCACTTGGCCTCGCCTTCCAGTCTTGTTGCAGTCTATCGACGTAGAAACCGACGGTGACGCGTATCGCTGGTTCTTCCTTTTGGCCCCGCATCTCGACAACCACGGCTACGGCAACTCCGCGATGTTGGATACGCTGCGCGACGGCACGCCGGCAATGTTGGTTTGGCGAGACGGCTATTATATTTGCCAAACGGCGAGGCATAGCTTCACGAAACAAAGTGTCGGCTATGTGGGCTTCTCAGACGGGTGGACCGAACTCAAGAGAACCGGCGATATTATGAGCTATGATCGCGCTGAAAACGGCAACTTGGCCATCATCGGTGAGTGGCCGGCCCAGCCGGGCCAAACCCAATGCCTGATCACTAGCTTTGGCCGTACCGAACGGGAAGCTAAGTTTGCTGCCCATCTCGCCATGAATGAGTCGTACGACGAGATCGAACAAAACTACGTGTCTGAGTGGCACCATTTCTTCCATGGTCTGGGTGGAATTTTGCCCAGTTCCCACCCTCATGCTCGAATGCAGAGGATTTCTGCCATGGTGCTCAAAACCCACCAAGACAAGATTTTTTCTGGGGGAATCATCGCCTCCCTCTCGGTGCCCTGGGGCAATGCCGCCAGCGACGGCAACATCGGCGGATATCATCTGGTGTGGCCTCGAGATATGGTCGAAGCCGCCAATGCCTTTTTGACTTTAGACGACGTGGATGATGCTCGCCTAGCCTTAGATTTTCTCCGCGCCAGTCAATCCCGAGACGGGTCTTGGCCACAAAACTTTTGGCTCAACGGTGAGCCCTACTGGGCTGGCTCGCAGCTGGATGAAACCGCCTTTCCTATCCATTTAGCCTATCAAATTAGTCGACGGCAGCCCGATGTCGACGTCTACCCCATGGTCATCAAGGCCCTTGCGTACGTGGTTCAAAATGGTCCGGTCACTCAAGAAGAGCGTTGGGAAGAAGATGGTGGGTACTCGCCTTCGACACTGGCCGCGATGATTGCCGCTTTGATCTTAGGCGGTCAGATCGCCCGGGAGCACGGGGACGCGATCACGGGTGAATACGTGGAAAGTCTGGCGGACTATTGGACCCAAAGTCTGGACCGATGGACCTTTACCGAGGAAGGCACGGCGGTGCCAGGACATCCCCGGCACTATGAACGTATTCATCCCCAAGCCGACATCGCCGAAGATGGCAATATCCACAAGGGCTACGTCCCTATCAAAAACCTGCCCGGTGGCCAACTCATGTATCCAGAAGTCGCCGTCATTGATGGCGGGTTCTTGGAACTCGTCCGTTACGGGATTAAGCAGGCCGATGATCCCCACATCGTCGATTCCGTGCAAGCCTACGATGCAGGGTTAAAGGTCGACATGCCCTATGGTCCGGTCTGGCATCGCTACAACCATGACGGCTATGGTGAAGGTCCTCACGGCGAACCCTATACGGGTGTTGGCATCGGCCGAGCCTGGCCGCTCTTAAGTGGGGAGCGCGGCCACTATGACCTCGCTCTTGGGCTCTCAGCCGAATCCTACCTCACGACGATGGAACAGGCAGCCACCGCGGGCGGGCTCATCCCGGAGCAAGTCTGGGATGCCGAAGACGTCCCTGAACATGAACTGTTTTTTGGTCGACCCACGGGGTCGGCCTCTCCTCTGGTCTGGGCCCACTCCGAATTTCTGAAGTTGTTGCACTCCCAGGAGACGGGCCACGTCTTCGAACAATACGCGCCGGTAGCCGAACGTTATGCCCATTTTGTGAACTCGGGCCGAGAATTTTGGCAGTTTAATCATCAGATCCAACACTGGAATCCCGGTACGACGGTCATTCGTGTGGTTACCGTGGCACCAGCGCGTCTGGTACTGACCCTCGATGACTGGAAGACGTCCCAGACGGTAGACTTGAGCCCGACTCCGCTTGGATGCTTTTACGCGGACGTCGACCTTCA